>CAYGAO010000001.1:0-41406 GCA_964347715.1 uncultured Acidobacteriota bacterium
AATCGCTGGCGCGATCCGTTCCGCCGTCTTTCGCGGGGAGGGAGGACCCTCCCCGTACCCCTCCCCGGCGGCGCTTCGCGCCGCGTCGGCGCACGAGGGACTTTCTCCACCGCCTGTGAAGATCGCCGGGGCCCGAAGATCGCCGGGGCCCGAAGATCGCCGGGGCCCGAAGATCGCCGGGGGATGACGCCGTCGGATCATTCCGTCCGGGAAGTTCGGGGCGCCGCTGCGGGCGTGCGCCCCGGGCGGGGCCAGCTAGCTACGGGTGCGGATCCTCCGAGTGGTCCGCCGCTTCGCCCATCCCCGCCGCCAGCTCGCGGATCGGGGGCGCCCTTCCTTCTTGCCGCTCTCGGGGTGCTGTGTTAGCGTGTTTCCCGTTCATGAAGCGCGGGTCGGACGCCTCTCCCCGTTCGCGCTCCCGCCGTCTTCCGTGCTGAGCCGGTCGGCCGGCCCGCTCGGCGGACGCCCCTTCCCGGACCGCCTCGGCGGGTGTGTCCCGGCGCCTGGCTCTCGTCGCCGTGTCGGCCGGTAGCTCCCGCCCGATGACCCGGATCCCGATCCCCGGAGGGGCCGGCCTCGCCTTCTTCGGCATCCGGGACCGGAACCTCCGCTCGATCGAGGAGGACCTCGGGCTCTCGCTGTCGAGCCGCGGCGATGTGCTGCTCGCTTCCGGCCCGGAGGACCGGATGGCGCTCCTCGAAGCCGCGCTCTCCGGGCTCGCGGCGCTCCAGCCGGATCTGGGCCAGCGCTGCCGGATCGGCGATGTGCGCGCCGCGATCCGGATCCTGGGGCAGGATCCGGGGGCGTCGCTCCGGGAGTACTTCGTCGAAACGGTGGTCACTCCCTCTCCGGGCAAGACGGTCCGCCCCAGGAGCCTCCGCCAGCTCGAGTACCTCCGGGCGATCCGGTCCCGGGATCTCGTCCTCGCGGTCGGGCCCGCCGGAACCGGCAAGACCTGGCTGGCGATGGCGGTTGCGGTCGAGGCGCTCCGCGCCCAGCAGGTTCGCCGGATCGTGCTCACCCGGCCGGCGGTCGAGGCCGGCGAGAAGCTCGGGTTCCTCCCGGGCGATCTGATCGACAAGGTGGATCCCTATCTCCGTCCGCTCTACGACGCCCTCCACGACATGATGGATGCGGAGAAGGCGCAGCGGCTGCGCGAGCGCGGCGTGATCGAGATCGCCCCGATCGCGTTCATGCGGGGCCGGACGCTGAACGACGCCTTCATCATCCTCGACGAGGCGCAGAACACCACCTCGGAGCAGATGAAGATGTTCCTCACCCGGATGGGGAACGGCACTCGCGCGGTGGTGACCGGCGATATCACCCAGAACGACCTGCCGCCCGGGCGGGTCAGCGGGCTCGTCGAATCGCTGGAGGTGATCGGCGATCTCGACGGGGTGGGGCTCGTCCGGCTCGGGGAGAGCGATGTGGTCCGCCACCGGCTCGTCCAGGCGATCGTGCGCGCCTACGCGCGGAGCGAGAAGGCGAGAACGCGGCTTCGGAGCGCACCGGAGCGGGGGACGGTGGCGGGTGCTCCGGAACGCTGGCGCGAGCCCGCGCTCGCGGCCTCCGAGCCGGTCTGACAAGCTGTGGAGAAAGTCCCTCGCGCGCCGACGCGGCGCGAAGCGCCGCCGGGGAGGGTTCTCCCTCCCCGCGAAAGACGGCGGAACGGATCGCGCAAGCGATTCGGGCCGCCATCCGGTGGGGGAAGCGCCCCGCATCCGCCCGGACGACGGAGTTCCCCATCGCTTCGAGGACGGATTCCCATGCGGGTCGTCTCATCCACAGGCTGCTGAGCGGGTGATCTCCCCCGAAGGCGCCTCGCCGGCGCCACCCGCCCGAGAGCGCGCCGGGCGTCTTTCGCGGGTTTCGCTTCGGAGCGCCCTGCGGCGTTCGCAGGACGCGCTCTTCTCCCGCACCGACTGGGTGGGCGGGCTGCTGGTGGCCGCGATCGGCCTCCTCCTCTGGCCGGACCTCGGTTTCCAGACGCCGCTCTACGAGGTCGGCGAGATCGCCCCGCGCACCGTCCGCGCGAGCGCCGACTTCACCTACGAGGATGCGGCGGCCACCCGCGAGCGGCGCCGGGAGGCGGTCGAACTCGTTCCGGATGTCTATGACTTCGACGCCCAGGCCCGCGAGCAGGCGCGGGGGCGGATCGCCCGGGCGTTCGCCTTCGGCCGCGCGGCGATCGCCTCGGGGGCGCACGAAGAGTCCGACTTCGCCGCGACGGTCTCCCGGCTGCTCGACGCCGAGGTGACCGCTCCCCAGCTCGATCTGCTCACCGCCTCGGGGTTCGCCGACGAGGTGCGGCAGAACCTCGCGGATTCGGTGGCGAGCGTGCTCGCGCGCGACATCATCGAGGGAAAGGGAGCGCTCGCCGCGCTCGGTCGGCCGATCCGGCGCCGCGATCTCTCGACGGGAGCGTCGGTCGCGCTCCGGGACTACTCGAACGTGCTCTCGCTCGAGGAAGCGAGGAGCGCGGTCGAACTCCAGATCCTCGCGCTCTCGGAGCTGGCCAGCGGCCCCCGGCGCACCCTCGCCGAGCTCGCCGCCGCGCTCGTCCGGCCCACCCTGGAGCGGAACGCGGTGGAGACCACGCGCCTCCGCAGCGAGGCCCAGCAGGCGGTGGATCCGGTGGTCATCCAGGTGCGCCGCGGGCGGACCGTCGTCCGGGCCGGCGACGAGGTCACCGGGCTCGCCCGCCGCCAGCTGGAGGAGATGCGGTCGCCCGAGTCCGGCAGGTCCGGGTGGGCCGGCCTCGGGGCCCTCCTCTTCGCGTTCATCGTGGTGGCGCTCCTCCGCGTCCTGCTCCGACCCGCGCGGTCCGCCGAGCGCTGGGTCGGGCGCACGTTCGCGATGGGCGGCGCGGTCATCGCGCTGCACCTGGCGCTCACCCGGATCCTCGGTTTCGTGAGCCGGGGGGCGGCGGCGCAGCTGGTGAGCGAGCCCTTCTCCGACCCCTCGGTCTATCTCTGGGTGATTCCGTTCGCCTCCGCCGCGCTCCTGATGGTGATCCTCGAGAACGAGGAGTCGGCGGTGGTCACCCAGGCGCTCTTCGCCGCGGCGCTCTCGATGATGACCGGGAACCCGATCCTCGGCCTCTTCGCGCTCCTCGGCGGCCTGGGCGCGATCTTCATCTACCGCCGCTCGGGGCCCGGGGCGTCGTGGATCCGGGTCGGGGCGCTGTTCGGCCTGATGGGGGCGGGACTCGTGATCGCGATCGAGCTCGTGGGCCGGGACTACGGGGGGTTTCCCCGCCTGCTGCTCGAGGCCGCGAGCGCCTTCACCGGCGGCCTGCTGGTGGCCCCGTTCGTCATCCTGCTGTTGCCGCTCTTCGAGAACCTCTTCGAGCGCACGAGCGAGATGCGGCTCATGGAACTCGCCAGGCGGGACAACCCGCTCCTGCGCCAGCTCGCGCTCAAGGCCCCCGGGACCTACCAGCACAGCGTCACCGTGGGCCTCCTCTCCGAATCGGCCGCCGACGCGATCGGCGCGAATTCCTCGTTCTGCTCGACCGCCGCGCTCTATCACGACATCGGCAAGCTGAACCGCGCCCGCTACTTCGTCGAGAACGCCGGCGGCGCGACGCCGCACGACGCGCTCTCGCCGGAAAAGAGCGCCGAGATCATCAGGAAGCATGTCACCGAGGGGATCGAGGCCGCCGAGCGCCTGAATCTCCCGAAGGATGTCGTGGATGTGATCCCCCAGCACCACGGCACCAGGATCATCCGGGTGTTCTGGGAAAAGGCGAAGCAGCGCGCGGCCGCGACCGGGGAGATGCCCGACGAGGCGCTCTTCCGCTACCCCGGGCCCCGGCCCCAGACCCGGGAGGCAGCGATCATCATGGCCGCCGACAGCATCGAGGCCGCCGCGCGCAGCCTGAAGGACCCGACCCGCGAGAGCTTCGAGCGGGTGATCGACCGGATCATGGACTCGATCGTCGGGGACGATCAGTTCGGCGAGTGCGACCTCACCCTGAGCGACCTCGAACGGATCCGCGGCGCCTTCCTCTCGACCCTGCTCGCGATCCACCACGAGCGGCTCCCCTACCCGGGGTTCGACTTCGGGCGGCGGCGCCATGGCTGAGCCGGAGGCGACGGCGGGGCGTCCGGAAGCGGGCCGGGGCCGTGACGACCGCCCTCCGGAACCGCCGTCCCCGGAGTTCACGGTCGAGAACCGACAGGACCGTTTCGTCGTGGACCGGCGTCCGCTCGAGGCCCTGCTCGCCCGGGTGGCCGCGGAGGTGGCGCCCGAGGATCCGCGGGGCGCGACGCTGCGCATCGTCTCCGACCGGGACATCCGGGAGCTGAATCGCCGCTACCGGCGTCTCGACCGGGCGACCGATGTGCTCGCCTTTCCGGCGAGCCCGCCGCCGCCCGGGGTCGCCCCCGAGGAAGCCGCCTACCTCGGGGATCTGGTGATCTCGGCGGAGACCGCGGCCCGGCAGGCGGCGGCAGCCGGGCGTCCGCTAGGCGCGGAACTCGGCGCGCTCGCGGTGCACGGCCTGCTCCACCTCGTCGGGTACGACCACGAGCGCGACCGGGGCGAAATGGTCCGGCTCGAGCGGCTGCTCTGTCTCCGCCACGGGCTCGCCGGAGGAACCGCCGGGTGACCGCGCTCTTCGTGGGGTTGCTCCTGCTCGCCGTCGCGCTCGTCGTCCTGTTCGCGGTCTTCGAGGTCGCGTTCTTCGCCTCGGGCCCGATCGCGGTGCGGGCGCTCGGGAGCGAGGGAGAGCAGGCGCGAGCGCTGCGCGAGCGCCTCGCCGATCCGCTCGCGGTGCTGATTCCGGCGCGCTTCGGCCTGCTCGTCGCCGCCGGCCTCGTGGTCGTCGCCCTCGCCGGCCTCGGGTTCGGGCTCACCCCCGGGTGGTGGATCCCGGGGGTGTTCCTGCCCGCGTGGTTCCTCGTCCGCGAGGTGGCGCCGGCGGCGATCCTGCTGCGCGACTCGGAGGAGGTGCTCCGCGGGCTGCTTCCTTGGTTCCGCGGCTGGGAGCGGATCGCCCGCCCCGGATCGGAGGCGCTCCGGCGGCTCCTCCGCCGCGCCGTCCCGCTCGTCGAGGAGGCCGGCGACGACGCCTCCGAAGAAGAGGTCGAGGCCTTTCTCGAGACCGGCGAGGAGGAAGGCATCCTCGAAGAAGAAGAGGCGGCGATGGTTCGGGGCGTCCTCGATCTCGACGAGATGCTCGTCCGCGAGGTGATGACCGCGCGCCCGCATGTGGTCTCGGTTCCCGGAGGGGCGTCGCGCGCCGAGGTGGAGCGGCTGATCTCCACGAGCCGGCACCACCGGATTCCGGTCTTCGGGAACCAGGACCAGGTGATCGGGGTCGTGGACGCCGTGGATCTGGTCGCGGCGCCGCCCGCTACCGGAGAGCCCGAGCCGCCGCTCCGGAAGCTCCCGCTGCGGCGGGTCCCGGTGGTGCCCGAGACGAAGCGGGTGGACGATCTGCTGCGCGAGTTCAAGCTCGCCAAGGAGACCTTCGCCGTCGTGGTGGACGAGCACGCGAGCGTCTCCGGGATCGTGACGCTCCGCGACATCTCCGGGGAGATCGTGGGCGAGGTGCGCGAGGACGGCGGGCCCGAGGAAGCGGATCTGGTCGCCGAGGGAGAGGGTTCGTGGGTGGTCCGTGGCGAGGCGGAACTCGCCGAGGTCTCGCGCGCCACCGGTCTCGACCTCCCGGACTCGCTCGACGGGGCGGCGTTCGACACCGTTTGCGGCCTCGTCCTCGCCGCCTGGCAGCGGATTCCGGAGGTCGGCGAGGTGATCGAGCGCGACCGGGTCGCGTTCGAGATCCTCGAGGCCGACGAGCGGCGCGTCCACCGGGTGCGCCTCCGCCGCGCCCCCCGCCCGGCCGGGCCGGCGACGGGCTGAGTGGAGCCCACAGCCCCCTCCGGGCGCCGGGCGGGATTCATCGCCCTCGTCGGCCTCCCCGGCGCGGGGAAGTCGACGCTGCTGAACCGCCTGGTGGGCGATCGGCTCGCGATCGTGAGCCCGAAGCCGCAGACGACCCGGCGGCGGATCCTCGGGGTCGCGAGCCGTCCGGGGCTCGAGATGGTCCTGCTCGACACTCCCGGGATCCACCGGCCCCGGACCGGCCTCGGGCGGGCGATGATGCGGACCGTCACCGAGAGCCTCGGCGGCGCCGAGGTGGCGCTCTTCGTCGTGGACGGGACGCGGCCGGCCTCGCGGGAGACCCGGGACCTTCTCGCGCGGCTGAACGCGCTGCGGGGGCAGGGGGTCGTCGGGATCAACAAGACCGACATCGCCCCCGCCTCCCGGGTCCGGGCGCTCACGGACTTCTGCCGCGAGCGAACGCCGGGGCCGATCGTCGCCTTCTCGGCGCGGACGGGAGCGAATGTGGAAGGCGGCGGGTCGCTCGTGGGGATCCTCGGGAGCCTCCTGCCCTTCAGCCCGCGACTCTTCCCGGAGGGGCAGATCACGGACCTTCCGGATGCCTTCTTCGCCTCGGAGATCGTGCGCGAGCGGATGCTCGCGAACCTCCATCAGGAGGTCCCCCATCACGGGGCGGTGCGCATCGAGGCCTACGACGACTCCGAGCCCCTCGTCCGGATCGCCGCCTCGCTGCTCCTCGACCGGGATTCGCAGCGCGGAATCGTGATCGGCAAGGGCGGCCGGATGCTGAAGCGCATCGGGACCGAGGCGCGCCGCGCGATCGAGAAGCGGCTCGGTCGGCGGGTGTTCCTCGGTCTCCAGGTCAAGGTCCGCTCGGGCTGGCGCGACAACCCCGGCATCCTGCGGGACCTCGGGATCCAGCCCTGACCGGCGGCGCACCGGGCGCGGGGCCTCGTCCACCGCCTGCCGGCGCCGAGCGGCGACGGCCGGACCCCGAGGCGGCCGGGTCGGACGCCGGCGCCCCGCGATCCGCTTCGATCCGCGCCGCCGTTTCCGACGGAAATCCTTGACTCGGCGCGGGTCCCGGCGTACCCTTCGCGGCCTCGGAGGACTCGCCGGCGGCAGCCTCTCGTCCGGACTCCGACCCTTCTCCCGTGTTGAACATCAGGCTCGTCCGGACCGGCCGGAAACGCGACGCCCACTACCGGGTCGTCGTGTCCGATTCGGCGCGCCTCGGGCGCGTCGTCGAGACCCTCGGCAGCTACCACCCTCGGGGTGGCGCCCCGATGGACTTCGAGGAGGGCGCGAATCGGCGGCTCGACCTCGGGCGGGTGCGGTACTGGCTCGGGTGTGGCGCCCAGCCGAGTCCCACGGTGCGGAGTTTCCTGAAGGGCGTGTCCCTGGACGCCTCCACCGGGGAGTCCCCGGCGGGGGACCCGGGCGAGACGCCTGCCGAATCGCCGGCCGAAATCCCGGCCGAAGCGCCGGGCGAATCGCCTGCCGAATCGCCTGCCGAGTCCGGGGAAGCACCCGCCTCCGAGCCCCCGGGCGCCTAGGCGCCGAGGGGAGCCGGCCCCGCGGCCCGGACGACGGCTCCCGACGGCGAATCAGACGAACCGAACCAGAGACCCGACTTCGACGAGCGTGACCCGAAAGTCCCCGACATCATGGTTCCGAGCGTTGCGTCCCCGGCTCCCGGAGTGGAGGTGCGGGCCGAGGTGGTCGTCGGGCGGGTGGTCCGGCCCTGCGGACGTCGCGGCGAAGTCGTCGTCGACCCGCTGACCGACGATCCGGCGCGGTTCTTCGATATCGAGACCGCCGAGGTCGGCGTTCCGGGGGCGGACGGGGTTCGCCGTTCGCTCGAGTCCGTCCGGCTCCATCGGGGCCGTCCGGTAGTCCGGTTCTCCGGGGTCGGGGACATCGGCGCCGCCGAGGGTCTCCTCGACATGGAGATCCGGATCCGCGCCTCGGAGCGAGCGCCGCTCGCGGACGGCCGCTTCTATCAGGACGACCTGATCGGCTGTCGCGCCGAGAGTGGCGGCGGCGAACCTCTCGGCGAGATCGTCGGAGTCGAGGACACCGCGGGTCCCTGCCTGCTCGTCCTGCGCGGCGAGGACGGATCCGAGGACCTGGTTCCGTTCGTCGAGGCGTTCTGCGTCTCGGTGGATCCCGCTTCCCGCCGGCTGGTCCTGGATCTGCCGGCGGGCCTTCTGGGGCTGAACCGTGCGCGTTGACATCCTGACCCTGTTGCCGGGGATGTTCGGCGAGGTCTTCGACCACGGCATCGTCCGGCGGGCGCGCCGCGCCGGCCGGCTCGACATCGAGGTCCACCCGCTCACCGGGTGGACCGACGGGCGCTTCCAGCGCGCGGACGACGCGCCCTACGGAGGCGGCCCCGGGATGGTGCTGCGGGTGGAGCCGCTCCTCGGCGCCGTGGAGGACATCCGCGCCCGGGACCCCCGTCCGCCCCGGGTGATCCTCCTCTCGCCGAGAGGCCCCCGGCTCGGCCAGGAACTCGCCGGCGAACTCGCGCTCGAGTCGCGGCTGCTGCTCGTCGCCGGCCGCTATGGAGGCGTGGACGAACGCTTCCTGGCGCTCGGCGACGCCGAGGAGCTCTCCGTCGGCGACTATGTCCTCTCGGGCGGCGAGATTCCGGCGATGGTCCTCGTGGACGCGGTCGCCCGGCTGCTTCCCGGCGCTCTCGGAGATCCGGAGTCGGCCGCCGGGGACTCGTTCGCCGACGGACTGCTCGGGCACCCCCAGTACACCCGCCCGCCGGTGTTCCGGGGGAGCCGGGTTCCCGAGGTGCTGCTCTCGGGAGACCACGAAGCGGTGCGGCGGTTCCGTCTCGGGCAGTCGCTCGCGCTGACCCGCCGCCGCCGCCCCGACCTCTTCCGGGCCCATGTCGGAGGAGCCGGCGCCGATGGATCCGCGGTCGCCCCGGTCGGCGCGCCGGCCGCGAGCGACGACGAACGACAGGAGGACCCCTCATGAGTGTGAGCCAGACATCGGAGGCGCCGGAACCGGAGCCGTCCGCGGAGGACCGGGCCGCCGGGCCGGGACCCGTTCCGCCGCGACCCGGCGGCGAGGTGATCCGGGAACTCGAGCGAGCGGAACTCCAGTCCGGCCGTCCGGACCTCCGCCCCGGCGATGCGATCCGGGTCCACGCCACGATCCGCGAAGGAGACCGCGAGCGGATCCAGGTGTTCGAGGGCATCCTGATCGCGATGAAGCACGGCGGGAACCGCCGCACCCTCACCGTGCGGAAGACCTCCTTCGGGGTGGCCGTCGAGCGCATCTTCCCGTTGCACTCGCCGCTCGTGGCCCGGATCGAGATCGTCCGCTCCCACCACACCCGGCGCGCCAAGCTCTACTTCCTCCGGAAGCGGAAGGGGAAGGCGGCGCGGCTCCGCGAAAAGCGCCGCTGACCCGCCGGCGGGCTCCCACTGCTGTCCGGGCCTCGAAGCGTTCCCGGCTCGCCGGAACGCCCCGTCTGCTGTGCGATCGTCCCGGTTCGCGGGCTCACGCCGGCCCGGCTGCGGGCGCTCGCGGCCGTCGGCGTGGACTTCTTCCAGGTGCGGGACCGCGAGGCCACGGATGCCGAGCACGAGAGGTTCCTGACCGACCTCGGCGACGAAGCCCCGGAGATCCTTCCTCGCGTCCTCGTGAACGATCGGCTGGCGCTCGCCGCCACCTTCCCGGTGGCGGGGGTCCACCTGCCCGAGGCGGGCCTCCCGGTCCGGGCGGTGCGCTCCCGGTACCCGCGCGGGCGGCTCCTCGTGGGGCGATCCGTCCACGGGGCGGCCGCGGCGGCGGCGGCGGCCCGGGAAGGGGCGGACTACCTGATCCTGGGGCCGATCCACGAGACCGGGGGCAAGCGCCCGCTGCCGCCGGGAGCGCCGGGCGAGATCGCGCGGGCGGTCCCCGTTCCGGTGTGGGCGGTCGGCGGCCTGACCCCCGAGAACCTCGACCGGCTCCGGGGCGCCGGAGTGTCCGGAATGGCGGCGATCCGCGCCTTTCGGGACCCGCCCGCGGCAGCCGCCTTCGTCGCCAGCGCGCGGCGGCGGTTCCCCGGACTCCGGCCCTCGCGAGCGACGGTTCCGGTGCGACCGGCCGCTCCAGAATGATCCGGAGAACCTGGTTCCCATGATCGCTGGCGGGCGGCGGGCGGCGGCGCTCTTCGTCATCCTCGGCGCGCCGCCGCTCTTCGCGCAGCCGGAGAGCGAGCTCGATCGCGCCGCCGAACGGCGGTTTCGCAGCGCCGAGCAGTTCTACGCGGTCGGACGCCACACCCAGGCGCTCCGCGACTTCGAGGCGATCGTCGAGGCGATGCCCGGCAGCCGGCTCGCCGACGACGCGGCGCTCCGGATCGCCCGCCACCGGTTCGCGGTCGAGGGCGACCCGGCGGCGGCGGAGGCGGCGCTCGACCGGCTCTTCCGCGAGTACCCGGCCGGCGACGCCGTCCCGGGCGCGCATCTGCTGCTCGGGCAGATCGCGCTCGCGAGCGTGCCGCCCCGGCCCCTCGATGCGCTCGCCGAGTTCGAGCGGGCGCTCT
The DNA here is from genome assembly GCA_964347715.1 of uncultured Acidobacteriota bacterium. Classification (GTDB taxonomy): domain Bacteria; phylum Acidobacteriota; class Vicinamibacteria; order Marinacidobacterales; family Marinacidobacteraceae; genus CAYGAO01. The sequence goes on from CAYGAO010000001.1 coordinate 10,406, forward strand.
CCGCCGCGGGATCCCCCAGGTCCCGCTGGTCGTTCGCGGCGCTGACCGGGATCGCCGAGGTGTCCTGGGACTTCGCCGACGACGCGCAGGCGGCCGGGGCGCTGCTCGCCGCGCTCCACGAGACCAGCCCGGACCCGGGCTCCGAGCCGGACCGCCTCGCGGCGCGGTTCTTCCTCGCCCGCGCTCTGGCCCGCAGCCGCGCCCTCGAGGCGGCGCTCGCGGAGATCGCGAGCCTGCGCGCCGATCTGCTCCGCCTCGAGCGGCGCCCGACGCCGGACCCCGAGGCCAACGGCTTCTCTCCCGCGGCGCTCGCCGACCGCGCGAGCGACCTCGCGGCGCTGATCGAGCGCTACCGGGCCCCCGGTGGTCCCGACTGGAGGGTCGCCGGAGCGGTCTCGCCGCCGCGGCGTCTCGACGATCCGCGTCGCGTCCGCTTCGCGGGCGGGCTGATCCATGTGCTCGACCAGGACACCGACGAGCTCCAGAGCTTCACCACGGCGGGGGACTTCCAGGGGGCGCTCGGGATCGACGACCCCCGGGACCTCGTGTTCGCGGACCGGTCGGGCGCCTCCGCGGCCCTCGCCCCGCTCGCGGTGGTGGCGGCGGGGGACACGCTCGTCGTGGACGGGAACCCGATGCGCCTCGCGGTTCCCGAGGGCGGGAGCTCCGAGCCGCTGCGGCGGATCCGGGCGGCGGCGGTCACCCCCTTCGGCTTCTGGGTGTGGGACGACCGGGAGAAGGCCGTCTTCTCCTTCGCCAGGTCGGGCCTCTTCCTCGGACGGGTGCCGCATCCCGAACTCGACCGGGTCCGGCGGATCGCCCGCCACCCGGCCGGGCGCCTGATCGTCGCCACGGAGAAGCAGGGGGTGCTCGGGTTCGACGCGACCGGCCGCCGGATCTTCCACCTGTCCCGGCAGGGCGGGGTCGAGGAGCCGGTGGATCTCGCGTTCGACGGGCTCGGAAACCTGATCGTCCTCGGCCGCGACGAGCCGGTGATCGCGGTCTTCGACCGCGACTTCGCCCATCTCGCGACCCTCGCCGGCGCTGGCTGGCCGGGCGGTTCCCGCCGCGAACCGGTCTCGCTCGATGTCGGCCCCGACGGGAGCCTGTTCGTGCTCGACGAAGGCGCCCGCGCGGTGCTGGTGCTGCGATGAGCCCGAAGGGCGCGTCCGCCGGCGTCCTTCGGCGCGGGCGTTGTGTCGCGGGCCTCCCGTCCCCGCTTCGGTCGTCTCGGCGTTTCCTGCTCCCGGCGCTCCTGCTCCCGGGGCTCCTCCGCGCCGCTCCCGGGCCCCCGCAGGATCCCCCGTCCGGGTTCGACCCGGTCGCGACCGCCTCCGAACTCCGTTCGCTCCGTGCCCAGGCGCAGGATCCGGCTCTCGCGATCGAGGCGGTCCTCGCGCTGACCGGGATCCTCGACGCGCTCGACGCGCGCCGCGACCGGCGCGGGGCGCTTCCCGAACTCGAGGGCGAGCTCTTCCTGCGGGCGCTCGAGTACCGGTCCCGCGCCCACCTGGCGCGCGGCGCGCGCGCCCAGGCCGCCGACGACCTGCGCATCCTGATCCTCCAGGACCCGGCGTGGCGACTCGACCTGACCGATCTCTCTCCGGCGGTGCTGGACCTGTTCGAGGAACAGCGCGGCCAGTTGCTCGCCTACCTCAACGTCGTCACCGAGCCGCCGGGAGCCACGGTCCTGGTCGAGGGCGAACCGATCGGCGAGACTCCCGTGGTGGGGCGGCCGGTGTTCGCCGGCGTCCTCGATGTCCGGCTGGAGCGGCCCGGATACGCCCCCCTCACCGAGGCGCCCCGCGAAGTGCTCGCGGGCGAGATCGTCGAGATCGAACGCGAGCTGGAGCGGACCGGCCCGGTGCTCTCGGTGATCACCGCCCCCGCCGGGGCGACGGTCCGGGTGGGCGGCCGGGTCGTCGGGACCACCGGGGGCGAGCTCCCGGGCGACCTGCGCCCGCTCGTTCCGCCCCGTTTCGCCGGCGAGGAGTTCTCGGCGCCGCTGGCGCTCGCCGGCCTCTCCCTCGGGCCCAACGAGATCGCCCTCGAGGCGCCGTGCCGCCGCCCCGCGCGATTCACCTTCCACGCGGACGAGGCGCGCGACCATCTGCCGCGCTTCGTCCGGCTGCGCCCCTCGACCGGCGGCCTGCGCATCGAGAGCGAGCCGAGCGGCGGTCGCGTGCTGCTCGACGGGGAGGAACGCGGGGTCACCCCGCTCGCGTTCTCGGCGATGTGCGCCGGCGACCACCGCGTCGAGATCCTCCATCCCGCCGGGCGCTGCGCGCGCTCCTTCAGCGTGTCCCGCGGCTCGCGCACCGCGGTCCGCTGCGAGGTCTTCCCGGTGCTGGCGCTGGCCCCCGACGAGACCGCCCCCGATCCGGCGCCGGAAACGGCGATCCACCGCGAAGTGCTCCGGGCGCTCGAGGCGGCGCCGGGTTTCTTCTTCGTCGAGGGGCGTGACGAGGACGCCCAGGCGCGGGTCGCGCTGGTGATCCCGGAGGCGGGCGAGGGCCCGGCCCGGATCGAGTTCCGCGCCGCCGGATCGCTCGTTCCCGACATCGCCGGCTTCGACCGCTTCGCGCCCGGGGCCGCGACGGCGGCGGTGGAGCGGCTGCTCGCCCCGCCGGTGCGCCGCCGCCCCTGGATCGGCCTCACGGCGACGATCGGACCGGCCGCTGCCCCGGACGAGCCGCGGCGCCCGCTCGTGGTCTCGGGAATCCACCCGGAGGGCCCGGCGATGCTCGCCGGGATCGAACGCGGGGACGAGATCCTCGAACTCGAGGGCCGGAGCGCGAGCGACGAACTCGCCCTCGCCGAAATCACGGCCGCGACGGAGCCGGGTCAGGCGCTCGACATCCTCGTCCGGCGCGCGGGCGCCGCGCGGCCGCTGCGACTCGTGGCCGCGGAGACGCCGGTTCTCCCTTCGCGCGGCGGCGGGCGCTGCAATCGGCGGCTCGTCGGGCTCGAGGCCGACTTCGCCCGCGGCCTCACCGACCCGAACCGCCACCTCGAGGCCGCGGCCTGCTGGATCCTGCTCGGGGACCCGTCGCGGGCGCTGCTCCACCACCTGAACGAGATCGTCGCGCCGTTCGCCGCGGGCATCGGGGAAGGGACGGCGCTCTACTACCGGGGGCTGGCGCTCGCCGCGGCGGGGGAGCGCGAACCGGCGGCGCGGGCCTTCGAGGCCGCCGCCGCGGTGCCCGGAGCGACCCTGGTGACCCACGACGGGCCGGTGCTCGCCCCGCTCGCCGAGCGCCGCGCGCGGATGCTCGGGCTGCGACCACGCGAATGAGATGACGACCTCCCCCCGCTCGGGCCGCCGCGCGAAGTCCCACTACGCGCTCGTCGTGGAGACGGCCTCGTCCGGGAGTACTCCGGGCGAGCGGCGCGCTCCGCCGGCGCGCTACGAGATCGCGGCGCGGGAGACGATCATCGGGCGCGCTCCGGCGTGCGCGATCCGGATCGACGACGCCTTCGTGAGCCGCGAGCACGCCCGTCTGCTGCTGCGGGACCTCGACCTCCACCTCGAGGACCTCGGCAGCACGAACGAGACCCGCCTCGACGGGGCGCTCGTCGAGACCCGCGTCCGGGTGCGCCAGGGGAGCGAGCTCCGGCTCGGCAGCGCCGTCTGCCGGATCGAGGGCTGCCCGTCGCCGCCGGGTCGGAAGGCGGCGGCGCCCGGCGAGAGCTCCGGGCCTTCGGAAGCCGGGCCACCCCCGGTGGCGGAGCGCCGGCCGATGGCGCCCGGTGCGGATACCGCCCCCCGGGAGAGCCGGGAACCCGACGAGGCCAGCCATCCGGGAGAGATGGGTCTCCCCGGCGAGGATCCCATCCCCCGGGAGAGCCGGGAACTCCCGGCGGGCGAGGCCCTGGTCCCGGGAAACGTCCGCCGGCTCGGGCCGACGCCGGTGATCACGCTCGTCGCGCTGGTGGCGGCGCTCGTGCTGCTCCTGGTCGCCGGCGCGCTCTGGATCTCTTGGCGATAAGGCCCCCGGCGGTTCTCCCCGGCGCGACCGTCGGCATCGTGGCGCCGGCGAGCCCGGTGGCGCCCGCCTTTCTCGAGGCCGGCGAGGCCGAGCTCGGGCGGATCGGCTTCCGGACGCGCCGGGGGAGGAACCTCCTCGCCCGGGGCGACTACACCGCGGGAGATCCCGACGCGCGCGCCGCGGATTTCCTCGACTTCCTCGAGGACGACGGCGTCGCCGCGCTCCTGTGCGCGCGCGGCGGCTACGGCAGCCTCGATCTGCTCTCCCGCATCCCGCCGGAACGCCTGCGGGCGACGCCGAAGGCGATCCTCGGCGCGAGCGACGCCACCGCGCTCCTGGCCCTCGCCTCGGCGGCCGGGGTCGTCTCCTTCCACGGGCCGATGGTCGCGCAGCAGATCGCGCGGGGTCCGGAGGCCTGGGATGCGCCCGAGTGCGTCCGCCTGCTCGCCGCCCGCGAGCCCGGCGTCTGCCTCCCCTGGCGCGGGGCGGAGATGCTCCATCCGGGGCGCGCCGAGGGAGTCGTCCGCGGCGGCTGCCTCTCGCTCGTCGCCGCGCTCGCCGGGACGCCGTTCGCGCCGCGGTTCGCGGGCGCGATCGCGCTCTTCGAGGACATCGCGGTGAAGCCCTACCAGCTCGAACGAATGCTCGCGCAGCTCGCGCTCGCCGATCTCCTCGAGGGGGTGCGAGGCATCGTCTTCGGCCAGATGCCCGGGTGCGCCCAGCACCCCGACCAGGGCTATACCCTCGAAGGGCTCCTGACCCGGCTCACCGCGCCGCTCGGGGTCCCGGTCGCGTTCGGCTTCGCCACCGGGCACACCGACGGCGCTGCCTGCCGGACGCTCCCGCTCGAGACCCGGGTGCGGATGGACGAAGCGGGGCTCACCCTGCTCGAGGGGGCGGTTTCGTGATCGTCGGCCTCGAACCGGACGCGCGCCTCCACCTGCTCGGGGTCGCGGGTACCGCGATGGGTTCGCTCGCCGTCCTGCTCGCCCGGCTCGGCTACCGGGTGACCGGATCCGACGAGGCCGCGTTCCCGCCGATGTCCGACCTGCTCGAGCGCGAGCGGATCGGGATCCGGGCGCCCTTCGCACCGGCGAACCTGCCTGCCGACTGCCGCGCGGTCGTCGTCGGGAACGCCGTCTCGCGCGGGAATCCGGAGCTCGAGGCGGCGCTCGACCGGCAGCTGCCGCTCGTCTCGTTCCCCGAGACGCTCCGCGAGCTCGTGCTGCGTTCCCGGGTCCCGGTGGTCGTCGCCGGAACCCACGGCAAGACGAGCACCACGGCGCTTCTCGCCTGGATCCTCCGGGCCTCCGGCCGGGACGCCGGGTTCCTCGTCGGCGGCGTCGCCCGAGGTCTCGGCGGCAGCTCCCGCCTCGGCGCCGCCGGGGAGCCCTTCGTCCTCGAGGGGGACGAGTACGACACCGCCTACTGGGACAAGGGGCCGAAGTTCCTCCACTACCTCCCCGAAGTCGCGATCGTCGGGAATGTGGAGTTCGATCACGCCGACATCTACGCGGACTTCGCCGCGGTCCGCCGGGCGTTCGGTTTCTTCGCCCGCCTGCCGCCCCGGCGCGGGCTCCTGCTCCTCGGGGCGGAGTCGCCGGCGGCGCTCGCCCTCCGCGAGCGCGCCCATACGACGGTGCAGACCTTCGGGCTCGCCGGGCCGTCCGACTGGACGGCGGCGGTCGAGGCGGCAGGTCCGGCGGGGACCCGAATCGCGCCCGCGTTCCGCGGCGCGCGCCGGCCTGCCCTCGAGGGGCCCTTCTGGGGGAAGGCGCAGACCCGGAATGTCCTCGCCGCCGCCGCCGCCGCCGACTGGCTCGGAGTCCCCTGGGGCCGGGTCCGGGAGGCGGTGGCCCGCTTCACCGGCGTCGCGCGGCGTCTCGAGGTCCTCGCCGGGCGCGAGAACGGCGGGGTCCTCGTCGCCCGCGACTTCGCCCACCACCCGACCGCGGTGGCGGCGGTGCTCGAGGCCGCCTCCCGGCGCTGGCCGGACTCCCGGCTCGTCGCCGTCTTCGAGCCGCGTTCGTTCACCGCGAGGAGCGCCCGGTTCCAGGAGGCCTTCGGGTCGGCGCTCGCGGCGGCGGGCCGGGTGCTGCTCGCGTCTCCCGCCGCGGAGTCCCGCGGGAGGCGTCCGGATCGGGGCGCCGAACTCGACCTCGAACGCCTCGCCGGGGACCTCGACGCCGCCGGAACTCCGGCGGCGGTCGCGGCCGACCGCCCGGAGCTCCTCGAGCGGGTCCTGGCGCTCGCTGCCGATCCGGGCCCGATGGTTCTCCTCTTCCTGTCGAACGGCCACTTCGGTGGCGTCCCGGAAGAGGTCGCCAGCCGGATCGCCGCGACGGCGCCCGCGCCGGATCCGGCCGGCTAGCGCCGGATCGGGTGGGGGAGCAGCGCCTCGCGGTCGAGATCGGCGCGACGGGCGATCCGGGGGGTGATCGTCAGGATGATGTCGGACTCGAGCGAGTCTGCCGCGTTGCTCGCGAAGAGCCTGCCGAGCACCGGCGCCTCGGCGATGCCCGGGAGCCCGTTCAGGCTCCGGCGCTCCTCCTTGCGGATGAGTCCGGCGATCATGCTCGTCTCGCCGTTCTCGAGGCGGAGCGTCGTCTCCACCTGGCGGTTCCCGAAGGTGGGAAGCCCCGAGTAGCCCGCGCCGGACACGTTGTCGAGCCGGACCTGCAACTCGAGGGTCACGCTGTCGTCGTGGTGGATCCGGGGCAGGACCTCGATGCTCACCCCGACGTTCTCGTACTCGAAGGTCGTCGTCGGCTGCTGCGCGAGCCCGCCGGTGGCGATCGGGGCGAAGGTGGTCACCGGAACCGGCACCCGCTCTCCGAAGTCCGCGGTGGCGGGCTTGCCGTCCGAGGCGCGGAGCTGCGGATTCGCCAGCACATGGGTGTCCTGGTCGGAACGGACCAGGTCCAGGATCGCGCCCGGCAACCCGGCGACGCGCAGGTTCGAGCGGGTGTAGGGATTCGTGAGCACGGTGTCGATCCGCGGAGCGAGCGCCACCGCGATCCCCTCGGATTCGGGAGAGACGAGCGGGATGCCGTACTTCTCGAGGCGCGTCCGGTTCACCTCCATGAGCTCCACATCCACGAGCACCTCGCCCGGACTCCGGTCGAGCGATTCGATGATCCGCGCCGCCGAGCGGATCTGCTCCCAGGTGTCCACGAGCGTGATCGAGTTCGTTCCCGTGTGCTGGGCGATCTCCCGCGCCCCGAGGACCAGCCGCAGGGCGTCCGTGGTCTCGGTGAGATCCGCCGAAGAGAGATAGAAGGTCTGCGCCACCAGCTGCGCGTACTGCTGGCGCTTCGTCTCGGTGTCCGGCACGATCGTGATCAGGTGCGGCGATTCGACCCGGAAGAAGTGGCCGGTCGTCGCCGTCAGGCCCCGGATCGCGTCCTCGAAGGTGGAGTCCTCGGCCTCGATCGACACCGGTTCGTCCACGAAGTCCTCGTCGAAGGCGATGTTCACGCCGCCGAGCTCCCCGAGCGTCAGCAGCACCTCGCGCAGGCTCGCGTCCCGGAACACGAAGCTCGCGGGGGCGCGAGCCTCGGCGAGCACCTCGAGGCCGAGCGGCCGCCCGAGCGCCTCTTCCTTGAGTCCGGCGATCGTCGTGGCGCGGGCGTCTTCCTCGTGGGCGGCGGCCGCCGCCCGGATGGCGGCCAGCCGCTCCTGGTACGAGGTCTCCTCGGGAGCGAAGATGATCGCAGTGCGGAGCGAATCTTCGGCGGCGCGGTAGTCGCGCGCCCGGGCGTGGCGCTCCGCCTGCTGCGCGTGTTCCTCGGCCGCCCGGAGCTTCGCCCGGGTCAACGAGAGCGCCGCGGCGGTGTCCCCGGGGTCTTCGGAAACGGCCTGCGCGTAGTGCGCCACCGCATCGTCGTAACGCCCCATCCGCTCCGCCGCCTCCCCGGCGGCGAGGCGCCGGTTCGCCGCGCAGCCGACGAGGCTCCCGACGGCGAGCGCGAGCAGCCCGAGCCGGGCGGTCGCTCGGGCGGCTCCCGAGCCGGCGCCCCGACCGCCCGGGCGGTTCCGTTCAGGTCCGGACATGCGCGGCGGGCTCCGCCCGGGTGGCCACGGCGCCGGGATTCCGCATCCCGACCTGCTCGACCAGAGCACCGAAGAAGGCATCGAACGGCTGCGACATCGCCCGAATCGTCGCATCGGCGCCGAAGTCCACCTCGACGAGCAGGAAGTCCTCGACGGTCCCGGTCGTCCACGAGGGCGGTCGGCGCCCGGACAGCAGCGTCAGCCGCTCCCGAAGCAGCTGGCGCCAGGTCGAGCCGCGTCTCGCGGAGGGGTGGTCTTCCGCAGTGTCGAAGATCACGACATATCCGATCACGATCTCGGGCGAGTGGAGCTGGGCGTTCGCGACCTCGCCGATCAGGTCGTCGATCCGGTTCGGAACCGCCCCGCCGAGGTTCCTCAGGATCGACTTCAGGGAGATCGCCAAACGGTACTTTCCGTCGTGGCGCCACCCCACATCCCACCTCTTCGGCCGACCGGCGCCGGGAATCGAAGCCTCCTTCGTGGCCTCCGGCAGTCCGCGCTCGGTGAGTTCCTGGACGCAGAAGTCCGCCAGCAGGTCGAGCCGCGCGGTCGAGGCCGTCTTCCGCTCGGTGATGGCGATTCGATACAGATCGGAGACGGCCGCCTGGGCGGTGATCGCGCCGCGCCGGTTCACGCCGTCGCCGGCCGGGCGGCGTCGATCTCGCCGGCGGTCACTTCGGCGCCGGTGAACAGCCGGGCGGTCTCGGCGCGCAACCGGGTCAGACCCTGTTCGTGGTACGTCGGATCGACCTCGATGCCGATGCTGTTTCGGCCGCAGGCGGCCGCGGCGACCTGGGTGGACGCAGTTCCGGTGAAGGGATCGAGCACCGTATCCCCGACGAAACTGAACATCCGGATGAGGCGATCGGCCAGCGTGACCGGATAGGGGGCGGGGTGGTGGCGGGTGGACGCGCCGGGGATGTCGTCCCAGACCTGCCGGAACAGCGCGCGGAAGCTCTCCTGCGGCAGCAGGCTGAGCGTGCGCGCCGCGAGGCTCGGCCGCCGGTAGCCGCCCGGTTTCCGCTGCATCAGGATGAACTCGACATCGTTCTTGATGACCGCGTTCGGCTCGTAGGGCTTGCCGAGGAAGCCGCCGGTTCCGCGTTCCACCTCGTGGACCGCGTTCGCGATCTTGTGCCAGAGGATCGGCGTCAGGTTGTCGAACCCGAGCGATCGGCAGCGTTCCTGGATCGAGGCGTGGAGCGGGACCACGGTGTGCCGGCCTCCGTTCTGGCGCCGCGACAGACAGACATCGCCGACCACGGAGATGAGCCGCCCGCCCGGAACCAGCGCCCGGCGGCACACCCTCCAGACCGCATCGAGCTGGTCCAGGAACTCCCCGTAGTCGGAGATCCCCCCCAGCTGGCCAGGACTTCGCCGGTACTCCTTCAGCGTCCAGTACGGCGGAGAGGTGAGCACCAGGTGGACCGACCCCTCCGGGAGCGACGCCTCGCGGGAGTCCCCGAGCAAGAGCCGGTGGCGGGTCGGCACCCGCGCCACGGCGGCGCGGATCGCCGCCATCGCCGACGGATCCTTCGCGATCCGCGGCAGGTCTCGCGCCGGATCGGCGAGCCGCGCGACGGCCTCGGGAACGAACGATGCGATCCCGCCGTCGGCCCTCGCGCCGGCGCCGGGCCGCCCCGGGGGGCTCACTCGCGGAGTTCCGCAGCCGTCACCACTTCGGTCCCCGGAGGGATCCGGAAGCGGAAGAGCGAGTCGGGCGGCATCTCCCCGGAGCGAAGCCCGGTGAACCGGAAGGTCGTGCGGTTTCCTTCCGGATCCTCCGACTCGATCCGGTGGATCCTGCCGCTCTCCGCTTCGACGACGAGCGCGAGCGACTGGATCTCTCCGCCGGGTTCGCGCGGAATCAGCGAGACGGTGCGGAATCCGGGCGCGGCATCCCCCTCGCCGAGAAGCGCGTCGAAGTGGTCGAGGATCGCCCGGCTTCCGGTCAGGAATTCGAGCGGGTTCAGCGCGCCCGCCGCGGCAGCCCCGCCGGCGCCGGCGAAGCTGCCGACGATCACCTGGCGATCCGCCGGGACATGGAACCAGGTGGCCACGCCGTCGCTCACGAAGGTCTTCGGCTCCGGGATCTCGTAGTCCCAGCGCATCCGGTTCGGCTGCTTCACGGTGAGTCGTCCCGCCTCGACCCGTTCGCGCCCGAAGATCCGGGGCTGGAAGCGCTGCTCGAAGCGGGCCTCGAAGTGGGGCAGCGATCCGTGGTAGGCGCTGATCCGCTCGATCAGGGCGCGGGCCTCGGGATCGTCCGGGGGAGGGGCGGGGGAAGCCCCGAGGAGCACCGGAACGGCCCCGGCGAGCGCCACCGTCCAGCCGGCGCGGGCCGGAATCCGTGTGCGTGGCCGCATGATCTCGAGGTCCCCGGGAGCGATCTGCTGCGGGCGATTCCTCCGGTGGTGGACGGCACGGGGTTCGAACCCGTGACCTCGGCATTGCGAACGCCGCGCTCTCCCAGCTGAGCTAGCCGCCCCCCGGTGGGCTTTCCCGAAGACGAAATGCTAACTCGCGGGGCTCTCGCCACGCCGGAGCGCGTGATCCGCGAGCACGAGGCACGCCATGGCCTCGACGATGGGCGCCGCGCGCGGGAGGACGCAGGGGTCGTGGCGCCCCCCGGCGGCGAGGGTGACCTCCTTGCCCCCGGAGTCCACGGTCCGCTGCGGGCGCCGGATCGTCGAGGGGGGCTTGAAGGCGACCCGGAAGACGATCGGCATCCCGGTCGAGATGCCGCCGAGCACCCCTCCGGCGCGGTTCGTCTCGGTGGCGACGCGCCCCCCCCGGGCGACGAAGCGGTCGTTGTGCTCGCTGCCGAAGAGCTCGGTCCCGGCGAACCCCGAGCCGATCTCGAAGCCCTTGCTCGCGTTGATCGCGAGCATCGCCTTCGCGAGGTCGCTCTCGAGCTTGTCGAAGACGGGTTCCCCGAGGCCGACCGGGACGCCGAGCAGGGCGCACTCGACGACCCCGCCGACGGAATCGCCCGCGTCCCGGGCGCTCCCGATGAGCGCCGCCATCCGCGCGGCGGCGCCCTGGTCGGGGCAGCGCACCGGGTTCCGGTCCACCTCGGCGCGCGTCACCCGCTCGGGATCCACTTCGGCCTCGAGGTCGCGGACGCGCTTCACCCAGGCCGTGCACGAGACCCCGAAGCGCTCGGCGAGGAAGACCCGCGCCACCGCTCCGGCGGCGACATGCGCCACGGTCACGCGCGCCGAGGAGCGGCCGCCGCCGCCCGGATCCCGGATCCCGTATTTCGCCGCGAAGGTGTAGTCCGCGTGCCCCGGCCGGTACACCGTTCGGAGTTCCTCGTAGTCCTCGGGCCGCTGGTCGCGGTTCCGGACGACCATCGCGATCGGATGTCCGGTGGTGCGCCCCGAGATCGTCCCGGACTGGATCTCGACGCGGTCCGCTTCGGAACGCGAGGTGGTGAGCCGGCTCTGACCCGGGCGGCGGCGGTCCAGATCGCGCTGCACATCCGCCGCGGTCAGGGGCAGGCGCGGCGGGCAGCCGTCCACCACGACGCCGATCGCCGGCCCGTGGGATTCGCCCCAGGCGGTGACCCGGAACGCCTGTCCGAGGGTGCTACCGGGCATCGGCGGCGAGGCGCGCCGCCTCGGTCATCGCGGCGACGGGAGGGGGCCGCCCGGTCCAGCGCGCGAACGAGGCGGCCGCCTGGTGGATCAGCATCCGGAGCCCCGGCGCCACCCGCTTCCCGAGCTCGCCGGCGCGCCGGAGCAGCGCGGTCGGGCGCGGTCGGACCACGAGGTCGAAGACGACCTCGTGGCCGGCGATCGCGGCGTCCGGGGCCGGGCAGGCGTCGCTGCCCGGCGCCATCCCCACCGGGGTGGCGTTCACCAGGATGTCGCCCGTGGCGCGACCGAGATCGGCGAACCGGCGCCAGCCGACCCCGAACTCCCCGGCGAGTTCCCGGGCGCGGTCGTCGCGGCGGGCGATCACGACGACCTCCGCGTCCGCCCCGGCGAGCCCGCACACCACCGCCCGCGCCGATCCGCCGGCGCCGAGGACGGTGGCGCGACGCCCGGCGAGGGGGGTCACCTCCCGGAGCGCCTGTACTGCCCCCGCCCGGTCCGTGTTCGCGCCGACGAGCCTGTCTTCCACCGCGACGATCGTATTCACGGCGCCGATGCGCCGGGCTTCGGGGTCGAGCGCGTCGAGCAGCGGGATCACCGCGGTCTTGTGGGGGATCGTCACGTTCAGCCCCCGGATTCCGGCGAGCCGGGCCGCCGCCAGGAACTCGGCGAGCTCTTCCGGCGGGACCGGGAACGGCAGGTAGGCGGCGTCGAGCCCCAGCCGCCGGAACGCCGCCTCATGCATCGGCGGGCTCAGACTCTGGCGAATCGGGGATCCGACCACGCCGTACACCGGGACGGGGGCGAACAGCCCGCGCCCCCAGCGACGGTGGCGCGCGCGGATCGCGCCCGCCGTCAGCTGGCCGGAGGCCACCGCCGGGAGCCGGTCCGGCGGGGCGTAGGTCGTAACGGAGGCGCCCGCCGATCCCGCGATCACCCGGAGCGGGATACCGGGCCGGCCCATCGCGATCCCGATGAACCGCGAGCCGGCGGCGGCCTCGCGCCGGATCAGCCGGTACACCCGCCGGACCCCGGCCGCCCCCGAGGCGCGGACCGCGACCTTCCGGGTGTGGGGGCGCATCGCCGCCATCCGCGCCGGAATCCCCTCCAGGTCGCGCGGGACGCCGTCCTGGTCGTGGAACGAGGCGATCAGTCGGGCGCCGGGGGCCGCTCTCCGGATCCGGGCGGCCGCCCGCCCGCCGCTCTCCCGGTCCGCCTCGGACTCCAGGTCCAGATATCCGGCGCCGAGCCGTCCGGCCTCGGCGAGCAGCCCGATTCGCTCCGCCTCCGCTCCGGCGTGGAGCCCCCCCTCGCTCCGGCGCCGGACGGTCACGATCAGTCGGGCGAGGAGCGGCGGGGGCGCCCCGGCGAGGATCGCCGCGAGCGCCTCCCGCGTGGGATCCCGCAGGGAGTCGAAGCGGAGCTCGACGAGATCGTCCGGCCCGGCCTCGGCGTTCGCCCGCTCGAGCCCCGAGCGCGCCTCGGCCGCCGTGGCTCCGGAGACCACGAGAGCGAGCCGAGGGCCGAAGTGCAGTGCCCGGAGCCGATCCGCAGCTTCCCCGGCGGCGTCGCTCCAGACATCCGCGTCCGCCGCTTCCCGGTAGAGGGGAGTCCGCCTCGCGAGCGCCGTCGCCGCTTCCTCCCCGGCGGGGATCCCCGGAAGCGGCGGGCGGGCGGCGCGCTGTTCCGGCCGGGCGAGCCGCTCGGTCAGGACCGCGAGCGGCGCGCGGACCCAGTACACGGCGCCGAGCGCCCGCAGGCGAGGGAGGTTCTCCGGGCGCTCCACGATGCCGCCGCCGCAGTCCACCACGAGCCGGGTCCCCGAGATCGCCGCGAGCGCCGCGCTCTCTTCCTCGCGGAACCGCTCCCACCCGAACCGTTCCACGAACTCCGGGATCGGGCCGAGCCGCTCGGCGAGCGTCTCGTCGAGGCTGACGCGCGTCCAGCCCACCGCCGCCGCGAGCCGCCGGGCCGCGCGGCTCTTCCCCGAGGCGCGCGCGCCGACGAGGACGAGGTTCGGGAATTCCCCGGGCGGGCACATCATCAGCCTGTGGATAAAGGGCCCCGCCTGGGAATCCGTCCTCGAAGAGATGGGGAACCCGGTCGTCCGGGGGGAAGCGGGGCGCTTTCCCCACCGGATGGCGGCCCGAATCGCTGGCGCGATCCGTTCCGCCCGCTTTCGCGGGGAGGGCGGACCCTCCCCGGCGGCGCTTCGCGCCGCATCGGCGCGCGAGGGACTTTCTCCACCGCCTGTCAACGCCCGGGGTCCCCGGAGACGCGCGCGCCGAGTCCGGCGAGCGCTCCCCAGAACCCCGGATACGACTTCCGCACCACTTCGGGAGTCGCGATCCGCACTCCGGCGACCCGGATCCCGACGAGCGCGAGCGCCATGGCGATCCGGTGGTCCCCGCGGGGGTCCAGCTCCGCCGCCCGGAGCGTCGCCGGGGCGATCCGCATCCCGGAGTCCCCGGCGGAGACGCGCCCGCCGAGGCGCGAGAGTCCCTCGGCGAGCGCCGCGATCCGGTCGCTCTCCTTCAGCCGCAGATGGCCGATTCCGGAGATCCGCGTCGGCGTCCGGGCGAAGGAGGCGATCGCGGCGAGGTTCGGGACGGCGTCGGGCATCGAGCCCATCTCGACCTCCACGCCGCGGAGGCGCCGGGGGCCCCGGACGGTGACCCGCGCGCCGGCGTCCGCGCGCGCTTCGCCCACCTCGCAGCCCATCCGGGCCAGCACCTCGGGAAACCGCCGCTCCCCCTGCGGCGATCCGGGGTCGAGCCCGGAGACGGTGACCGTCCCCGGGGCGAGCGCCGCCGCCGCGAACCAGGTCGAGGCGGCCGTCCAGTCACCCGAGACCCGGTGGACGCCGGGCCGGTAGCGCGCCCCGGCGCCGATCCCGAAGGATCGCGCCCCCTCGCGCCGGACCCGGACCCCGCAGCGGGCCATCACCGAGACGGTGAGGTCGAGATAGGGGGCGGACACCGGCTCGCCGGCGAGCTCGACCGCGACGGCGCCCCGGGCCCGGGGCGCGGCGAGCAGCAGCGCGCTCGCGAACTGGCTGCTCTCCCCGGCGGCGACCCGGACCCTCCCGCCCCGGAGCGTCCCGGAGCGCACCCGGACCGGGGCGTGGCCCGCCGTGGTCTCCACCTCGGCGCCGAGCTGTTCGAGCGCCTCGACGAGCCCGGAGATCGGTCGCTCGGGGATCCGCCCGCTCCCCCGGATCGAGACCGTCGCCGGCAGCGTCGCCGCCGCCGCGGTCAGGAACCGGAGCAGCGTCCCCGATTCGCCCACCGAGACCGAGACCTCGGAACCGGCCGGGTGGTCGGCGAAGCCGCGCACCCGGGTCTCGTCGCCGTCGCTCTCGATCCGGGCGCCGAGGGCGCCCAGCGCCTCGGCCGCGGCGCGGAGGTCGTCGTTTTCGGGGATCCCGAGGATGCGGCTCTCCCCCCCGGTGAGCGCCGCCGCGAGGAGGAGCCGGTTCGCCTCGTACTTGCTGCCGGGGGGCGTCACCGACGCCCGGATCGGGCCGGGCGCGGGGCCGATCCCGATCACGGCCCGAGCCGGCGGTGGTGAAAGTCCCCCGGGGCGCAGACGCGGCGCGGAGCGCCGCCGGGGAGGGTTCCCCCTCCCCGCGAAAGACGGTGGGGCGAATCGCGGAAGCGATTCGCCCCACCTGCCCGTGGGAAGAGTGCCCCGCATCCCCGAATCGGGTTGGATTCCGGTTCCCTTCCCGAAGCGGTGCGGATGCGGGGGACTTTTTCCACGGGCTGCTGGCTCAGAGCCCGATGCGGGCGAGCCCGGAGGCCACGACCGGCGACGGCAGCGGGAAGGACACCACCGCTCGTCCCCCGTCGCTCTCCTGCCGCGCGCTGCCGATCGCCCGCAGCACGACGAACCGGGGCTCGCCACCGCGCGCCTTCTTGTCGCTCGCCATCGCGCGCACCACGGCGGCGCGGTCCATCCCGCCTCCGGCGCGGCGGGGCAGCCCGAGCGACGCGACCGCGGCCTCGAGCCGCGCCTCCGCCGTGGCGGCGAGGAAGCCCGCCTCCCGCGCCATCCGGCTCTCCGCGATCATCCCGATCGCCACCGCGGCGCCGTGGGGGAGCCGGTAGCCGGACGCGCGCTCGAGCCCGTGGCCGACGGTGTGCCCGAAGTTCAGCACCTCGCGGAGCCCGGCTTCGTGCTCGTCCGCCCGGACCACCGCGGCCTTGATCCGGACGCTCGCCGCGATCAGCCGGGTGAGCGCCGCGTCCTCGCCGGCGAGGAGCTTCTCGACGCTTCCCTCGATCTCGGCGAAGAACGCCCGGTCGCTGGTCGCGGCCATCTTGAGCGCCTCGGCGAGCCCGTTCCGGAGCTCGGCCTCCGGAAGCGTGGCGAGGAGCGCGGTTTCGGCGAGCACCGCCGCCGGCTGGCGGATCACCCCGATCCGGTTCTTCCCGTGCCCGGTGTTCACCCCGACCTTCCCCCCGACCGACGCATCCACCGCGGCGAGAAGCGTCGTCGGCGCGGCCACGAAGGGCACCCCCCGCAGCCAGGTCGCGGCGACGAAGCCGGCCAGGTCCGTCGCCACCCCGCCGCCGAAACCGAGGATCACGGTGTCCCGCCCGAGGCGGAGCGATGCGAGCTCGTCCTCGAGGCGTTCCTTCTCGGCCCGGGTCTTCGTCTCCTCGCCGGAAGGAACCTCGAGGACCGGGGTCTTCGCCGGGAGCACGGAGGCGAGGCGCTCCCGGTGGAAGCCGAGCGCCCCGGCGTCGGCGATGACGGCCACCCGGCGCCCGCCGAAGCGCCCGGCGAGCAGCGCCGGCAGCGCGTCGAGCGCCGCCGGCCCGACGAGGATCTCGTAGGCGGTGTCCCGCCCCGGTGTCTCGACCGGGACGCGGGTCGTCACGCCGGTTCCGGCGCCGGGACCCCTCCCGCCGACGCGACGGCGAGACTCTCCGCGCCACCCTCGAGCACCCCCCGCCCGAGCGCGCCCCCGAGTCTGCGGAGATCCGTCAGCAGGTTCGCGAACTGATGCGGATAGAGCGACTGGTCGCCGTCGCTCAGCGCCACCGAGGGGTCCGGGTGCACCTCGACGATCAGGCCGTCGGCGCCGGCGGCGACCGCGGCGAGCGCGAGCGGCGGGACGAGCGTCTTGTTGCCGGCGCTGTGGCTCGGGTCGGCGATCACCGGCAGGTGCGTCTCCTGCTTCAGCACCGCGATCGCCCCCACATCGAGCGTGTTCCGGTAGGCGGTCTCGAAGGTGCGGATCCCGCGCTCGCAGAGGATGACCTGCTCGTTGCCCTGGAGGATGTACTCGGCGGCGAGCAGGAACTCGCGGATCGTGTTCGCCATCCCGCGCTTCAGGATGACCGGGATGTCGATCCGCGCCGCCTCCCGGAGGAGGTCGAAGTTCTGCATGTTCCGGGCGCCGATCCGCACCACATCCACGAGCTCGGCGGCCGGGGCCAGGTCGCGCAGGTCCATGACCTCGGTCTCGACGAGCATCCCGGTGCGCTCGCGGATCCGCTTCAGGATCTCGAGCCCGGGCGCGCCGAGCCCCTGGAACGAGTAGGGGGAGGTGCGCGGCTTGAACGCCGAGGCGCGCATGATCTCGAGGCCGAGATCCCGGAGCATGAGCGCCGAGGCGAGACCCTGCTCCTCGCTCTCGAGCGCGCAGGGGCCGCCGACGATCACGAGGTCGGAGCTCCCGAGCTCCTGGCTGCCGATCCGGATGCGGGTGCTCGCCTTCCGGTGGGTCTTGTTCGCGAGCCGGTAGGGCTTCGCGAGCCCGTAGACCTGCTCGACCCCGGGCTGGGTGCGCCAGAACGCCTCGGTCTCGCCGGAGAGATCCCCGAGCACATGGATCTGCGACCGGTCCTCGCCCCGGTAGATCGCCCGGTCGAGCGCCTTGTCCTCGATAAGGCGGATGAGATGCGAGATGTCCTGCTCGCTGGCCCACGGGTGCAGGATGAGCACCATGGTGGCGGGCTCGAGGGGCGGCGTCATCACGGATCCTCGCGGGTGAGGTCGAGAAAGTTCCGGACGAGTCGGCGACCCTCCGGGGTGAGGATGGATTCGGGATGGAATTGAACGCCCCAGAGCGGTTCGCTCCGGTGCCGAAGCCCCATCACTTCACCGTCGTCCTCGGAGCGCGCGGTGACCTCCAGTTCGGCGGGCAGCGGCTCGTCGGCGACGAGCGAGTGGTAGCGCGTCGCGGCGAACGGGTCGTCAAGGCCCGCGAACAGTTCCGCGCGATTATGGCGCACCGGGGAAGTCTTGCCGTGGACGAGGCGGCGCGCGCGGCGGATCCTTCCGCCGAACGCCCGCGCCACCGACTGGTGTCCGAGACAGACGCCGAGGATCGGAACCTTCCCGGCGAGGGTCCGGACGAGCTCCACCGAGATTCCGGCGCGGTCCGGGACCCCCGGGCCGGGCGAGATCACGATCCGGCGCGGGGCGAGCGCTCGCACCTCGGCGACCGTCAGCGCGTCGTTCCGGACGACCCGCGGCGCCCCGCCGAGCTCGCCGAGCAGTTGCACCAGGTTGAAGGTGAAGGAGTCGTAGTTGTCGAGGACGAGGGTCATCGGGAGCGAGGTGGGGCCGTCAGGCGTCAGCAGCCGGTGGACGAGGCGCCCCGCAGGGGAATCCGTCCTCGAAGAGATGGGGAACCCCGTCGTCCGGGCGGATGCGGGGCGCTTTCCCCACCGGATGGCGGCCCGAATCGCTGGCGCGATCCGCTCCGCCCTCCTTCGCGGGGAGGGAGGACCCTCCCCGGCGGCGCTTCGCGCCGCGTCGGCGCCTGAGGGACCTTCTCCACAGCCTGTCAGGCGAGCCCCGAGTGGGCCATGCGGAGCGCGGCCAGCACCGCGTCCGCCTTCCGGCAGCTCTCCTCGTACTCGGCGGCCGGGTCCGAGTCGGCGACCACGCCCCCGCCGGCCTGGAAGGTGCCGATCCCGTCCTGCGCCACCAGGGTGCGGATGGCGATCGCGGTGTCGGAGGCGCCGCTGTAGGAGAAGTACCCCACCGCCCCGCCGTACACCCCGCGTCGCTCGCCCTCGAGATCCTCGATGATCTCCATCGCCCGGATCTTGGGCGCTCCCGAGAGCGTGCCGGCGGGAAAGGTGGCGCGCAGGCAGTCGAAGGCGTCGAGCCCGGGGCGCACCCGGCCCCGGACCCGCGAGACGAGGTGCATCACATGCGAGTAGCGCTCGATGCTCATGAAGTCCTCGACCTCGACCTGGCCGTAGCCGGCGACGCGGCCGACATCGTTCCGGGCGAGATCCACGAGCATCAGGTGTTCGGCGCGCTCCTTCTCGTCGGCGAGGAGCTCCCCGGCGAGCCGGGCGTCCTCCCCGGGGGTGCGCCCCCGGGGGCGGGTGCCGGCGATCGGGCGGGTCTCGACCGCGCCCGAGGCGGTGCGGGTCATCATCTCGGGGGAGGCGCCGGCGACCACGAGGCCGCCGAAATCGAGGTAGTACATGTAAGGAGAGGGATTCACCACCCGGAGCGCCCGATAGAACCCGAACGGGTGGACGGACATCGGCGTCCGGAACCGCTGCGAGGGGACGACCTGGATGATGTCGCCGGCGGCCACATGCTCCTTGGCGCGGCGCACCATCTCGAGATATCCGGCGCGGGTCCGGTTCGACTCCGGTTCCGGGAAGGACGCGTTCGCCGCCCGGACCTCGCGCTCCGGTAGCGGCGCCCGCAATTCGGCGACGGCGGCGGCGATCCGCGCCTCGGCCTCGTCGAAGGCCGCATCCGCCGCCCTCGGATCGGGGACGCGCGCGTTCGCCACCACCTGGATCACGTTCCTCGCCCGGTCGAAGACGAGGACCGTGTCGGTGAGCAGGAAGGCGGCGTCGGGCAGCCCGAGCGGGTCCGCCGCGGTCTCGGGCAGCCGCTCGAAACGGCGCGCGGCGTCGTAGCCCAGGTAGCCGACGAAACCCCCGTGGAACGGGGGCAGCCCCTCCACCGGCGCCGGGCGGACCTCGGCGAGCATCTCCCGCAGCACCTCGAGGGGATCGGCGTTCGGGAGCGCCTCGGTCCGGCCCTCCCGGAGAAAGCGGCGCCGGACCTCGTTCCCCCGGCTCTCCACGAGGACCAGCGGGTCCGATCCGAGAAACGAGTAGCGTGCGACCGCCTCGCCCCCTTCGACGGATTCCATCAGGAAGGCCGGGCCGCGGTTCCCCACCCGGAGGAAGGCGGAGACCGGGGTGTCGCAGTCGGCGAGGATCTCCCGGCGGACCGGGATCAGGTTCCCCCGGCGGGCGAGCGCCCGGAATTCGGAGCGCGACGGAACGAGCGGCGGATCGGACGCGGTGGCGGCAGGCACGGCAGCGGCCGAATTGTAGGAGCGGCGCCGGATCTCCCTCCGCCGTCCGGCGGCGGAACTCGGCGGTGGACCGGGAGATCGGGGAAGTCCGGGCGGGTCGGGACGCGATCGCCGCCGTGATCGGGAACCGGCCTCCGGCCTTCCCGTCCGGGACGCCCCGCGGGAGGAACGGGTGATCGGCCGGGGGCGCCGAGGTGGTCGGACTGCTCGTGCGGCCCTCGCGCGCCGGGGAGAAATCCCCGTTCGCGCCGAAGGGCGGGGCGGCGGCGCCCGGATGGTTCGGTTTCGTTACCGATCGCGCTTCGGGCGCGCGGCGCGCGGATGGCGGGCGCGACCGCCAGCTCGAGGTCGCGACAGCCGTGGCGCGCGACGACCCCCACCGCTCGACCAGGCGGAAACCCGCGTGGCGGCGCGGTCGGAGGACGCGAGCGCCTCCGAAAGGGGCTACCGCCCGATCAGCCCGGCGAGCGCCCGGACCGCCCGCGCCGCCTCCGCCCCCGAGGCGAAGTCCCGCGGGCGGAACGACCCTTCGTCCGAGACGGGGAGGAGGCCGAGCGCGACGACGACGCCTGCCGCCTCCCGGTCCCGGTGCCCCGGGGGGAGGTCGGCCAGCTCGAGTCCGGACGCCTTCGCCCGCGCCGCCTCCAGCGTCTCGGGAGCGAGCGCCCGGAGCCCCGCCGCGAGCGACTCGGCGAGTTCGGACCGGCGCACGAAGGCGCGCGGCTTGAAGGTGTGATCGGGGAAGAGGCTCAGGTAGCCCGCGCCGACCGAGGCCACGATCAGGTTCTGCGCCCAGCTCCGCTCGATGTCGATCGCGATCACCGGCGTCCCGGACCCGTTCGCGTCTCCCGCCCGTTCGGCAGAAGCCCCGAGCTCCACGGCGAGGAGCGCCGCGAGTTCTTCACGGGTCACCCGCTCCGCTTCCGGAATCTGCGCGTAACTCTCCGGCAGCCTCGCGATCTCGAGACGGAGCCCGAGCGCCCGGGCGCGCTCGGCCAGATCGGCGTGGCGGCCGAGTCGGGCGTCCGCCGTCATCCGGTCGAGGCGTTCGAGACTCCCGGAGAGATCCCCCGCGGCCTCGAGCATCCCGGCGGCGAGGAGCCCGGCGGTCAGCGCCTGCCGCTCGCCCGCCGCCGGACTCGCCGCGACCGCGTCGAACCACTCGCGGGCGCTCTCACCCGTTCCGGCGGCCTCGGCGGCCTCGAAGAACAGATCGGGAGAATCGGGGATCACCTCGATCGCCGCCCGGTAGGCCTCGGTGACGGCGGCGGGACCGGCCCCGCCCCGCGCCGCCTCGCGGGCCGCGTCGAGGCGGGACTCGGCGATGTCGAGGGTCAGCGCGGGCAGGCGTTCGGTGACCAGCGCAGCGCCGGGTTCGAGTTCGGCGAGCCGGCGGAGCCGCGCGAAGAGCGCCTCCGGATCCGGCCCGTCGAGCACCGTGAGCACGCTCCCGAGCGCGGGGAGGGAGTCCGGTGGAGAGTGCCGGAGCGCTCGTTCGAACAGGGGGTCGGCCGCCTCGATCCGGCCGCTGCGGAGCGCGAGAAAGCCCGCGGCGGTCAGCACGCCGGGATCCTCCGGGGCGCGCTCCCGGAGCCCCGCGAGGAGCCCCCGGGCCTCCCCGAGCCGCCCGGAGA
This sequence comes from uncultured Acidobacteriota bacterium, assembly GCA_964347715.1. GTDB lineage: Bacteria > Acidobacteriota > Vicinamibacteria > Marinacidobacterales > Marinacidobacteraceae > CAYGAO01. The sequence continues at coordinate 31,995 of CAYGAO010000001.1, forward strand.
CGACGAGGCGCCAGCCCTCGGCGAGGGTGCTCCCCTCGCGGGCGGCGAGCCCGGGTCCCGGCGTCGGCGTCCGGTCCCCGACATGCCGCCAGCCGTCGAACGGCACGACGGGAACCTCCGGCGCCGGCCGGGCGCAGCCCGAGACGAGCGAGAGCGCGACCAGCCCGAGGGCGACCTCGGGGAGGCTGGCCGCGCGACGCCGCCGGAGCGAACACATGCTCCGAGTCTAGCGGGCTGTGGAGAACGTCCCTCGCGCGACGACGCGGCGCGGAGCGCCGCCGGGGAGGGTCCTCCCTCCCTGCGAAAGACGGCGGAACGGATCGCGCAAGCGATTCGGGGGCCTCGCCTCCGGCGAGAAGCCGCGAGACGCTCCTGCCCGGCGCAGGGCGTCGCCGCAGGGGAGGGTTCCCGAAGAAAGCCGCCGCCCCGAGGGGCGGCGCCGGGGATCGGCCCGGAGAGATCGCCGCCCCCTCCGGCGCGGCCACTAGAATCCCGAAATGCGCCATCTCCCGCTTCTTCTCGCTCTCTTGTGGTCGACCTCCGGCGGCGCGGCCCCGCAGTCCGAAGACGCCGAACGCCGGATCCTGGAGCACATCCGCGACACGATGCAGCCCGGCGAGCGCGTCCTGCTCTCCCCGCTCGTCGAGCGCTTCCAGGCTCCCGACGAGCAGCGCGCCCTCGACCGGCTGAACGATGTGTTCTTCCGGATGCCGCTCTTCATCGTCGAGTTCGAGGGCCGGGAGGGGCGGCTCCCCTCGCTCGCCGAGGTCTCCGGCCAGTTCTCGCTCTACGGCGAGGAGGCGGCCGACATCGTGCTCCGCATCATGGAATCCGATCCCCGCGTCCCGAAGTTCCTCGTCCGGGACGGGCAGGGCGCGCTCGTCTCGATCGATCAGGATCTGGTGCGGGCGGACGAGCGGTTCGCGCGCGCGGTGAGCCGCAGCCTGACCGGTTGGGAAGGGCGGACGCTCCCCGAGATCGCCGGCGAGCGCTTCGGCGGCGGCGAGGCGGCGGTGGCGGACCTGATGGAAGACGCCACCCTCGTCTATGTGTGGTTCACGGATTGTCCGCCCTGCGTCCAGATCGCTCCGGTTCTCGGAGCCCTCCACCGGGATCTCGCCGGCGACGGGCTCCGCATCGTCGGGCTGAACGCCGACCGGGTGCTCAAGCTGCCCTACACCGACGAGGACCGCGCGGCGCGTCAGGAGAAGGCGGGGGTGAGCTTCGAGAACCTGCACCTGACCGACGAGGCGAGGGCCGCGCTCGGGAACGTGAACATCTTCCCGACCCTGTTCCTCGCCCGGCGGGACGGGACGATCGTCCGCCACTTCGTGAACTTCCAGCCGCGCGAGACGCTCGAACCCGCGATCCGGGAACTCCTCCCGTAGCAGGGCGGCCCGAATCGCTTGCGCGATCCGTTCCGCCGTCTTTCGCGGGGAGGGCGGACCCTCCCGGGCGGCGCTTCGCGTCGCGTCGGCGCGCGAGGGACTTTCTCCACAGCCTGGTAGCGCGCCGGGGCGCCGTCGCCCCCGGCGCGTGACCGCGCTCCGCGTCTTGACAAGGGTTCACTCACATCTTATACTTCGCGGCAACTAAGGACCGGGTGTTCCGGTCCTTGATCTCTACTCTTCATCAGGAGTTTCAGGAAGGCATGAGCAGGATCATCGGCATCGACCTCGGCACCACGAACTCGGTGGTCGCGGTGATCGAGGGCGGCCAGCCCACGATCATCCCGAACGCCGAGGGTGGGCGGACCACCGCTTCGGTCGTGGGCATCTCGAAGTCGGGCGAACGGCTCGTCGGCGAGGTGGCGAAGCGGCAGGCGATCACGAACCCGAAGAACACGGTCTTTTCGATCAAGCGGTTCATGGGGCGGCGCTTCGACGAAGCCGCCTCGGAGCGCGACCAGGCCCCCTACGAGATCCGCAGGAAGGACGACGGCGGGGTCGAGGTCGAGATGGGCGACAAGCGCTACACCCCGCCCGAGATCTCGGCGATGGTGCTCCAGAAGATGAAGTCGTCCGCCGAGAAGTACCTCGGCGAGACCGTCGAGCGGGCGGTGATCACCGTGCCGGCCTACTTCAACGACTCCCAGCGCCAGGCGACGAAGGACGCCGGCGAGATCGCCGGGCTCGAGGTCGTCCGGATCGTGAACGAGCCGACGGCCGCCGCGCTGGCCTACGGGCTCGAGAAGCAGAAGAGCGAGAAGATCGCCGTGTACGACTTCGGCGGCGGCACCTTCGACATCTCGATCCTCGAGGTGGGCGAAGGGGTCGTCGAGGTGCGTTCCACGAACGGCGACACCTACCTCGGCGGCGACGACCTCGACAAGCGGGTCATGGACTGGATCGTCAGGGAGTTCCGGAAGTCGGACGGGATCGATCTCGGCGCCGACCGGATGGCCCTCCAGCGGCTCCGGGATGCGGCGGAGAAGGCGAAGGTCGAACTCTCGACCACCCACGAGACCGAGATCAACCTGCCGTTCATCACCGCGGACGCTTCGGGCCCGAAACATCTCACCCTGACGCTCTCGCGCTCGAAGCTCGAGGCGCTCATCGGGGACCTCCTCGAACGGACCCGGAAGCCCTGCCTCCAGGCGCTCGAGGACGCGGGCCTCCGGAACGACTCGGTGGACGAGGTGGTGCTCGTCGGCGGCACCACGCGGATCCCGCGCGTCCAGGAGCTCGCGAAGGAGATCTTCGGCGCCGAGCCCCACCAGGGGGTGAATCCCGACGAGGTGGTGGCGCTCGGCGCCGCGATCCAGGCCGGGGTGCTCGGCGGGGATGTGAAGGATCTGCTCCTCCTCGATGTGACCCCGCTCTCGCTCGGCATCGAGACGCTCGGCGGAGTCTTCACCCGGCTGATCGAGCGGAACACGACGATCCCGCACAAGGCGAACGATGTGTTCTCGACGGCGAGCGACAACCAGCCCCAGGTGGAAGTCCATGTGCTCCAGGGCGAGCGGTCCATGGCGTCGGACAACCGCACGCTCGGCAAGTTCACCCTGACCGGGATCCCGCCAGCGCCCCGCGGGATGCCGCAGATCGAGGTCACCTTCGACATCGATGCGAACGGCATCGTGAACGTCTCCGCGAAGGACCGGGCGACCGGCCGCGAGCAGGCGATCACGATCACCGCCTCGAGCGGCCTCACGAAGGAAGAGATCGAGACGATGAAGCAGGAGGCGTCCCGGAACGAGGAAGCCGACAAGACCCGCCGCGAGGAAGTGGAGTTCCGGAACGAGACCGATTCGCTCGTCCACCAGGTCGAGAAGCTCCTGAACGAGAACCGCGACAAGGTCGAGGAACCCGACCGCACCCGGATCGAGAGCGCGATCTCGACGGCGCGGGCCGCGCTCGCCGGAGACGACCTCGACAAGATCCGCGCGGTCCGCTCCGAGGTGGAGTCGGCGAGCCACCGACTCGCCGAGGTCATGTACCAGAAGACGGCGGCGTCCGCGCCGGGCGAGGCCGGAGCCGACGCGCCGCCGCCTCCGCCGCCGCCGCGACGGAAGAAGAGCAAGGGGAACGGCGCCGCGGACGACATCATCGACGCGGAGGTCGTGAACGACAGCTGACAGCCGGTGGATAGAGCGCCCTGCATGGGAATCCGTCCTCGAAGAGATGGGGAACCCCATCGTCCGGGCGGATGCGGGGCGCCTTCCCGACAGGATGGCGGCCGGAATCGCTTGCGCGATCCGTTCCGCCCGCTTTCGCGGGGAGGGAGGACTCTCCCCGCACCCCTCCGCGTCGGCGCGCGAGGGACTTTCTCCACCGCCTGCTGAGGCGCTGGCGGCGATGCCTCCTTCCCCGGACTACTACGAGCTCCTGGGAGTCGAGCGCACCGCGGATGTTCTCCGGATCCGCCGGGCCTATCGGCGTCTCGCCCGCCGGATGCATCCCGACCTGAACCCGAACGACCGGGTCGTCGCCGAGCAGTTTCGGGAGATCCGGCGAGCCTTCGAGGTGCTCGGGGACCCCGAGCGGCGCGCCGACTACGACCGCCTCGGGGAGACCGAGCCGGCGCCCCCGCGGGCCGGCGCGGTCCACTACGGGTTCGCCGGCTTCGACTTCGGCCGGGAGCCGGCGCCGGACGACGGGGCGCTCAAGGAGATCCTGGGCCATCGCCCCGAGGCGCCGTCCGGGCCGTCGCCCGCCGAGGCCGACCTGCACGCGCGGGTCCGGATCTCCTTCGTCGAGTCGCTCGCGAGCCAGCAGGTCCGGCTCCGCGTGAACCGGCGGCTCGCGTGCGAGCCCTGTGGCGGTCGCGGCGAGCGGCCGGTCGCCGAGGCGGCCGCGCCGGGGTTCGAATGCCCCGACTGCGGCGGCGGCGGACGGCGTCTCCGCCACCACGGTCACATGGTCTTCCAGCGGCCCTGTCGGCGCTGCCGGGGCCGGGGGGCCCTCTACCTGGCCCGGTGCGGCGCCTGCGCCGGCCGCGGGTATCGCGAGCGGCCGGTCCGGGTGGTCGCGCGCCTTCCCGCGGGCGTCGAGGGCGGCGCCACCGTAGTCGTCGAGGGGGCCGGCCACGAGCGGCGGTCGGGCGAGCCGCCGGGCGACCTGAAACTCCATGTCGAGGTCGCCCCGCACGCGGTCCTCGAACGTCGCGGCGACAATCTGATCTGTCCGCTGCCCCTGACCTTCGCCGAGGCGTCGCTCGGCGGCCGGATCGAAGTGCCGACGCTCACCGGTCCGGTCACGGTCCGCCTGCCGCCCGGGGTGCAGCCGGGAACCCGGATCCGCCTCGTCGGACGGGGGGTCCCCTCGACCCGGGGCGAAGGGCGCGGCGACCTCTTCCTCGAGGCGCGGGTCGAAATCCCGAAGATCCACGACGACCGCTCGCGCGATCTGGTGCGCGAACTCGAGCGCCGCTACCCGGCTTCTCCGCGCGCCGCGCTCGCCGACGAGCTCGGCGCGGAGAAACCCGCGTGAGCGCCGAACGCCGCCGCGGCGTCTACATGATCAGCGCGGTGGCGGAGCTCTTCGACATCCACCCGCAGACGCTCCGGCTCTACGAGCGCGAGGGGCTGCTGCAACCGGCGCGGACCGAGGGGAACACCCGCGTGTACACCGACGAGGATCTCGAGCAGCTCCAGTCGATCCTGAACCTGCGCGAACTCGGGGTGAACCTCGCGGGAGTGGACATCATCCTGGACATGCGCCGGAAGATGCGGCGCATGCAGGAGGAGATCGCCGAGTTCACCGAGTTCATCCACCGCGAGCTGGCGCGGGAGGAACACGCGCTGAGCGACCGGGCGCGGAACGCGCTGGTGCGGCTGCCCCGGCGGGAAATGGTCCGGACCGGCGAGCCGCGCGGCCCCGGAGGCGAAGGACGCTGAAGCGCGCGGGCCGCCGGTCGCCGGGCGCCGGGTGCCCGGATTGCGCCGGTACCGGCTGGAAGCCGGCGCTCCGCTCCGACGGATCCGAGGCGGTGGCTCCCTGTCCCTGCCGGCGGCCGGCCCCGCCGACGAGCCTGGTGGAGATCGGCGTGCCCCGGATCGTGGCGGAGAACGCCCGCTTCGACCACTTCGACGAGCTGTCGGATTTTCCCTCGCTGGGGCGGGCCAAACGGCGCCTGATCGAGTGGTCCGACGCCTGGCCCGATGTGCCGGCGGGCGTCGTGCTGACCGGCCCCTGCGGGGTGGGGAAGACGCACCTGGCGGTGTCCGCGCTCCGCCGCCTCCTCCTCGAACGACGGATCGCGGCGCGGGCGCGGTTCGTCTATGTCCCCCAGTTGCTGCGCGAGCTGCGCGGGAGCTGGAAGGATCCGGAACGGACCGAGGAGGGAGTGCTCGCCGGGGTCACCGGCGCCGACATCGTCGTCTTCGACGGGCTCGGGGAAGGGATGGGCCAGTCCTGGGCCGAGGAGCAGCTCCTCTACATCCTGAAGCGGTGCTTCGGCGACGGCGGACGGCTGATCTGCACGACCGTCTATCCCCTGTCTCCCGCTGCCGGGGAGAAGGCGCTCGGCGAGCTGATCACGGTGCGCGCCGTCTCGGTCCTCCGGGAGGCCTGCCAGTTCGTCCGGATGCTCGGAAACGACTACCGCGATACTGTCCTGAGCCCCGGGCTCGGCGTCTGAGCCGCTCGGGCCGCACGAACGGAGGAGATTCGGCCATGCGCACCCACCTCATCGCCCTGACCATTGCCGGCGCGCTGCCCGCGCTCGCGCCCGCCCAGGGGCCCGCACCCGACAAGCCGCGCCCGATCCCGATCCGGGACAGCGTGTTCATCGAGGATCTCACCTGGATGGAGGTCCGCGACCTGATGGCCGCCGGGAAGACGACCGCCATCGTCGCGAGCGGCGGCGTCGAGCAGAACGGCCCCTACCTGGTCACCGGCAAGCACAACGTGCTGCTGCGCGGCGCCACCGAGGCGATCGCCAGGGACCTCGGCGACGCGCTCGTGGCGCCGATCCTGAAGCTCGTTCCCGAGGGGGACTTCGACCCGCCCACCGGCCACATGCGCTACCCGGGCACGATCGGGCTGAGCGACGAGACCTTCCGCGCGGTGGTGCGCGATGTCTGCCGGAGCCTGCGGGCGAGCGGGTTCGAGAACATCGTCCTGATCGGAGACAGTGGCGGGAACCAGGCCGGCATGAAGGCGGTCGCCGAGGAACTGACCGGGGAGTGGGGCGGCGCCCCCGGCGTCCACTACATCCCCGAGTTCTACGACTACCAGGGTCTGCAGACCTGGCTCTCGGATCGGGGCGTCGAACAGACCCCCGAAGGGATCCACGACGACTACGCGATCACCTCGATGATGGCGGCGGTGGACCAGGACTCGATCCGGACTTCGGAGCGCCGCCAGGCGGGTCTGTTCTCGATCAACGGCGTCTCCGTGGATCCGCTCGACCAGACGAAGTCGTGGGGCCGCCGGCTCTTCCGGTATCGCGCCGAGGTCACCGTGGAGGCCATCCGCGCCGCCATCGGCGGGCCCGCCACGAACTGACGCCCCCCGGGGCGCGCCGTTTCCGGCGTGCCCCCCGGCCGGCGATTCGGGCGTCTCGGGGCCGTTCGCGCCGGCGCGCCGCGCCCGGTCGGCGTGGCCGGGCTCCCCACCGTATTCCTCCGGTCGGCGCGGTGCGCTCCCGGCGTTCGCCGGGGGTGTCCGAATTCGACACCCCGGCGCGCTACTCTTCTCCCGGTTCCGAACACCGACACGGAGAGGGCGATGCAACTCACGGCCAGCGAGCGACGCCGCATCGTCGCCTGGCTGGCGAACGCCGCCGGTCAGCTCCGCCACGACGCGCCGGAAGCCGGTGATCTCGCGGAGTGGGTCGCCGGGCACACGGGCCTGCTGGAGCTCGAAGGGCTCCCGACGAACCCCTCCGGGCGCCGCGACCACGCGGACGGCGTGCCGCTGACGGAGTGGCGCCGGCTCCGGGGCGTCCTCGCGGACGCCGTCCCGCCCGCGCCCCGGTCGCGGGGAGACCGGATCGAGCAGCGGCTGCGCAGTCTCGGGCGGGAACTGGGTCTCGGGCGGACGGATCTGGCGATCCTCGAAATCCTGCTCCGCTACCGCGTGCAACCGCTCGTCGAGGACCTGGTGGACAGCGTATTCGCCGGCGGCGGGGTCGGTCACCGGCGTCCCTTCCACCTGAAGAGTCCGGCGCTCGCGAGCCTGCTCGGCATGCGGGCGAGCACCGTTCTCGGTCGCGTCGAGTCCGACGCGCCGCTCGTGAAGTCGGGGCTCGTGTCCATCGACGGCGACGGCGACCTCGAGCTCGTGGACCGCTTGCGCCGACTGGCCCGGACGGGTGCCGGCGCTGGCCGCGAGGCGTGCCGACTGCTGTTCGACCGCGCGCCCGCGAGCGACCTCGAGTGGGCGGATTTCGAGCATGTGGCGGAAGACCGGGATCAGGTCGAGAGAACCCTGCGGGGCGCCCTCGATACCGGCGCGGCCGGCGTGAACATCCTTCTCTACGGGCCTCCGGGCACCGGGAAGACCGAGTTCTGCCGGGTGCTCGCGGACCGGTTGGGGGTGGCGCTCTACAGCGTTGGCGAAACGGACGAGGATGGCCACGAGCCTCGCCGCGTCGAGCGGCTCCAGGAGTTGCGGCTGGCGCAGGGTCTCCTCGCGCGCAGCGGGAGGTCGCTCCTCCTCTTCGACGAGATGGAGGATCTGCTCGCCTCCCCGGCGCCGTTCCTGCCGCTCGAGCGCTCGGGAAGCGCCGGGGCAAGGGGCTCGAAGGTGTTCCTGAACCGGCTGCTCGAGCAGAACCCGGCGCCCACGCTGTGGACCTCGAACTCCGGCGAGAGGACTTGTCGGACCCTGCTGCGACGCATGATGTTCGCCTTCGAGCTGCGCCCGCCACGACTCCGGGCGCGGGCGCGCATCTGGGCGCGGCAGCTCGCGCACCACGGCATCGCGGCGGGAGCGGGCGAGGCGCGCGCCCTGGCCTCGGAATTCGAGGTGACGCCCGGCGTCGTGTCGGAGGCCGTCGCCGCCGCCCGGCTCGCGGGCGGTGGCCTCGAAGCGGTGCGCCGCCATGTGCGGAGCCTCTGTCGGGTGATGGGGTGCGAAAAGCCGCCGCGCGGAACGCCAGAACGGTTCGATCCCGCCCTGATCCGGGCCGACCTGGACCCGACCACGCTGGCCGACCGGCTCGAGCGGAGCGGCGGCGGTCGGCGTTTCTCCCTCTGCCTCGAGGGGCCGCCCGGCACCGGCAAGAGCGCGTTCGTCCGCCATATCGCGGAGCGGATCGGTATCGAGATCCTGTCGAAGCGCGCCTCCGACCTGATGGGTCCGTTCGTCGGGGAGACCGAGCAGCGCATCGCCGCGGCCTTTGCCGAGGCGCGCTCCACGCAGTCCTTCCTCGTCTTCGACGAAGCCGAGTCGCTCCTCCAGGACCGGCGCTTCGCCACGCGGAACTGGGAGATCAGCCAGGTCAACGAGATGCTGACCTGGATGGAGAGCCACCCGCTCCCCTTCGCCTGCACCACGAACTTCGGCGAGCGCCTCGACCCCGCGACCCGGCGCCGGTTCGACTTCAAGATCACGCTCGACTACCTCGCCCCCGAGCAGGCGGTGGCCGCGTTCCGCCTCTACTTCGATCTCCCTCCGCCACCGGCAGTCGCTCGCCTTCCGGCCCTGACCCCGGGCGATTTCCCGGTCGTCCGCCGAAAGGCCGCGATCCTGGGCAGCCTCGAGGAGCCGGAGGAACTCGCCGCGATGTTGCTGGCGGAGTGCGAGTCCAGGCCACAGCGCTCCCGGCGGATCGGTTTCCCGGGCTCGGCCCGCCCGGCCTGACCGGATAGCAGGCTGTGGTGAAAGTCTCCCGGGCACAGACGCGGCGCGCAGCGCCGCCGGGGAGGGTGTTCCCTCCCCGCGAAAGCGGGCGGAACGGATCGCGCAGGCGATTCGGGCCGCCATCCGGTGGGGAAAGCGCCCCGCATCCGCCCGGACGATGG
>CAYGAO010000002.1:0-22476 GCA_964347715.1 uncultured Acidobacteriota bacterium
GTACTCGCGGTTCGCGCGCCCGATCGCCTCGAGGACCTGGATCCCGGTCTCGATGTCGAGGGCTCCGGTCGGTTCGTCGCAGAGGAGCAGGTCCGGCCGCTTCGCGATCGCGCGGGCGATCGCCACCCGCTGCTGCTCGCCCCCCGACATCTGCGAGGGAAAGTGGCTCGCCCGCCCGGAGAGCCCGACCACGGCGAGCGCCTCGGAGGCGGGGAGCGGATCCTCGGCGATCTCGGTCACGAGCTCCACATTCTCGCGGGCGGTCAGCGAGGGGATCAGGTTGTAGAACTGGAACACGAAACCGACCCGTCGCCGCCGGTAGTCGGTGAGCTCGCGCTCGTCGGCGCGGGTCAGGTCCTGCTCCCGGTAGCGGACCGCTCCCGCCGTCGGGGCGTCGAGTCCCCCGAGGATGTTCAGCAGCGTGGACTTGCCGCTCCCCGAGGGTCCGAGGAGCACGACGAACTCGCCCTCGGCGAGCTCGAGGCTGACCCCGCGGAGCGCGTGCACCTCGACCTCCCCCATCCGATAGACCTTCGTCACCTCCCGCATGGAAACGGCGGGCGAGCCGTTCCGCACGGTCTCCGCGGGCGCTTCGTGACGGTTCAACCAGGCGCTTCCGTTCGCGTCATTCTGCCGCACCCGAACCGGGGCCCCACGCTGCGATGCGGACGACACCTCCGGGAAGGTGGTTCGTTCCGAAACGAGGTGCCCCCCCCGTTCGGCGTCTTCCGGCGGGCGTCGGGGTGGCGCCCCCGGCCGGTATCATCGGCTGTTCCCGACCTTGCCCGGAACCTCGGAACCCGGCGCGCTGCCGCCCGGACCGCCCGCAGCGGGCGGCATGGTTCGGCTGCGGTCGCGGCAGTGGCTGGTCGAGGAGGTGCGCCGGGGCGCCGCGACCGGCGAGTCAGCTGTCGTGACGCTCGCCTGCGCCGACGATGACGCCCAGGGGGAGTCGCTCGAAGTCTTCTGGGACCACGAGCCGGACCGCCGGATCCTCGAAGCGGAGCGTTGGGACGCCCTCGCGCAGCGCGGCTTCGATCCCCCGCGCCGCTTCGCCGCCTTCCTTCGCACCCTCCGCTGGAACTGCGTCACCGCCACCGACCCGCGCCTCTTCCAAGCCCCGTTCCGGGCGGGCATCCGGCTCGACGCCTACCAGCTGGAGCCGCTTCGCCGCGCCCTCCGCCTGCCGCGGGTGAACCTGTTCATCGCCGATGACACCGGCCTCGGAAAAACGATAGAAGCGGGGCTCGTCGCCCGCGAGCTGATCCTGCGCAAGAAGGCGAACCGCCTGGTCGTCGCCGCGCCGCCGTCGGTCCTCGAGCAATGGAAGGTGGAACTCGAAGACCGCTTCGGTCTCGTCTTCGTGATTCTGGACCGCGCCTACTTCGCCCGGATGCGCCGCGAACACGGCTTCGGCGTGAATCCCTGGAGCACCCACAGCCGGTTCCTCGTCTCCCACAACCTGCTCATCGCCCCGACCTACGCCGACCCGATGCGGGCCTGGATGGGGGAGATGCGGCCCGGCAGCCTGCTGATCCTCGACGAGGCGCACCACGCCGCTCCCGCCTCGGGCGGCCGCTACGGCATCGAGACGAAGTTCACCCGCGCGGTCCGGGACCTCTCCCGGCGTTTCGAGCACCGCCTCTTCCTCTCGGCGACGCCCCACAACGGGCACTCGAACAGCTTCTCGACCTTGCTCGAGCTGCTGGATCCCTTCCGTTTCACCCGCGGCGTTCGGGCGGCGCCGAGGGAGCTGGATCGGGTCATGGTCCGCCGCCTCAAGGAGGACCTCCGGCAGATGCGCGGCGGGTTTCCCGAGCGGCGCGTGGAGCGGGTGGTCATCGCGGGACTGCCGCCCGACGCGCCGGAACTCGAGCTCTCCCGGCTGCTCGACGCCTACCGGACGGCGCGCGCAGAACGGTTCGCCGCCGCCTCGGCGAAGGCCCGCGCCCATTCGGGCCTTCTCGTGGTCGGCCTGCAGCAGCGATTGCTCTCTTCGATCGAAGCCTTCGCCCGCAGCCTGGGGGTGCACCGGAAGACCGTCGAACGCCAGCAGGAGCGCGCCGGAACCGAGACTTCCGCGACGGCGGACCCCTCCCTCCTCCTGAAGCCGCCGGACGCCGACGACGAACGCTCGGAGCTGACTCCGGAGGACGCGGAAGCGGAGGATGCCGCCCAGGTCGAGGCTGCGACGCGCGCCGGGGCGAGCGGGGCGTCGCTGCCCGCCCGAGAGCGGCAGCTGCTCGACCGGATGGTCGAGATCGCCGAGCGCTCCCGCCGTCTGCCCGGAGCGAAGGGACTCCGCCTGCTCGACTGGATCCGCGAGAACCAGTGCCCCGGACTCCCGCGTTTCGGTGAGCGGCCCGCCGGCGCTCCGCCGCGCTGGAACGAGCGGCGGGTGCTGATCTTCACCGAGAACCGCGAAGGAACGAAGCACCACCTGCAGACGATGCTGGAGACCGCGATCCGCGATACCGACCGCGCCGCGGAACGGATCGCGGTCATCACCGGGCTCACCGGCGGCGCCCGGCGCAAGGAGATCCAGCACCGCTTCAACCAGCCGCCGGAGCGCGACCCGCTGCGCATCCTGATCGCCACCGACGCCGCCCGCGAGGGGCTGAACTTCCAGGCCCACTGCGCCGACCTCTTCCACTTCGACCTGCCGTGGAACCCGGGGCGCATCGAGCAGCGGAACGGGCGGATCGACCGGAAGCTGCAGCCGGCGGCCGAAGTCCGCTGCCACTACTTCGTGCTCCCGCAGCGGGTGGAGGACCGGGTGCTCGAAGTGCTGGTGCGGAAGACCGAGACGATCCGCCGCGAACTCGGCAGTATCGCGCCGGTGCTCCACGAACGGATCGAAAGGAGCCTCCGCAGAGCCGGCATCGGGCACGCCACGGCCGCCGAGCTCCAGCGAACCATCGGGGGCGCGGAACCCGACGCCGGCGGGCGCCGGGCCGCCGGGGAGGAGCTCGCCGCGGTCCGGAAGCGGCGGGACGATCTCGAACGGCAGATCGAGGCCTGCCGGTCGCTGCTGGACGGGTCGCGCCGCTGGACCCGCTTCGAGCCGGAGGCGTTTCGGGAGGCGCTTTCCTGCTCGCTGGAGATGCTCGGCGCTGCGCCGCTCGCCCCGCAGCAGAGCGGCGACGGCCCCCCGCGGTGGGTGTTTCCCCCGCTCGACCGGCGAGGGGCCGCCGACCCCGGCTGGACGGCCACCCTCGACACCCTCCGGCCGCCGCGTCGGGCGCAGCAGACCCTCGCCGAGTGGAGGAAGAAGGCGCCGATCCGCCCGGTGGTGTTCGAGGACCCCGGGGTGCTGAGCGAAGACCAGGTGCTCTTGCACCTCGAACAGCGGGTGGCGCAGCGGCTTCTGGCCCGCTTCCGGGCGCAGGGTTTCGTCCATCACGACCTCTCCCGCGCCTGCCTCGTCCAGGCCGCCGACTCGATCCCCCGCGTGGTGCTGCTCGGCCGGCTGTGCGTCTTCGGACGCCGCGCCGAACGGCTCCACGAGGAACTGGTGCCGGTGGCGGCGCGCTGGTCCGAACCGTCCCGCCGGCGGGCGGCGCTTGCGCCCTACGCCCGCGAAGCCGAGAAGCGGACGCTCGATCTTCTGGAGCGGTTCCTCGGCCGTCCGGGGATGCCGCCGGAGCCGGTCCGCCGCCGGCTACTCGCCGCCGCTTCGCGCGACATCGCCGAGTTGAAGCCCCACCTCGAACGGCGGGCCGCCGAGCAAACCCGCCGCGCCGAGAGCAGGCTGCGAGAGCGGGGCGAGGCGGAGGCGCGCGACCTGCGCGAAACGCTGGAGGGGCAGCGGGATCGCGTGGAAAGGCGGCTCGCGCAGTACGCCGCCGGGGATGTGCAGCTGCGGCTCTTCGAGGGGCTCGGCGAGCAGGAGCGGCGCCAGGTCGAAGACGATGCGCGAGAGTGGAAGCGCCGCCTCCGGCAGTTCGATTCCGAGATCGAAACCGAACCGGACCGGATTCGCCGCTTCTACGACATCCGCCACCGCCGCGTCGAACCCGTCGGGCTCGCCTACCTCTGGCCCGACACGAGCTGACCCCGGTCCCGCACGAAACCGGCCCCGACGCAACCAGCCCCACGGAACCCGCAAACCACGAGGACATGGCGCGCCGACCCGATCCCCAGGTCGCCGCCCACCTCGAATGGCTGGGGTTCGTGAAGCCCACCGGCCTGGTGGTCTCCGCTCCGGCGCTCGTCCGCCACGGCGCGCTGCTCCCGCGAGGCGATTCCGAGGGGCAGCGGCTCGTCCGCGAATGGGCCGACGAGACCGGGGAAGGCCGGTCGCCGGCGACTTTCGGGAGTTTCGCCCGGAGAGTGCTCGGCTGGCGGTTCCGCCCGAGCGGCTACGCCGGAGTCGAAGCGGCGCCGATCCCCGCCGCACTCGGCACGCGCCTCCCGGACTCCGGCGAGGCGCTGCGCCCCGACTTCGCGGTGAGAACCCGTCCGAAGAAACCGCCGCCGGCGGAGCGTCCCGACGCCCTGCAGGCGGCCGAACCGGCGGTGTCCTACGACGAGTGGCAGCTGCTGGTGCGGACCCTCCCGGAGGCGCTCGGCTTCGACGATGCGGCCCCGGACCCGCGGGGCGGGCTTTCGGCGCATGGTGCGATGGAACGGTTGCTCCGCGAGACAGGAGTTCCGGCGGGCCTGCTGTTCGACGGGCGCGCGCTGCGGCTGATCTCGGCCCCCGACGGGGAGAACTCGGGCTGGCTCGACTTCCGGATCGCCGACATGGTCGAGACCGCCGGCCGTCCGATCGCCGCCGCCATGCGCCTGCTGCTCGCCGAACGGCGGCTTCTCGCCGCACCGCCCGGCCAGCGGCTCGCGGCGCTGCTCCGCACCAGCCGCCAGTACCAGAACGATGTCAGCGAGCGCCTCTCCGAACAGGTGCTCCACGCGCTCTACGAGCTGCTGCGCGGCCTGCAGGCGGCCCACGACGCCTCGCGCGGTTCGCTCCTCCGGCAGACGTTCGCCGAGGCACCCAACGAGGCCTACCGGGCGCTGCTCACCGTGGTGCTGCGGATGATCTTCCTGCTCTACGCCGAGGAGCGCGACCTGCTGCCGACCGGCGACGGGACCTTCCTGCGCTGGTACTCGCTCACCGGCCTCTACGACCGACTCCGCGGCGACGCGGCGTTCCACCCGGACACCATGGACCAGCGCTTCGGCGCCTGGGCCCAGTTCCTCGCCCTCTCCCGCCTGGTCCACGACGGGGCCGGCTCGCTCCGGCTCCCGGCGCGCCGGGGTGCGCTCTTCGACCCCGACCGTTTCCCGTTCCTCGAAGGCCGCGGGCCGGACGCGGGGCGGCAGCCCCACCTGCGGATCGAACCGCCGCTCCTCCCCGACGGCGCGATCTGGCGGGCGCTCGAGAAGCTGCTCGTCCTCGACGGCGAACGGATCTCCTACCGGACCCTCGATGTGGAGCACATCGGCTCGGTGTACGAGACGATGATGGGCTTCCGGCTGGAGCGCGCCGCCGGCCGCTCGCTCGCCATCCGCGCCGCGAAGAAACACGGCGCCCCGGCGACCGTGGACCTCGAGGCGCTGTTCGCCGCGCCGCCCGGCGGACGTGCCGGCCGGCTCCGGGAGCAGACGGACCGCAAGCTGACCCCCACCGTCGCGAGAGCCGTGCGCGCCTCGGATTCCGTCGAGGCGCTCCACGCCGCGCTCGAACCGGCGGCGGATCGGAGAGCCACCCCCGATCTCGCCCAGCCGGGGGCGATGATCCTGCAGCCGAGCGAGGAGCGGCGGCGCTCCGGCTCCCACTACACCCCGCGCGAGCTGACCGAACCGATCGTCCGCGAGGCGCTCCGCCCGCTCCTCGACCGTCTCCGCGCCGAGCACGGCGGGCCGCCGCCTCCGGAGCGGATCCTGGACCTCAAGGTGTGCGACCCGGCGATGGGTTCCGGCGCCTTTCTGGTCGAGGCCTGCCGCCAGCTCGGGGGCGCGCTCGTGGAGTCGTGGCGAGCGCACCGAGCGATGCCTGCCCTCCCCCCGGACGAGAGCGAGACGGTCTTCGCCATGCGCGCAGTCGCCCGCCGCTGCCTCTACGGGGTGGATCGGAACCCGGCGGCGGTGGATCTGGCGAAGCTCTCGCTCTGGCTCGCCACCCTGGCGCGCGACCACCCGCTGACCTTCCTCGACCACGCGCTGCGAGCAGGCGACTCGCTGGTGGGGCTTTCCCACCGGCAGATCGTCGAGACCTTCCACTGGGAAGGAGACCGGCCCGGCTTCTCGCTCGGCCTGGAGATGGCGGACCTCCGCCGCCGGCTCGGCGACTACCGGGAGTTGCGGCGGCGCATCCGGGACGCCGACGAGGAGACCGGCGACCGGGAGCTCCGCCGCCTCTGGGAGGACGCGCGAGCGAAAAGCGGCGCGGCGCTGCTGCTCGGCGACCTGCTGGCGGCGGCCTTCTTCGAGGGCGGGAAACCCGCGGCGCGCGAGAAGCTGCGGCGCGAGTTCGCCGAGCGGGTGCGGCGGGAGGGCGTCAAGGCCTGCCGCGCTTCGCTGGAGGCGCTGCGCGCCGCCGATCCGCCGCTCGCGCCCTTCCACTGGGAGATCGAATTCCCCGAGGTCTTCGCCCGCGAGAAGCCCGGCTTCGACGCCATCGTGGGCAACCCGCCGTTCCTCGGCGGCAAACGAATCAGCACCGTCCTCGGAGGCGGGTATCGGGACTGGCTGCCGGTCCTCCACGAAGGATCGAACCGCAGCAGCGATCTGGTGGCGCACTTCTTCCGGCGCGGTTTCGCGCTGCTGCGCGAGGGCGGAACCCTCGGCCTGATCGCCACGAACACGATCGCTCAGGGGGACACCCGGTCCACCGGCCTGCGTTGGATCTGCGAGCACGGCGGGGAGATCTACCGGGCCCGCCGGCGGGTGAAGTGGCCGGGGCTCGCCACCGTCGTCGTCAGCGTGATCCACATCCGTCGCGGGACGTACGAAGGGACGCGGAACCTCGACGGCGAGCCGGCGGAACGCATCACCGCCTTCCTCTTCCACCGCGGCGGCCACCGCGACCCGGCGCGGCTGGCCACGAACGCTGGCAAGAGTTTCGTGGGGATGTTCCTTCGCGGCATGGGCTTCACCTTCGACGACATCGACCAGAAGGGAGCCGCCAGCCCGCTCGTCGAGATGCGGCGGCTGATCGGGAAGAACCCGCGCAACCGGGAAGTGATCCTCCCCTACATCGGCGGCGAGGAAGTGAACGCGAGTCCGACGCACGCCCACCACCGCTACGCGATCGACTTCGGCGACTTGCCGCTCCGCCGGGAAGACCTCGGCCTCCGCTGGGCGGAGGCGGACGACGCCCGGCGGCGGAAGCTGCGCCGCGAACCGATCGTCCCACTCGACTGTCCGGGCCCGGTGGCGGCGGACTGGCCGCACCTGCTGGCCATCATCGAGGCGAAAGTGAAGCCGATGAGGGAGGTTACGACTCGGAAGCCTCACCGGGAGCGGTGGTGGCAATACGCCGAAACCCGGCCTGGCCTACGGGCCGCAAGCGCCGATCTCGACCGCGTGTTGGTCATCTCGGCCGTCGGGATGCATGTTGCGTTCGCGTTCCTGCCAGCCGAAATGGTGTTCTCTCATAGTCTGATCGTCCTACCGTTCGATACCTGCGCGGCCTTCTGCGCGCTCCAGTCGCGCGTCCACGAGGTCTGGGTGCGCTTCTTCGCGTCTTCGCTCGGCGACGGGCTCCGGTACACCCCCTCGGACTGCTTCGAGACCTTTCCGTTCCCGCCGCGCTGGAATGCCGACCCGACGCTCGAAGCCGCCGGCGCGGCGTACCACGACTTCCGCGCCGCGCTGATGGTCGAGAACGGCGAGGGCCTCACGAAGACCTGCAACCGCTTCCACGACCCCCGCGAGGACGACCCGCAGATCGCCCGCCTCCGGGAACTCCACACCGCCATGGACCGCGCCGTCCTCGCCGCCTACGGCTGGAACGATCTCCCGACCGAGTGCCACTTCATCCCCGAACACCCCGACGAGGAAGAGTCCGCCGGGAAGAAACGGCGCTTCCGCTACCGCTGGCCCGCCGAAGTCCGCGACGAACTGCTGGCCCGCCTCGTCGAGCTGAACTCCGCCCGCGCCGCCGCCGAAGCCGCCGCCCGCGCCCGCCGCGCCGAGGCGGGAACCCCCCGCCGCCGCGCTCGCCGCCGGTGGTAGAGTGCGCCCGTGAAACTGAGAGAGGGGACGAAGGCGTGTTCGAGTTGGATGCCATCGGGGCCTGCTGACAGCTCCCCGGCGACGCCGGCCGCCGTTTCCTGCCGGGGCGCCACCCGTCGCGTCCGCGCCCGGAGACGGCTTCGCCGTGTTCGTTCCGTGCGCCGCGGCATTTCCTCGGTCTGCTGATCCGATCGTGCACCGCCTCACGATCCCGCTGTCCCTCCTCGGTTTCGTTGGGGGCGCAGGGGCCGTGCTGCTGTGCTTTCACGCGATTCCGGTACGAAGCGTCGTTGCCGGCGCGCAGGTGGGCCTGCTGTATGAACGGCTGTCCCTCCACCTCTGGTTCCTGGAGATGATCCTGGTCATCGCGGCACTGGTGCTCGCCATCCTCGGGATCGTCGGCTACCAGGAGGTGAAGAGAGTCGCCGTCGAGACGGCGAAGGAAGAGACGCGGCGGTATCATGAAGGGAGGGATCGAGGTCTCGGCGGTCTGCGGACTGGCGAACCGTCGGTTGGGGAGGTTGCGGATTCGCAGGAGGAGATCCCGCGGGAGGACAGCGAATGATCCCCGGAAGCGTCAGCGCTGGCATGAGCATCGTCCGGCGGCGCCAGCGCGAAGCCCCGATCCAGGTTCTGGAGATCGCCCGGGACCTGGGTCTCAGGGTCTACCGCACGGACGGATGGCCGGACGGGCTGTCCGGCATGATTCGGAAGGACCGCAAGCGCGGCGGCGAGAGCGGTTACGCGATCTTCGCGAACTCGCGCCACTCGATGACGAGGCGGCGCTTCACGATCGCCCACGAGATCGGCCACTTCGTTCTGCACCGGGACCTCATTGGCGACGGCATCAGTGACGACGCGCTGTACCGGAGCCGGCTCGGTGGATTCCGCGAAACCGAGGCGAACCGCTTCGCGGCGAACCTGCTGATGCCGTGGAAGCTGATCCGGGAGGCCGTGGATTCCGGAACGGACACCGTCGCCGACCTGGCCCGGCTCTTCCAGGTATCGCGGAGCGCGATGTCCATCCGCCTCGAAGTCCCCTTCGAGACGAACGACCCCTGATCGGCGCGTTCCGTGCCGGGTCGGCCGCGCTAGAATGGACTTGATGGGTCGTCCCGGGATGGGCCTGCGCGCACTGCACCAGAATACCCGTATACACGGCGAAGTCAGCCGAAGGAGTCAGGAATGACCAAGAACAAGGGAAAGCGAATCCACTACCAGGTCAACGGGGAACCACAGACCACGGACCACAAGACGCTCACGGTGAAGGAGATCCTCGAAAACGCCGGTGCCGCCGCCTCCATTGATGTGAAGGAGCTGGACAAGTACATCCTCGAAGATCTCGAGTCCGGAAAGAAGTACGAAGGCCTCCACGACCCGGTCGAAATCAAGGACGGTGACAAGTTCGTCGCGATCTACGCCGGCCGGACTCCCGTCGCGTGACGGAAATCGAAAGCGTCTGCCGTGAGTTGCACGCTCTCGGTATGCAGCCGGCCGTCATGCAAACTCCGATGGGTTCGGCCGTGACCGTGGAGTACTTCGTGCCGACTGGCCGCTACCGTGGCCAGTCGTTTCGCATTGCAGTTAGCTTTCAAGAGACCAATTATCCTGAGTATCCACCACACTTCCTCCATATTCGAACGCTCCCGGAGTCCACCCTGACTCCGTATCGCAGATATGAGCAAGATGCCGAGACCTGGTCGATGTTCAGCGTTCCTCCGGGGGACTTCTGGGACCGCCTGCCGCCGGAGGCAAAGACAATGAAGACGTACTTCAACCGTCATGTCCCGCGGATCTGGCATCAGCTTTGAAGTACGACGCCGTACTGACCGAGGAAATTCACCGGAGAGCGCGGGACTTCCTGCTGCGTCATGTAGCGCGCGGCCACCGCCAAGAAGATCTGTGTTTCGCGCTGTGGCGGCCGAGCACCGGCTTCCGACGAATCTCGGCGGTGGTCTTCGCCTTGGTCCTTCCCGAGGACCGGGAGCGCGACCTTCACCTGAACGCCAGCTTCGCCGCTTCGTATCTCTCCCGCGCACTGAGAGGGGCTCTCGACGCGAAGGCCGGGCTTGCCTTCCTGCACAGCCATCTGACCCCGGGATGGCAGGAGATGAGCGGCCCCGACATCGTGGCGGAGCGGGACCGGATTTCGCCGCCGGCGCGCGCAGTGGGCCACCCCGTCGTGGGGCTGACCCTCGGGACCGACGGCGCCTGGAGCGCCCGGTTCTGGCTTCGGGAGGGCGGGACCTTCCGCCGGCAGGACTGCGGCAAGGTACGGGTCGCCGGTGGACGCCTCCGCATCACCCGGCATCCCCGCCACTTTCCGAAGCGGGCGGCGCGCCGGGCGCAGCACCGGACGGTTTCCACCTGGGGAAAGACGTCGCAGGAGGACCTCGCCAGCCTGCGAGTCGGGGTGGTCGGGGTCGGCAGCGTGGGCTCGCTGGTCGCCGAAACGCTGGCCCGGATCGGTGTCCGTCGAATCGCGCTCTTCGACGCCGACCGGGTGGAGACACACAACCTTGACCGGCTGCTCCACGCCGACCCACGCGATGTGGGCCGCTACAAGGTGCTGGCCGCCGCCGGGCGGCTGCGGCGAAGCGCGACGGCGGCGAGTTTCCGGGCCGAGCCGCACCCCGGCCGCATCGAGGAGCGTGACTGCTACCGGGCGGCGCTCGACTGCGATCTTCTCTTCGCCGCCGTGGACCGCCCGCTCCCGAAGGACCTGCTGAACCACCTCGCCCATGTCCACTGCATCCCGGTGATCTTCGGCGGCATCTACGCGGCGACGAAGGCGAGCGGCAAGCTGGGGCAGGCGGCGTGGAGCGTCGTAACTGTGAGCCCCGGCCAGCGCTGTCTCCGCTGCGACGGCCAGTACAGCACCTCCGAGGTGGTGATGGAGCGGGACGGCTCGCTCGACGATCCGACCTACATCCGCAGTCTCCAGGGTGAGAATCCGCCAGCCGCCGGGCAGAACGTGTTTCCGTTCGCCGCGAACCTGGCGAGCCTCATGACCCTCGAGTTGGTGCGCATGGTGGCCGCCGAGGATTGGTGGCCGAAGATCGGCGGGAAACTGGGGTTCAGCCTGATCCCGCGCCACCTGACTTGGAAGTCCGCCCGCTGCCACGATCACTGCGCGGTCCGCCCGAAGACCGGCCTTGGCGATGCCGCGCCCTATCCGATGCTGAGCAACCCTCGCCCCCGCCCCTCCGCGCTCACCGCCCGAATCGGGGACCGCGCGATCGTCGCCTGGAACCTCCTCCGCGGAATCCTCGGAAGGGCGAACCCATGAGTTGCCCCGCCAGTCTGACGCTGGAGAATGTGCGCTGCTTTGCCGGCCCCGAGACCGGGCAGATCCGCCGGATCACCCTCCTCGTCGGCGAGAACGGCGCCGGGAAATCCACCTTCCTCGGTTGCTACCGGGCGTTTTCGCGGCTGAGCTCCTTCTCCATCTTGGACGACCTGAACTACTTCGACGACCCACCGTTCCCAATGGGTTCGTTTCCGACGATCGCCCGGCGAGAGGCGGGGGCCTTTACTGTCGAGGGCGGGTTCCGCGACGGTTGTCACGCAAGCGTCCGTCTGGAGTACTCCGCCGGCCCTCGTCCGTACCCCGAGGAGCGTCTGATCTCCATCGGGCTGCCGGGTGAATCCCGTCCCTTCCGCGTCGCCTGGGTCGGTGGTGATCCGGACCGCTGGAGGATGGAAGGCCGCGGTTTCCGATTCGACCTGGACCAGGCCGACATCTCGTATCGGCAGTTCAGCACCTGGCTCTCGCGGGCGGTCCGTTTCGGGCATCTGCCGTTCCGGGGCGATCCGGTGTTCCTGGGCAAGTGGAAACCCGGTGCGACGGATGAGGAGCGCGCCAACCTCGCCCGGATGGCAAACTTCCTCTTCCACCTCCCGATGCCAAGGGATTCCGTCGAGGTCGTTCCGCTCGATCCGAGGATCCCGGAGCGAAAGCGACGCTTCGCCGGGCTGCCCTATCCGGTGAACGAGCCCGATCTCGCCGCCCAAGTGGGGGACATCGGGACACAGATGGGCCTGTTCTCCGGCATCAAGGCGTCGAGGCGCCGTCTCGACGGCACCCGCGAAGTGCTCGTCGAAACCCCCGACGGATGGCGGAACTTGGTGGATGTCGGCTATGGGGTGCACGCGGTGCTGTCCTTGCTTTTCGAGATATGCCGGCGCCCCACCAACGCGGAATTCCTGTTGCAGGAACCCGAGCTGCACATCCATCCGACCGCGCAGGCTGAGCTCGCCACCGTGATGGCGAAGCGGACCCAGCACTTCCTCATCGAAACCCACGGCGATCATCTGGTGGACCGCTTCCGCATCTCGGTCATGCGCGGCGACCTAGCCCCGGACGATCTCCGGATCCTCTACTTCGAGAAGGACGACGGGGGCACGAGATCCACCATACACACGATCAGCGTGGAGGCCAACGGAAACCTGGTCGGAGAGCCGCCGGGTTACCGGGCATTCTTCCTCGACGAGACGGAACGGCTGCTTGGTTTCCGCGATTAGGACGGCTCAGATGTGTGTGAGAACGATTGTGGATACCAGCCTCATTGAGCGGATTGCGACGGATCCGTCGCCTTCATTCGCACGCGTCAGAGATTGGGTCCGGAGAGGGGATGGTCTCCTCATGTACACGGATGAGGCGATCTTCGTCAGGGAAATGCGTCGCGCCAGAAGAAAGTGGGGCCTCCTGGTGAGCCGGTTCCGCCAGAGCAACCGAATGAAGATCGTCGTCGCCGCCGAGGTAGAAAACCGACGAGCGGATATTGCGGCGAGCCCGACGAAGTCGAACGATTCCCACCTGCTGGCACTCGCATTGGCCGGCGGTGCCGAGGTGTTGTGCGCGGACGACGCCGACCTGGAGACGGACTTCACGAACAAGGAAGTGCTGCCGCGCCTGCCGGGACGCGACCGGGCCATCTATCCATGGGAGGCCCCGCAGGCGCAAAAGAAGTTCCTCGACCGGCGCCGCTGTCCGAGGCGGTGCTGACGGTGCGGGCGAAAGCGTCTCCCGGCCCCTGGCCCGCCGATTCCCCGGCGGTGCGGGAGCAGCTCGTGGAGGCGCTGCGGCTCGACCTGGTGGGACCGCCGCCGGGTCACCGCCTCGCCGACGAACGGCTGCCCGGCTGGGAGCGACCTTCGAAGTGGTATCTGACCGGGTTCCTGATCCCGTCGGAGACGGCCCGGCGGGCGCCCGAGCAGGGCGCCGACGCCGACGAGGTCGATGATCTCGGCGCCGCCCCCGAGACCGCGGGCCTTCCCGAGGAATCGAGCGAAGAGCCGAAACCCGGCAAGCGCGCCTTCTTCCCCTCTTCCATCGGCCTCAGCTTCCTGGTCTCCGAGGATACCCGAACCATCGAAGTCACCGCGCGCTGGGGCGACTACCGGCGGGAGGCCGCCGAGGAAGAAGCCGGTGGAGGCAGGAAGCAGGCGGGCAAGACGGTCTGGCGCCGCCATCCGAACGAACGGACGCTGCGGCTGGACATCTCGGGGTCGGAGGTCGAAGCGGAAATCCCCGACTCGGGCGGCCTTCGGGCCCATGCGGCGGCGCAACCGGTCGGCGGTTCCGGGTCGGGCGGAATCCCGCCGGGAATCCGGGCGGTCTCGGTGTTCCTGGTGAACGCCCGCCGCGCCGACCGGGACGACCCCGATCCGACCCATGCCTTCCAGGCCGGGATCGAGGCGCGCTGCGCCGGCGGCTTCGTCCCGATGCCGGACCTGCGCCGGGCCGCCGAGGGCGACTGGGACGATGAGGTCGCGGACCTCCACTACACCGCCACCCCGGAATTCGCCGTCGGGCACGGCGTCTCCGCCGACTGGGAGGTCGCCGACGGGAGCTGCCGGCGCGTGCGCACCGCCTGGATTCCCCGCGCTTCGGTCGAGAAGACCGAGGCCCGCATCCCGATTCCGGGAGCCGAGCTCTCCCTGGAAGCCCTCGGCCGGGCGCCGGACGGCGCCGCGGCGGCGAGCGCGCTCGCTCCGTTCGCGGTCGCCTATCGCGCCTGGATCGCCGCGCAGCGGGCGGAGGCGGCGCAGCTCCCCGCCCTCCGGCGCGAGACCGCGGCGGAACTGCTGCGCCGCGCCGAACGCGCCGCCGGTCGGATCGAGGCCGGAATCGAGGTGCTGAAGCGCGACCCGGACGCCCTCGATGCCTTCCGGATGGCGAACCGCGCCGTCGCTCGGGCGCTTCGGAAGCGGCTCCCGGGCCGCTTCGCCAGCGAGCCGCCGCGCTGGTACCCGTTCCAGCTCGCCTACCTGCTGCTGAACCTTCCGGGACTCGTCGACCCGCAGCATCCCGACCGCGAGCTCGCCGACCTGCTCTTCTTCCCCACCGGTGGCGGGAAGACCGAGGCGTACCTGGGACTCGCCGCCTTCGCCATCGTCCTCCGCCGGCTGCGGAACCCCGGATCCGACGGGCGCGCCGGCGCGGGCGTGAGCGTCATCATGCGCTACACCCTGCGGCTGCTGACGCTGGATCAGCTCGCGCGGGCTTCCGGCATGGTCTGCGCTCTCGAACTGGAGCGCGAGGCCGACCCCGGCCGGTACGGCGAATGGCCCTTCGAGATCGGCCTCTGGGTCGGCAAGGCCGCCACTCCGAACATCCTCGGTCGGAAGGGCGACGGGCGCGACGATTCGGCGCGGAGCAAGGTCCGGCGATACAAGGCGGCGAACCAGAACGAATCCCCCATCCCCCTGGCGGCCTGTCCCTGGTGCGCGACCCGGTTCGAGCCCGACTCCTTCTCGCTGCTGCCGAACGACGACGACCCCACCGACCTGCGGATCGTCTGCGCCGATTACGAGTGCGACTTCGCCGGCGACCGGCCGCTGCCGATCGTCGCGGTGGACGAGCCGCTCTACCGCCGGTTGCCCGCCTTCCTGATCGCCACGGCGGACAAGTTCGCCGCCCTGCCGTGGACCGCGGAATCGGGAAGCCTGCTCGGCGGCGCGGATCGCTGGAGTGCCGCGGGCTTCCACGGCCCCGCCCGACCGGGGATCGGCGCTCCCCTCGACGCCCCGCTGCGGCCGCCCGATCTGGTGATCCAGGACGAGCTGCATCTGATCTCCGGACCGCTCGGAACGATGGTGGGCCTCTACGAGGCGGCGATCGGGGCGCTGGCCGGGCGAAATCGCCTCGGCGCACCGGCGGGGCCGAAGATGATCGCCTCGAGCGCCACCGCCCGCGGGGCGTCCGACCAGATCCAGGCAGTCTTCGCCCGGCCGGTCTCCGAGGTCTTCCCGCCGCCCGGTCCGGACCGGCAGGATTCCTTTTTCGCCCGCGCAGCGTCCGAAGCCGAAACCCCGGCTCGGCTCTACCTGGGCATCGCCGCGCCCGGACGGAGCGCCAAGGTGCTCATGCGCCGGGTCGTCCTGGCGCTGATGGGCGCCGCGCAGCGCGCCTGGCTCGACGCCGGCGGCAGGAAGAACCCGACGAGCCCCGCCGATCCCTACATGACGCTGCTGGGCTACTTCAACAGCCTCCGCGAGCTCGGCGGCGCGCGGCGGATCCTGGAGGAGGAAGTCCAGAGCACGATCAGGGAGATCGGGCGGCGGAAGCGGATCGGCGAGCCGAGCGGCCTGTTCCGCGACCGGAAGTACTGCTCCGAGGTGTGCGAGCTGACCTCTCGCGTCTCTACCGCAGAAGTGGCGAGGGTGCGCCAACGCCTCGGGCAGCCGGTGGGCGAGAAGCGCGGTCTCGACTGGGCGATCGCCACGAACATGATCTCGGTCGGTCTCGACATCCCCCGCCTCGGGCTGATGCTGGTGCTCGGGCAGCCGAAGACCCACGCCGAGTACATCCAGGCGACCAGCCGGGTAGGGCGGGACGAGCACCGTCCCGGATTGGTGGTGACGGTGCTGAGCACCCACAAACCGCGGGACCGCTCCCACTACGAACGGTTCCGCCACTACCACGAGACCTTCTACCGATCCGTCGAGGCGGCGAGCGTCACCCCGTTCTCGGCCCGCGCCCTCGACCGCGGTTTCGCCGGAGCCCTCGTCGCGCTCGCCCGCCACGCCGACCCGAAGCTGACCCCGGCGGAGGGAGCGGAGCAGCTGGTGACGGTGCGCGCCGCGCTGGAGCCGGCGCTGCTCGACGCCTTCGCCGCGCGGGTGGACCAGCAGCCGTTCGCCGACGACGCCGAGCGGCGGGAAGGCCTGCGGAGCGTGCGCAGCCGGGTGGTGGAGCTCCTCGATGCGTGGGAATCCGTCGTGTCCGGCTATCGCGCCGCCGGGGCGCGAGTCCGGTATCAGAAACACGAAGGGAAGAAGGTGCGCCGGCCGCTCCTGCGTGAAATGCTCGACACCGACTTCGATTCGCCGGCCCACGCGAAGTTCCGCGCCAACCGCTCCCTGCGCGATGTCGAACCCCAGGTGAACCTCTACATCCAGAAGGCGTCGTCGAAGTGAGCGCGACGAAGGCGCACGCGCAGCTCCGCCGGAGCCAGGTCATCAGCACCTACGGTCCGGGCGCCCTGCTGGACCTGCCCCGGCACTCGGTGATCGTCGCCGGAACCGACAGTTGGCCGCACACCGGCGACCTCCGGATCGAGGAACCGAGGCTGGCGAGACGCATCCAGCGAATCACCGGAGTTTCCGCGCCCGGTCTCTACGCTCCGCCTCCCGAGCCGAGAACCTTCGGCGAGCCGGCGCGGGGCATCGGCGCCTTTCGCTTCCCGGAGTGGTTCGTGGTCCAGGAAAGCGGGGGACCCGCGAAGAACCAGCAGTCGCGGCGCCTCGTCCACCGTCTGGCCCTCGACGAGAGGGGCCGCTTCGACGGCGAGCGGGTCGTCCCCACCCGCTTCGTGCGCGCCTGCCCCCGCGGGCATGTGGACGACCTCGACTGGCGCGAGTTCGTCCACCGCGGCGCGAGCTCCTGCCCCCCGACCGCCGAGTTGCGCCTGGTGGAGACCGGCACGAGCGGCGATCTGGGGGACCTCCGGGCGCGCTGCGAATGCGGGAAGTCGCGCCATCTCCACGAAGCGATGGCGGTCGGGAAGAACCCGCTCGGCGTCTGCAGTGGTCGGCGGCCCTGGCTCGGGCCGAACACCGACGAGGATTGCCGCGAGCGCAGCCGCCTGCTCATCCGCACCGGGTCGAACGCCTGGTTCGCCCAGGTGGTCAGCGCGCTTTCGCTCCCGGATCAAGGTTCGCGGGTGGAACGGGCGGTGCGCGACTGCTGGAACGACCTGCAGATCGTGGAGGAGGCGGCGGATCTCGGCGTCATCAAGAGGAAAGCGGAGGTCGCTCAAGCGCTGGCCGGGTTTGGCGACGAGGAGGTGCTCGCGGCTATCGAGCGCCGCCGGCGCGGCGAGGAAGCCGGCGACCAGCCGGTGAAGGCGGTCGAGCTCGAAGCGATCCTCGCCGCCCCCGAAGGTTTCGGCGACGACATCCCGCTGAACCCCGACTTCCACGCCCGCCGGCTTCCCGAGGCCGTCTGGAGAAAGGCCGGCATCAGCGACGGCGTCGCCTCGGTGGTCCAGCTCCACCGATTGCGCGAGGTGCGGGTTCTCATCGGGTTCACCCGCCTCGAAGCGCCCGCCGCGAACATCCACGGCGAATACGAAACCGATGTCGAGCGCGCGGAGATCGCGCTGGAGCCGAGCTGGTATCCGGCGGTCGAGAATCGCGGCGAGGGCGTGTTCATCGAGTTCGGACCGGAAGCAGTGGCGGAATGGCTTGCCCGGGACCAAGTTGGGGAACGAAGCCGGGCACTCGGGGCGGGTCACGAGCTCTGGAGCAAATCCCGGAACAAATCCCGGAAAGGGAAGGCGCCGATTCCCTTCCCCGGCGCCGCGTATGTGCTGCTCCATTCCTTCTCCCATCTGCTGATCCAGTCGCTGGCCATGCGATGCGGCTACCCGGCGAGCTCGATCCGGGAACGGATCTATGTCGGCGAAGGCCGCTACGGCGTCCTCCTCTACACCGCGAGTCCCGACGCCGAAGGAACGCTCGGGGGTCTCGTGTCGCAGGCGCGGCATCTGGAACACCACCTCGGCGACGCGCTGCGCCGCGGGGCGCTGTGCTCCAACGACCCGATCTGCGCCCGGCACTCCCCCGGCGGGGCCTTCGAGGAACGGTGGCTGCATGGCGCCGCCTGCCACGGCTGCCTGCTGATCTCCGAGACCTCCTGCGAGATGCGGAACGACTACCTCGACCGGGCGCTGGTGGTTCCGGTGCTCGGCCTCCCGAAGGCGGCGTTCTTCGACCAGCCTCCATGAGCCGGACGCTCGCCGCGCTGCCTGCCCATCTCCGCCGGCGTCTCGAAGCGGCGCTGCGGCTGGGAGCGCTTGCGCCGCCCTGGTCGCCCGTCGCGGTCCGCGCCGCGCTCGGGAGCGGGCCGGATGTCCCCGCCATCGCCGCGGCGCTCGGGGAGGACGCCGCAACCGGGCGATCCGCCGGAGAGATCGCGGCCTGGCTACGCGGGTTCGAGGCCGGGGAGGGCCGCGTCTCCGCGCCCGATCTGGTCTGGAGCGGACCGCAGCCGCCCGGCGTTCACGCCCGCGAGACTCGGCGCGTGTACGAAGAAATGCTCGGGGCGGCGACCCGTTCGCTGTGGATCTCGACCTACGCGTTCTTCGATGGTCGGCGCGCCTTCGAGTCGCTGGCCCGGCGCCTGGACAGCACCCCCGCTCTCGAGGCCACCCTGCTGCTGAACCTGCACCGCGCGAAGGGAGACACGAGCCTGCCCCGCCAGGTGGTGCGCCGTTTCGCCGCGCGGTTCTGGAGCGAGGAGTGGCCGGGCTCGCGGCGCCCGCGCATCTTCTACGACCCGCGGGCGCTGGAACCGGAGGGAGGGTCCGGCGTCCTCCACGCGAAGGCGCTCGTGGCGGACGACTCACGGGTCTTCATCACTTCGGCGAACCTGACCGAGGCGGCCTTCGACAGCAACATCGAGATCGGTCTGCTGCTCCGCGACCGCGCCCTCGCTCTCGGCGTGGCCAGCCACTTCCGGGGGCTCATCGAGCGGGGGCTGCTGTTGGCGGCGCCCCCGGCGTAGCCAGGGTGGCTGGCGAAACTCCGACCGCCGGTGTCGGCGCCGCCGAGAGGGGCGCCGACTGCCGCCAGACGCTTCGCGCCCTCGCCGCCAGATCGTCGAGGAGGGTGTAGAAGAACGGCAGGATGATCAGGGTGAGCACCGTCGAGGCGGCGAGGCCGCCGATCACCGTCCGCGCGAGCGGGAAGTAGTAGAGCCCGTCGAGGCCGGCCCGTCCGATCCCCATCGGGAGCAGGGCCAGCACGGTGGCGCCCGCGGTCATCAGGATCGGGCGGAGCCGGTCCCGGCCGCCGACGAGCAGCGCCTCGGCCCGGTCCATCCCGCCGCGCCGCAGCTTGTTCACATGGTCGATCAGGACGATCCCGTTCTTCACCACGATGCCCATCAGGATGAGCATCCCGATCTGGGCCATCAGGTTGAAGGGGCTGTCCGTCACCAGCAGCAGCCAGGCGGCGCCCCAGAGCGCATAGGGGATCGACACCAGGATCGCGAGCGGGTGGATCAGCGACTCGAACTGGGCGGCCATCACGATGTAGATGAGCAGGAGCGCGAGCAGGTAGTTCACCGCCATGTTCCGGAGGTCGGTGTCCTGCTGGCTGATCCGGTCGCCGAAGGACCAAGAGTATCCGGGCGGGAGCGCGAGCCCGTCCATCTCCACCTGGATCGCTTCCCGCGCCGCCTCCCAGTCGCCGCCCTGGTAGGCGGCGCGGAGCGTCGCCACCGCCTTCCGGTCCACCCGCGAGATCGCCCGGCTGCGCTCGGCCACCTCGAACTCGGCGAGGTCGCCGATCCGGACCAGCCGACCCTCCTCGCTCGTCAGCGCGAAGTTCCTCAGATCCTCGACGCTCGAGATGTCGTCGAGCGAGATCGCGAGCAGCACCTCGGCCTCGCCCTGCCCGGTCTGGAAGCGGCGGAGCGGCCGTCCCCCGAGCGAGAACCCGAAGATCTCCGCGAGGTCGCGCGGGGTGAGGCCGAGCCGCGCCGCCTCCTCGACCCGGGGCCGCACCACGACCTCCTTCCGGGGAGTCGCTTCGAGGTTCCGGACATCCTCGACCCCGGGCACCCCGGCCACCCGCTCCTCGGCGTCGGCGAGGAACCCGGCGAGGCGGGCCGAATCCTCGCCGTACAGGCGGACCCGGAAGAACATGCTGTCCCCGCCGGTCTCCTGGTCGTCGTCGCCGAAGGTGATCCGGACCCCCGGCAGCGGCGGCAGCGCCCTCCGCACTTCCTCC
The DNA here is from genome assembly GCA_964347715.1 of uncultured Acidobacteriota bacterium. Lineage (GTDB taxonomy): Bacteria > Acidobacteriota > Vicinamibacteria > Marinacidobacterales > Marinacidobacteraceae > CAYGAO01. Next base: position 20,425 of record CAYGAO010000002.1, read on the forward strand.
CTCAGCTCCCTCCCGCGCGAATCCGAGATGTGTTCCTCGCCGAACGAGATCACCGTCTGGGCCTCGTTCTCGCCGAAGTAGCTGTAAACCGACTCGATCCCGAGCGGCTCCGAGAGCCCGGCGAGCTCGCCCTCCACGACCCGGACCACCCGCTCGGCGTCCTCCTTGTAGTGGAAGTCCGAGAACTCGTAGGCGAGGAAGATCCGGTTCCGGTTCAGCCCGGCGAACATCGCCGTCGAGAGCCCGAGGAAGAACGGGAGGACCGCGGTCAGGAGGAAGGCGGCGGCGACGCCGGCGGTGATCCAGCGGCGGCGCAGGGTGAACCGCAGGACCCGCTGGTAGAGATCGCCGAGGCGCTCGGTCCAGCGCGGCGGAACCGAAGGCCGGCGGGCGAGGAGGCGCGAGCTCACCAGCGGGATCAGCGTGAGCGAGATGAAGAGCGAGCAGAAGATCGTCAGCGAGATCGCGAGGCCGATCTCGCCCAGCCAGATGGACATCGCGTTCCGGCTGCCCACCACGGTGGGCAGGAACACCACCGCGGTGGTCACGGTCGAGGCGATGACCGCTCCGGAGACGGCGCGGGCGCCGCTGATCGCGGCCGTCTTCGCCGGGATGCCCCGGCCGTGTTCCCGGACGATGGATTCGAGCACGACGATCGCGTCGTCCACGAGCAGCCCGATGCCGAGCATCATCCCCATCATCGAGAGGACGTTCAACGAGCGCCCGGCGAAATGGAGGACGGTGGCGGTGGCGATGATGGACATCGGGATCGTCAGGCTGACGATCGAGGTGGTGTCCACCCGGCGGAGGAACGCGAGCAGCACGAGCACCGCGAGCCCGGCGCCGAGCAGTCCCTCGGTGCGGATCCCGGCGAGTCCCGAGGTGATCTCGGCCGCCTGGTCCTCCCAGACGAACAGGCTGATCCCCCGGAGCTCCGGATCGGCGGCGATCCCGGTCCGGATCAGCTCGCCGACCTCGGTGGCGACCTCGACGGTGTTCGCTTCGGCGGCCTTGTACACGGTGAGCCCGATCGCCGCTTCGCCGTTCAGCCGGCGCCCGAACGGGATCGGCGGCTCGCGGAAGGTGACCTCGGCGATGTCGCCGAGAACGAGCCCGCGGTCGTTCAGCGGGAGGCTCTCGATCCGATCGACCTCGGAGAGGGCCCCGAGGCCCCGCACCGGCAGGACCGTCCCCTCCTGGCGGATGCGGCCGAGCGGCAGGTTCCGATTCATGTTCTGGACGCGATCCGCGACCTGGCCGACATCGAGGCGGTGCGCGCCGAGCCGGTCGAGCCGCAGGTCGATCCGCACCTCGCGCGGCTCGACGCCGTTCAGGTCCACCCGCGCCACGCCGGGCACCCGCCGGATCGGGTCGGCGATCCGCCGCTCGAGCCGTTCGTGGCTCGCCGTCAGATCCACGCCGGGCGCCGAGATCCGCGCCTCGACGATCGGGATCTGGGTCGTCGAGATCGTGTTCACCCGGATCTCCCGCACCTCGGCGGGGAGGTCGGCGCGGGCGTCCTCGACGGCCTCGAACACCTTGGCCCGGGCCAGGTCCACGGTCTCGCCCCAGGTGAATTCGAGCTGGAGCGTCGCCTGGTCGGCGGTCGCGGTCGAGCGGATCCGCCGGGCTCCCGGAATCGTGGCGAGCGCCTCCTCGAGCGGCTCCACGATCTCGCGCTCGATCTGGCTCGGGCTCCGGTTCGGGTAGGGGACGGTCACGAAGACCGCGGGGAAGTCCACATCCGGGAGGAAGGCGAGCGGGATCCGGGTGAACGAGATCGCGCCGAGGACGAGCATCCCGAGGAGGAGCATCGCGGTCGTGACCGGCCGGTTCACCGCGAGGCGGGGGAGGCTCACCGCTCGAACCCCTTCCCGGCAGGCGCGCCGCGTCCGCTCACGCCGCGAACCGCTTCCGGTCGAACACCGAGTACGCCGTGGGGATCACCACGAGCGTCAGCACCGTCGGGACGAGCAGCCCGCCGATCACCGCGAGGGCGCTCACGCCGCGAACCGCTTCCGGTCGAACACCGAGTACGCCGTGGGGATCACC
>CAYGAO010000002.1:22576-32159 GCA_964347715.1 uncultured Acidobacteriota bacterium
ACGAGCGTCAGCACCGTCGAGACGAGCAGCCCGCCGATCACCGTGATCGCCATCGGGCCGCGGATCTCGGCCCCTTCCCCGAAGCCGAGCGCCATCGGCGTCAGCGCCAGGACGGTGGTCAGGGTGGTCATCAGGATCGGGCGCAGCCGGATCCGGCCGCCGGCGACGATCGCCTCCGTCTTCGCCATCCCCTCGCGCCGCAGCCGGTTGATGCAGTCCACGAGCACGATCGCGTTCTTCACCACGATGCCGGCGAGCATGATCACCCCGATGAGCACGATGACGCTCACCGTGGAACCCGAGAACACGAGCGCCCAGACGACCCCGATCGCCCCGAGCGGGATCGTGAACAGGATCAGGAACGGGTGCCGCAGCGACTCGAACTGGCTCGCCATCACGAAGTACACGAGGAAGATGGCGAGCCCGATGGCGAGGGCGAGGCTCGCGAACGAGCGGTCCATCTCCTCGCGCTGCCCGCCGAACCGCATGGAGACGCCGGGCGGGAGGCCGAGCCCGGCGACCCGGCTCGAGATCGCCCGGGACGCCCCGGCGAGGTCGGCGCCGTCGAGATTCGCCGAGATCACCACCGCCGGGCGCTGGCCGACGCGCCGCAGCTCGGCGGGGCCTTCGGCGACCTCGGCGTCGGCGAGGGCGCGCAGCGGTACCGGGCGGGTGTCCGCCGCGTGGACGATCAGGCCCTCCACCGCGGCGGCGCGCGAGCGCAGCTCCTTGCTCCCGCGCACCACGACCTCGATGCGGCGATCCCCTTCGTCGAGGCGCGTCGCCACGACCCCGCGGAGCTTCGAGCGGAGCCTTTCCGAGGCGGCGTCCACCGACAGCCCGAGCCCGGCCAGCCGGTCGGCGGCGAAGCGGACCCGGATCTCGGGACTCCCGGCTTCGGCGGTGGAGCGGACATCGGCGAGACCCGGGACCTCGGCGACGGCGTCCCGGATGCGGCGGGCGCTCGGGACCAGGAGTCGGCGGTCCTCCGAATGGACCTCGACCTCGATCGGCCGCCGGAAGCTGAACCAGGAGGGGCGGCCGAACTCGTGGCGGATCCCCGGCCGCCCCGCGAGGTCGGCGCGGATCGCCTCGACGACGCTCGCCTCGGCCGCCTGATCGCTCCGGTCGGCCATGACCACGCCGAGTCGCCCCTGGTGTTCGACCCGGTTCGCGCCACCCGAGAACCCGCTCGCCCCGGAGGTCCCGGCCTCGGTCGTCACCCGCTCGACCGCGGGGTTCCCCCGGACCCGGCCCGCCACCTCGCGGACCACCGCGTCGGTCGCCGCGACCGCGGCCCCCTCCGGGAGGTGGACATCGAAGTGGAACTCGCCCTGCGAGAGCGCCGGGATCAGCTCGACCCCGATCGCAGCCCGCCCCAGGGCGAGCGATCCGGCGAAGAGGCCGAGCGCGAGCGCGAGGACGGCCCCGGGACGGCGGAGCGCGGCGCGGAGGATCGGCGGGTAGGCGTCCGCCACGGCGCGCTCGGCCCGGGTGAAGAGCCCGAAGACCGGCCGGAACGGCCAGGCGAGGATCCGTCCGGCGCGGCGGAGGGCGAGGCGGAACCCGGCGAGCACCCGGACGGGGACGGTTCGCCGCGACGGGGCGGGATCGCCCGTCGCGGCGCCCCGGCTCGCGAGCACCGGGATGAGCGCCAGCGAGAACCCGAGCGAGGCGAGGATCGAGATGGACACCGTGAGCGCCTGGTCGCGGAAGAGCTGCCCGGCGACGCCCTCGACGAAGACGATCGGCAAGAAGACCGCGACCGTGGTGAACGTCGAGGCGACCACCGGCGCCGCGACCTCGACCGTCCCCGAGATCGCCGCCTCGCGGGCCCCCGCCCCCTGGCCCCGGCGGCGGTGGATCGCCTCGAGCACGACGATCGAGTCGTCGAGCAGCATCCCCACTCCGAGCGCGAGCCCGCCGAGCGACATGATGTTCAGCGAGAGCCCCATCTGCTGCATCACGAAGAAGGTGCCGATCACCGAGACCGGGATCGCCAGCGCCACGACCGCCGTGGCCCCCCGGTCCCGGAGGAAGAGCCCGATCACCAGGATCGCGAGCAGGCCTCCCTGCCAGGCGTTCGCCACCACCTCGGAGATCGCCTCCTCGATGAACCGCGACTGGTCGAACAGGGTGGCGAGCGCGATCCCCGCCGGAACCGAATCCCCGATCTCCTCGAGCCGGTTCCGGATCCCCTCGGCGACGAAGACCGTGTTCGCATCGCCCTCCTTGAAGATCCGCACCTCGACGCCCTCGGCGTCGTTCTCGCGGAGGATCACCTCCTGGTCCCGGAAGCCGGCCTGGACCTCGGCCACATCGGCGACCCGCACCCGCCGCCCCTCGTTCTCGCGGACGATCACCGCGCCGATCCGGTCCGGGGTGTCCAGCTCGCTCAGCGTCCGGACCAGGTAGCGGGCCTCGTCCTCGTAAACGCTCCCGCCGGCGAGGTTCACGTTCCTGGCGGCGAGCGCGTCCGCCACCTCCTCGACGGTGAGGCCGTACGCGGCGAGGCGCCCCTCGTCCACATCCACCTGGATCTCGCGGGTGAGCCCGCCCTCGATACGCACCGCGGCGACCCCCGGGACGGCGTCGAGGTCCTTCTTGAGGTCTTCCTCGGTCCACTGCCGGATCGTCGCGAGCGGCAGGTCCCCCGAGACTCCGAGGCGGAAGACCGCGTCGGCGGCGGGATCGAAGCGGAGCAGCCGCGGGCGTTCCGCGTCCTCGGGGAGGAGGACGCTCTCGATCTTCTCCCGGACATCCAGCGCGACGAAGTCCATGTTCGTGTCCCAGACGAACTCGAGGGTGACCTCGGAAGAACCGGCGCGGGAGCGCGAGGTGACGCGGCTGAGGCCGGGAACGACCGAGGCCGCCTCCTCGACCGGCCGGGTCACGAGCGTCTCGACCTCGATCGGAGCGGCGCCCGGCATCGCCGTCTCGACCGTGAGGGTCGGATACGAGATCTCCGGGAGGAGCGTGACCGGAAGCCGGCCGAGCGCCACCAGCCCGAAGACGCAGGCCGCCACCGTGAACATGCCGACGCTCACCGGCCGGCGGATGCAGGCCGCGATCAGGGACTGCAAGAGAGCGGTGGGGTCAGCGTTCGGCGCCGTCGAGGATCTCGACCGCGGCGCCGGAGGTGAGCGAGGCCTGGCCAGCGACGACGACCCGTTCGCCGGCCAGGACCCCCCGGGGCAGCTCGAGGAGTGCCCCCCCGGGCCCGGCGACCTCGACCCCGACCGTAACCTCGCGCCGCTCTGCGCGTCCGTTCTCGACGACGAACACGAACGCGCCGGCCTCGCTCCGGATCACGGCGCGTTTCGGGGCGAGCACCGCGTTCTCGCGGCGCCCGGTCTCGATGGCCACCCGCGCGAAGGACCCCGGCCGCACGCTCGCCTCCGCCTCCCGGATCGCCGCGCCCGGGATCTCGACGGTCACCTTCACGGTGCCGGTGCCCGGGTCCACCACCGGGCTCACCTCCCGGATCCGTCCCCGGATGCCCTTCCCCGAGGCGTCGGACTCCGGGCGCACGAGCGCCGGCTGCCCCGGCGCGATCCCGGCGACATCCCGCTCCGGCAGATGGAGCCGGGCGACGAGCGTCTCGAAGTCGGCGAGGGTCAGGAGGGCCTCGGCCGGTTCGACGCGGCTTCCGGCGACCGCGACCAGCTCGGTGACCCTTCCGGCGAAGGGGGCGCGGATCTCGGTCCGCTCGAGCTCGAGTCGGGCGGTCTCGAGCTCCGAGGCGGCGAGGTCCCGATCGAAGCGCGCCTTCTCGTAGTCGGTCTCGGCGACCAGATCCTGCTCGAACGCCCGCTGCTGCCGGGCGAGCTCGGCCTCGGCGCGCGCCCGGCGCAGCTCGGCCTGCTCGAAGGCGAGCCGGCGCGCGGTGGCGTCCACCCGCGCGAGCACCGCCCCCGCGGCGACCCGGTCACCCTCCCGGACGCGGATCTCGGTCAGGATGCCCGAGGTCTCGGAGAAGACCTCGGCGGTCTGCTCCGCCTCGACCGCCGAGGTCGAGGTGAGCCGGACCGAGACCGGGCCGAGCTCGGCCGCCTTCACGCTCACGAGCGTGGCGGCCTCCTCCGCGGGGTCCTGGGCGTCCGCCCGGGCTTCGGTCGTCCGGGCGCCGCCGGACAACAGCGCGACGCCGGCCGCCGCCACCCCCACGGTGGCGACGCCGGCGAGGGTGAACCATCTCGCTCGCTTCATCGAGCCTCCTGGCAGCCGGTGGATAGAACGCCCCGCATGGGAATCCGTCGTCGAAGAGATGGGGAACCCCGGTCGTCCGGGCGGATGCGGGGCGCTTTCCCCACCGGGTGGCGGCCCGGATCGCCGGCGCGATCCGTTCCACCTGCTTTCGCGGGGAGGGAGGACCCTCCCCGGCGGCGCTTCGCGCCCCGTCGGCGCCCGAGGGACTTGCTCCACAGCCTGCTGGACGGCCGGGGGCCGGGCGCCGGGTGCGGCCGGGCGCCGCGCTGACGCGGCGGGCGCGGGAGGCATGCCGGGAGATCGGCCGGAACGCGAAGCGATCCGGCGGGGATGCCCGGCCGTTCGATCACCGGCCGGCCCGGTCCACGGGCGGTCATGCCGTCTCCTAACGGCTCGGTCGGGCGCCCGGTTCCCCGGGGGCTGCGAGAATCCCGGCGCGGCGCGGTTAGCTCAGCGGGAGAGCGCCTGCCTTACACGCAGGGGGTCACGGGTTCGAATCCTGTACCGCGCACGCGGCCCGGCCGGAAGCCCCCCGCAAGGGCTACACTTCTCGTTTCCGGTCGTCTTCGCTCTCTCGGGTTCTTTCGTGCTCCGGCTCCTCCTGTGCGTTTCGTGTGTCTCCCGGGTCGCGGCCGCGGATGACCGTCTCGATCTCGCGGTTCCCGATCTCGCGGCCGCCGACCGGGGGGCGGGGAGGCTCGCGGAACAGACGCCGCTGAGCCCCGCGCTCGCGGGGCGGATCCTCGGGCCTCCGGCGCCGGCCGCCGGGGAGGCGATCACCCGCGGGAGCGAGGGAGTCACGCTCCGGGCCTTCCGGCTCGCCGAGCCGCTCACCGTGGACGGCGTGCTCGACGATCCGGTGTACGCCGAGGTTCCTCCGGCCGAGGGGTTCTTGCAGCAGGAGCCGATCGAGGGCGCGCCCGTCTCCGAGGGCACCCGCGTCTGGGTGCTCTACGACGCCGACAGCCTGTATGTCGCCGCCGAGCTCGACCACGAGCCGTCCGAGCCACCGCTCGCCAGCGAGATGCGCCGCGACCACCGGAACATCGGCTGGAACGACAGCTTCTCGGTCATCCTCGACACCTTCTACGACCGGCGGAACGGCTTCCTGTTCCACACGAACGTTCTCGGCGGCCTCTTCGATGGCCAGGTCACCGACGAACGGAACACGAACAGCGACTGGAACACGGTCTGGTGGTCGGAGACCTCCCGGAACGAGCGGAACTGGACCGTCGAGATGCGCATCCCCTTCCGGTCGCTGCGCTACGCCTCCGGCGGGCCGCAGCTCTGGGGGATCAACTTCCGCCGCTACATCAAGAACCGGAACGAGCGGGCCTTCCTGACCCCGATGTCGCAGGCGTTCAGCCGGGACGCCCTCCTCCGCCTCTCGCGGGCGGCGACGCTCGTCGGGCTCGAGGCGCCGGCGGGGTCGCGGCGGATGGAGTTCAAGCCGTACGCGATCGGCTCCCAGAGCCACGATCCCCGGGACGGGATCACGAACGAGTGGTCCGGAGACCTCGGCGCCGACTTCAAGTTCGGAGTCACCGACGGGCTGACCGCCGACCTCACCTGGAACACGGACTTCGCCCAGGTCGAGGACGACGACAGCCAGATCAACCTGAGCCGCTTCAGCCTGTTCTTCCCGGAGAAACGCGAGTTCTTCCTCGAAGGCCAGGGGGTCTTCGACTTCGGCGGCCGGCAGACGCGCGCCTTCGGCGGCCCGACCGACATCCCGATCCCGTTCTTCAGCCGCTCGATCGGGATCGCGGGCAGCTCGGCGGTCCCGATCCTCGGCGGGGCGCGGCTCCACGGCCGGGCCGGGGCCTACTCGATGGGCCTCATGAACATCCAGACCGGGACGGTGGACAGCCTCGAAGTGGAGAGCACGAACTTCAGCGCCGTCCGGGTGAAGCGCGATGTCTTCTCCCGCTCGAATGTCGGGGTCATCGCCACCCACCGGAACCACGGCGTGGACGGGGCCGGGGCGAACACGCTCTACGGCGTGGACGGGAACTTCGCCCCGACCGAGCACCTCCGCCTGAACACCTTCTACATGGCGACCCGCGAACCCGGCGTCGAGGCCGGCCACCGCGCCGCCAGCTACCTCGGCCAGGCGCGCTACGACACGGACCTGATCGGGGCTTCCGCCGAGAGGCTCTACCTCGGCGAGGACTTCAGTCCCGGGATGGGTTTCGTGCGCCGCGCGAACTTCACGAAGACCGGCGGCAGCTTCAAGCTCGCCCCGCGCCCCCGGAGCATCGAGCGCATCCGCCAGTTCGAGTTCGAGGCCGAGGCGAACGACTACGCGCGTCCCGGCGGAGAGACCGAGACGCGCGAGATCGGTTTCGAGATGACCACGGTCTTCGAGAGCAGCGACCGCTTCGTCGTGTCCCACCAGCGCACCGAGGAGAACCTGCTCGATGGCTTCTCGCTCTCCGACGAGGTGGAGGTGCCCGCCGGGGAATACCGGTTCTCCCGCACCGGCGTCCGCCTCTGGCTCGGCTCGCACCGGCGGCTCTCGGGTCTGCTCCGCTACGAGTTCGGGGACTTCTTCGGCGGGAGCCGCCGCGAACTCGGCTACTGGGGGCGCGTCGAGGCGAACCGGCGGCTGTCGCTCGAGCCGAATCTCGGCCTGAACTGGATCGAGGCGCCCGGGGGCGATGTCGAGACCCTGCTCGCCCGGGTGCGGGCCGCCTGGACGGTTTCGCCACGCAGCTATCTCGCCGCGCTCGTCCAGTACAACTCCGCCGCCTCCGTCCTCTCCGCGAACTTCCGCTACCGCTGGGAGTATTCGCCGGGCAGCGATCTGTTCGTCGTCCTGAGCACGAACCGCGACGACGACGACGGACTCGGCGCGGTCACGAACCGGGCGCTGGTCGTCAAGTTCACCCGACTGTTCCGGTTCTGACTCGGGTCTTGGCCGTCCCGCCCCGGCCCGGGTTCCGGATCCGGCGGTTCCCGACCCGGCGGCTCGGCTCCGCGTTCCTCCTCGCCTGGCTCCTCCCGGCGCCCGCGTTCTCGCAGGGCGAGCTCCGGGGCTCCCAGGAAGGAGGCGCCGCTCCGGCGTTCGTGCGCGGGCCGGCCCCGCCGGAGGCGCCGCAGATGGTCCGGCGCGACGACGCCGGCGGCGCCACGATGCGCGCGGTGCGCCTCGAGGGCGCCTTCGAGTTCGACGGGCGCCTCGACGATGCGATCTACGACCGGGTTCCGGGGGTCTCGGGCTTCATCCAGGCGTTGCCGATCGAGGGGGCGCCCGCGACCGAGGCGACCGAGGTCTGGGTGTTCCACGACGACGACACCGTCTATGTCGCCGCCCGCTGCTGGGACAGCGAACCCGACCGGATGGTGGCGACCGAGATGCGGCGCGACAACTTCGGCATCTTCAACAACGAGAACCTCGCCGTCATCTTCGACACCTTCTACGACCGGCGGAACGCCTTCTTCTTCTACCTGAACCCCGTCGGCGGGTTCTTCGACGGCCTGATCGTGGACGAGCGGAATGTGAACCGCGACTGGACCGCGGTCTGGGATTCCCGCGCCGCCCGCTTCGAGGAGGGATGGACGGTCGAGATGGCGATCCCGTTCAAGACGCTGCGCTACCCGAGCGGCGGCGCTCAGGTCTGGGGGATCAACTTCCGCCGGGTGGTCCGCTGGAAGAACGAGATCTCCTACCTGACCGGGGTGCCGGCGGCGCTCGGGCCCCGGGCGATCACGAAGGTCAGCTCCGCGGGCACGCTCGTCGGGCTGAACGCGCCGGCGAGTTCGCGCACCGTCGAGGTGAAGCCCTACCTGATCGGGGACGCCGCCGGCTCGCGTCTCGACACCGGGTCCCTCGAACGCGACTACGGGGGCGATCTCGGGCTCGACGCGAAGGTGGGGATCACGAGCGGACTCACCGCCGACCTGACCTGGAACACGGACTTCGCCCAGGTCGAAGCGGACGCCCAACAGATCAACCTGACCCGGTTCAGCCTGTTCTTCCCCGAAAAGCGCGAGTTCTTCCTCGAGGGGCAGGGAATCTTCAGCTTCGGGACGGCGACCAGGGCTCCGCCGGCGGGTTCGACCCGCAGCTTCGGGCCTCCGAGCAGCACGCCGCTCCTCTTCTTCAGCCGCCGGATCGGGATCGAGGAGGGGCTCGCGGTCCCGATCCTCGGAGGCGCCCGGGTCACCGGGAAGATGGGTGACTACGGGATCGGCGCGCTCGCGATCCGCACCGGCGAGAGCCGGGACGCGGGGTCTCCCGCGACCGACTTCGGCGTCTTCCGGCTGAAGCGGGACATCCTCGCGCGCAGCACCGTCGGGGTGATCGGGACCTGGCGGTCGGGGAACCCGGGGCGTGCGGAGCGGAACACCGCCTGGGGGATGGATGCCCGGTTCGGGTTCTTCGACCACCTCGACCTGCGGAGCTATGTCGCCTGGACCGACGACGGGCTCGAGGGAGGGCGGGCGATGAGCTACCTCGGCCAGTTCGACTACAACGCCGATCGCTACGGGTTCCAGGCCGAGCGGCTCGTCGTCGGGGACGGGTTCGACCCGGGGATCGGCTTCCTCCGGCGGACGGACTTCCGGCGGAACTACCTCGAGGCCCGCTTCAGCCCGAGGCCGCACTCGATCTCGTGGCTCAGGAAGATCGGCTGGACCGGAAGCTTCGACTACACGACCGACAACCGGAATGTCCTCGAGACCCGGATCGGCTCGCTGCGCTACCAGATGGAGTTCGAGAACGGGGACCAGCTGAACCTGAACGCCACCCGCAGCCGCGAGGTGCTGCAGGAGGACTTCGAACTCACCGAGGATCTGGCGGCCACCGTCGGAACCTACGATTTCGACTCGGTGCGCGTCTCCTACCAGGCCGGGCCGCAGCGCCCGATCTCGGGGAACTTCGCCTTCCAGCAGGGCGGGTTCTTCTCCGGGACGCGGCGCGAGCTCGCCTGGCGCGGGCGGGTGGAGATCATGCCGCGGCTCACGCTCGAGCCGACGCTCTCGGCGAACTGGATCTCGCTTCCGGCGGGCCACTACGACACCGGGCTGCTCGCCGCGCGCATCAACTACACGCTGTCCCCGAGGAGCTTCGTCGCGGCGTTCCTCCAGTACAACACCGCCGCCGACAGTCTTTCGACGAACATCCGGTTCCGCTGGGAATACGAGCCCGGGAGCGATCTCTACCTCGTGTACAACTCCCTGCGCGACACGCTCGCCCCCGGCTACCCGGACCTCGACACCCAGTCCTTCATCGTCAAGTTCACCCGGCTCTTCCGCTTCTGACCCCGCCGCCGCCGGCGGTCGGGCGCAGGCGCCGTTGCCGCCGGTGGCGGGCTCGAATCGCTTCCGCGATTCGTCCCACCGTCTTTCGCGGGGAGGGGGAATCCTCCCC
>CAYGAO010000003.1:0-5030 GCA_964347715.1 uncultured Acidobacteriota bacterium
CGTTCACTCCTCTCCCGGCCTCTGATCCGCCCGATGGTCCGCTGCTTCGGCCATCTCCGCCGCCAGCTCGCGGATCGGGGTTTATCCACCGGCTGTTTGACGCGCGGGACGCGATCCTGCTACAAACGACTCCGGCCGTTCCCGGCGCGCCCGATCCGCCGCGGCGCGGGGAACGGCGAGAGAGGCAGCCATGAGACTTCGTTCCCTGCTCCCGGCCGCTGCGGTCGCCGGTCTTGCCCTGTCGCTCGCCTCGGCGGCGTCCGCTCAGGACGCGCCTGCCGGGGAGGAGGAGATGCTGCGGCCCGGCGACATCACCGCCGACCATGTCGGCGAGTCGCTCGTCGTGCACGGACGGGTGGCCAAGATCGAGCGCCGCCCCGACGGCGTCCTGATCTACTTCCTCGGCGCCGATGTCGCCTACCCGTTCCAGGTCCTCCTCCCCGTGGCCTCGCTCCACAACTGGGCGGGAACCGACCCGGTGAAGCGTTACTCGCCCGGAAGGAACCTCAAGATCTCCGGCGAGATCGAGGAGCACGCCGACCGCCCGATGATCCTGGCGACGGATCGGGACCAGATCGAGGTCATCCCGAGGCGCCGGCGCCGCCGCTGACCGGGCCGGTCCGCCCCGGCCGGTTGCGCTGGTCCACGACGGGCGGGAAACGACCGGATGGAGCGGGACTCGCCCGCGAGGCGCACCGCGCCAGGAACTCCGCCTCGCGAAACCCCGAGATCGCCGGCGAGTCCGAAGCGCCCGTCGCTAGCCCGCGGGGTCCCGGCGAGGGACCGCGACCGGATGGCCCTCCGGAGGCTGGGGAGGACGGCCGCCCGGCGCACGTACGGCCGTCAGCGGCTTCCTCGGACCGAATCGCTCGCGCGATCCGTTCCGCCCTCTCTCGCGGGGAGGGAGGATCCTCCCCGGCGGCGCTCCGCGTCGCGTCGGTGCGCGAGGGACTTCCTCCACAGCCGGTCGGGGGATTCCCCGACCGGCGGGGAGCGACCCGGTGGAGCGCGTCTCGCCCGCCAGAGGAGGCTCGGAGATCGCCGGCGTGGTCGAGTGCTCCTCGCCGATCCGGGTGGCGGAGCGCGAGACCGGGACCGAGGTCATCCCGAGGCGCCGACGCCGTCCCTGACGACGCCGACCGCCCCGGACCGCTGCGGCGTCAGCGGTTGTCCACGCTCCACTTGCCCGCGCCGGCCATGGCGACGAAGAGGAAGAGGAAGCAGTAGAGGACCGCGAGTTCGCCCCGGTTCTCGATGGGCCACCAGCCGAGCATCATCCCGGCGTCGTCGGTCCGGAACTGGTGGGCCATGAAGTAGGCGACGGCCATCTGGCCGCTCGAGAGGAAGGCGGCGATTCCGGTCAGGAAGCCGACCATGATCATCAGCCCGCCGACGAGCTCGATCACCCCGGCGAGTCCCATGAGCGAGAAGAGTTCGCGCTGCGTGCCGCCCATGAGCCCGAGAATCTTCTGGGCGCCGTGGCAGAAGAAGAGGAATCCGGCCACGATGCGCAGCACCGCGTAGGCGCTGTCCTTGTGGCTCGCAAGCATGGTGTGCATGGTCTGCTCCTTTACCGTCTCCCGAGGGACGGTGATTTCAGAAGTCCATCAGGATCGTGTACTTGGCGATCAGCGCCCGATCGAGACGGTTGCCCATCGGATCGCGCCGTTCGTTCAGCACGACGAAGAAGTCGGAGAGCGGTCGGTGGATGAGGTTGAAGCGGATGTTCGCGCTCCAGTCCTCGGCGACGCTGTGGTACTGGATCAGCGCGTTCAGGAACATGCTGGTCGTGAAAGTGTAGGTGAGCCGCGCGGTGAGCAGGTCGGTGACGAACTCCCCCTCGGGGAGCGCGATGTCGTTCCGGTTCCAGCCGATGAAGGCCGTCAGCTTCCGGCCCGCGCGGGCGACGGTGCTCAGGTTGAGCGCCCGGCGGGTCCCCGAGTAGAACCCGCCCCGGTCGTAGCGCCCGTTCAGCGACAGCGGCCGGCTCGGGTCCGAGAACACCATCACGAACCACTCGCCGTAGCGGTGTTCGCCGGGCCGGACGGTGGTGGTCGGGTGGATGTCGAAGGCGGCGACGGTGTTCTCGGCGCTGTCGTTGTAGCCGAATTCGAGGAGCGCGCCGTTCTGGTGCCGGAAGGAGAGGTGCGTGTTCACATACCGGCTCACGAGTTCCCCGTCTCGGTTCGCGAAGTCGTTGAACTCGAAGTGCGGGTTGATCTCGCGCAGGAAGTCGCTCCACCGGGCGGGCCGGTAGTGGTAGCCGGCGTAGGCGAGCACCCGGCGGACCCCCAGGCGGGGGGCGAAACCCATCTCGGGGGCGAAGTCCTCGCCGAGCACGGACCAGGCGCCGCGCAGCTGCCAGAGCCGGCCGTCGTGGTTCAGGGCGACGCGGCCGGCCTGGTCGTCCCCGCCCCGGTCGGGGCTCCGGGTCGTCGCCCAGTAGGTGTTCAGCTCGAGCTCCGGGGTGAGGCGGAGGTTCGCGTCCGCGCCCAGCGAGCGGTTGAAGTGGCTGCTCCCCGAGCCGGTCTCCCGGTTCAGGAAGATGGCGCCGACATCGGAGTTCCCGCCGATGTTCCGGCGCACCCGGAAGGCCGAGAAGTTCTCCGTCCCGGGGGCGTCTTCGTGTTCGCCGGTCTGGATGCTCATCGCCCCGAGCTCCCAGGGGCCGGCCCGCCCGGTGAGCCTGCCGCCGCCGAGCACCGGGATCGGCGCGCCGCCCGCCGAGAGCCCGATCCGCCGGCTGAAGAAGAGGTAGAGGTCGTCGCCGCGGCTCTGGCTGGCGCGGAGCGCGGCGGGGTTGAACGCCTGTCCGAAGTCGGCCCGGAACTGCGAGACCCGCGAGTCCGAGGGCACTCCGAAGCGGAAGATGCCCGAGTTCTCGATGAAGAAGTCGCGCTTTTCGGGGAAGAACAGGCTGTAGCGGGTCAGGTTCACCTGCTGGACATCCGCCTCCACCTGGGAGAAGTCCGTGTTCGCGGTGAGGTCGAGATTCATCCCGGTCCCGAGCAGCACCTTGGCGTCCACCCCGAGGTCGGCCGCGCTCCGGAGATCCTCGCCGGCGGCGCCCCGGGTCGCCTCGGCGCCCACATACGGGGTCACCTTGAACCGGCCCCCGGGCTCCAGCCCCCGGAGGCCTTCGAGCGTGCCCGCCCGGGAGATGCGGGCGAAGTTGAAGAACCGGGGAATCGGGGCCCAGAAGGAGTCCTCGTTCCGCCGCCGGACGCGGCGGAGGAAGTTGATCCCCCAGGTCTGCTCGGGGCTTTCCCGAAACCGCAGCGTCTTGAACGGAATCGCCATCTCGATCCGCCAGCCGTCCGGCGCGCGCCGGGTGCGGACATGCCAGACGCCGTCCCAGTCGCGGTTGAATTCGCGTCCTTCGTTGAAGATCTGCCCGTCGAACTTCGCGCCGGCGGGATTCGTCTCGAACATGTAGCCGTTCCGCCGGTCGTGGAAGGTGTCGAGGACGACCCCGAAGATGTCGCCGGCGCGGGTCGAGAAGTCCCGCGACAGGTCGTTCACGATGATCTCGTCGGGCGCGTCGTCGTGCGCCACGGCGCCGATGTAGAGGAACTCGTCGTCGTGGAGGACGCGGACCTCGGTCGCGAGCGTCGCCGGCATCCCCTCGTTCGGGTTCCCCTGGGTGAACTTGGAGGCGACCGGGGCGCTCTCCCACGCCTCCTCGTCCAGCACTCCGTCGAGCCGGATGGGCCCGGTGGTGCGGGTCGCCGGGAGCCGGCGGTCGAAACGGGCGGTCTCGAAGTCCACCGGGACCTGGGCGGCGGCGGGGACCACGGGGAACATCGAGGCCGCGACGGCCAGCAGCAGGCCGGCCCCCGCCGGAAGCTCCGCGGCGGCCCTGCCGCGGGACCGGGCCGCGATCATCCTCGCTCCCGAATCTATCACCGCGCGGCGGAGGCCGGCGCTTCGAGCAGCCGCGCCACCGCGCGCCGGTAGCCGGCGAGGATCCGGAGGGTCACCGGCCCGGGCTCGCCGTTCCCGACCGGGCGGCGCGGTTCGCCGGGGGCCACGCTCCAGACGACCGGGAGCACTTCGCGCGAGGAGCTGGTGAGGAAGGCCTCCGCGGCGGTTTCGAGGCGGGAAGGCGGGAGCCGCGCCTCCTCGCCGGGAATCCCGAGGTCGCCGAGGACCTCGAGCGCGAGCGCCCGGGTGATCCCCGGCAGGAGCCCCGCGTCCGCCGGCGGCGTGCGGACCACTCCGCCCTCGACCAGGAAGAGGTTCGAGGTCGCCCCCTCGGTCAGCTCCCCGCTCGGCCCCCGGAGCACCGCCTCGTGCGCCCCGGACGCCTCGGCTTCCCGGACCGCCAGCCGGGACCCGAGGAGGTTCGTCGTCTTCACTCCGGGAGGGAGTCCGCCCGGTTCGCTCCGCACCCGCTCGCTGCGGAACACCCCGACTCCCGCGCGCTCGGGGTCCACCGGGAGCGGCGGCAGCGGCCGCACCAGGATCACGAGCGAAGGCGTCCCGCCCGCCGGCCCGGCCGTGAGGATCACCCGGATCGACTGCTCCCCGGAGAAACGCACCGCCCGCCGCGTCGCCGCGAGCCGAGAGGCGGCCTCCCGGTCGGAGATGGCGACCGGGATCCCGAGAGCGCGCGCCGAGGCGCGGAGCCTCTCCAGATGCCTGCCGAGGAGGAAGGGGACTCCGCCGTAGGTCCGCAGGTTCTCGTAAACGGCTTCGCCGTGGAGGAACCCCCGGTCGAGCGGGTTCAGCCGCGCCGTCTCGGGCGACCCGATCCGGCCGTCCACCGAGACCACGGCCTCCCCCGTGGCGCCCGCGGGCGTCACCGGTCCGGGAGCAGCTCGGCGGCTCTCCGCGTGGCGCGCGACCGGGCCGCGCGCGGATTCGGCGTTGGCGGAGCGACGCGCCCGACCGGCTCGCCGAACCGGGTCACGGGCGCCGTTCGCCCGGAAGGTCGGGATCGCCCGCATGACGGCCGAATCGTGCCACGGTTCCGGATCGGGAGCGCGATCCGTTCCGCAGAGCGACCGTCGGGGGGCGGGTCGTGGAAG
>CAYGAO010000003.1:5130-31281 GCA_964347715.1 uncultured Acidobacteriota bacterium
CGCGCCATCCCGGAGGGGACGCGGAGGGGTGCGATCCGTTCTGCGGAGCGACCGGTGGCGGCGAGTCGCGGGAGCGCCATCCCGGAGGGGTGCGATCGGCTCCGTGGAGCGACCGGCGGCGGCGAGTCGTGGAAGCGCGCCATCCCGGAGGGGACGCGGAGGGGTGCGATCCGTTCTGCGGAGCGACCGGCGGCGGCGAGTCGCGGGAGTGCCATCCCGGAGGGGTGCGATCGGCTCCGCGGAGCGACCGTCGGCGGCGAGTGATACCGTGTGGGGAGTGGAGTCGGGAGGACGGATGAGACGAACCGCGCGGTCGCGCCGGGTCCGCCCGGACCCGGCGTCGCCCGCTGGCGCCCTGCTGCTCGCCTTCGTCGCCGCAGGTTGCGGGGCGCCGGAGTCCGGAGTCACCGCGATCACCGGCGGGCTCGTCCATCCGGTGAGCTCGCCGCCGATTCCGAACGGGGTGGTGCTGATCCGCGACGGGAAGATCGAGGCGGTCGGGGCCGATCTCGAGGTCCCCGCCGGCGCCGACATCGTGGACGCGACCGGGATGAGCGTCATCCCCGGCATCATCGAGACGCATTCGCACACCGGTTTCAAGATCCTGAACCTGCCGGCGACCGGCTCGAACAACAACGAACTCTCGGAGCCGATCAACGCCCATGTCCGCGCGATCGACGGACTCGATTCGGACGACCCCGGCTTCGCGCTCGCGGTCGCCGGCGGGATCACGACCCAGAACATCACCACCGGCAGCCGCAGCCCGAACAGCGGACAGGCGGTGCTCCTCAAGATGCGCGGCGGCACCGTCGAGGACATGTTCCTCGCGCCGGCCGGGATGAAGTTCGCGATCCGGGCGACGACCCCGTATCCGGGCTTCCCGACGACCGAGCAGGGGGTCTTCGACCTGCTGAACGCGGAACTCGAGGCGACCCGTGAATACCTCGACGCGCTCGCCGTCCACGAACGCGACCCGGCGAATCCGCCGCCGCCCCGGGACCTGACCCGCGAGGCGCTCGGGAAGCTCCTCACCCGCGAGTGGGTCGTCGGCGTCCACGCGCACTCCGCAGCGCAGATGGAGCACGCGCTCGAGCTGCAGCGGCGCTTCGACCTCGACCTCTACATCCATCACGGGAACCGCACCGATGTGCATGCCGAGGAGATGGCGCGGCTCGGCGTGCCGGTGAGCTTCGGCCCGGTGCTGCCGTTCGACGGCTCCGAGAGCCCCGACCTCGACGGCCCGATCCGCCTCGCCGAACTCGGCGGGCTCGTCGCCTTCCACCAGGATCCTCCGGACGGGCACCCCTTCTTCCTGCGCCACACCGCGGCGCTCTTCGTGCGCCGGGGGATGCCGCGCGAGGAGGCGCTCCGGGCGCTCACCCTGAACGGCGCGAAGATATTCCACCTTGAGGACCGGATCGGCAGCCTCGAGGCCGGGAAGGACGCCGACATCACGATCCTCGGCGGCGAGGATCCGCTCGCCTTCGAGAGCCTGGTGATGCGCGTCTTCGTCGACGGTGTCGAGGTCTTCGACCGGGAGACGGGGTTCAACGTCTTCGACGGGGCGCCGGCGGGGTGGTGATGCGTCTCGCGCTCGCCGCGCTCGGGTTCGCGGCCTCCGCTGCGGCGCAGCCGCTCGCGATCACCGGCGGCGAGGTCCACCTCGGGACCGGCGAGGTACTCGAGAGCGCCACGGTGCTCGTCGAGGACGGGAAGATCGCCGCCGTCGGCGCCGGGGTCGGGGTCCCGGAGGGCGCGGAGGTCGTCTCCGCGGCGGGCATGGTGGTGACCCCCGGTTTCCTCGACGCGCAGACGCTCCTCGGAGCGGCGCCCGAAGCGGGGCCCGACACCCCGATCGCTCCCGAGGCCCGCGCCGCGGCGCGCTTCGCCGAGGGCCTCGCCCCCGAGTGGCTCCGCGCCGGGGTGACCTCGGTCTATCTCGCTCCCGATCCGCGTCTCCTGATCGGCGGCGCCGGAGCGGTAGTGAAGCTCGCCGGCCCGGCGGCGACCGCGATCCTGAACGAGGAGGCCGCGCTCGCCGCTTCCTTCGGGGAGACCGCGGTGGGCGCGTCGCCTCCCGGACGGGACGCCCCCGCCGGGCGCACGACCCGCCAGGGGATGATCCACGACCTCCGCGACACGCTGATCCGCGCCGGCGAGGACCGGATCGGCGGTGACGGCGGCCGGGTCCTGGCCCGCCTGCTCGCGCGCGAGCTGCCGCTGCGGATGCTCGCGAACAAGACGGACGACATCGAGACCGCGCTCCGGGTCGCCACCGAGTTCGACCTGCGCCTCGTTCTGGATCGCGCCGCCGGGGCTGGCGCCGTCGCCCCCCGGCTCGCCGCGGCCGGAGTCCCGGTGGTCGTCGGGCCCTCGATCCTCGCGATCGGCGACGGCGGCCCGATGGAGCTCGCCGGCCACACCCCCGCCACCGCCGCCATCCTCCACCGCGCGGGGGTCCGGATCGCGCTCTCGACCTTCGGCTCCGGCGGCCGCTCGGTGGCGATGGAAGCGCGGATCGCATCGGCGCACGGCCTCCCCCGCGAGACGGCGCTCCGGGCGGGCACCGCGGATGCGGCGGCGATCCTCGGGGGCGGCGACCGGATCGGCACGATCGCTCCCGGGCGCGACGCCGATCTCGTGGTCTGGGACTCCCACCCGATGGGCACCTGGGCCCGGACGGTGGTCGTCATCGTGGACGGCAGCCCCGTCTTCCGAAGATGAGATGCAGCGCTCGCCACCGGGCGCCCACGAAGGAGTGATCGCGATGCCACAGTGCGGCAAGGGTTCGCCCGCTGACGGTTCTCCGCAGCGGGTGATCGGCGTTGACGGGTGTAGCGCGGGGTGGTTCTTCATCGCTCTGGAGCCGTCCGTTGGAGATGTCTGGCGCATCGGCGGTTGGGGCATCGTCTGCCACTTCAGCTGCCTCGTAGGTGGCGCCAGCCGGCCGGCCTGGATATTCGTGGACTTGCCGATCGGACTGCCCGATCAGGTTAAAGAGGGCCGGCAGTGCGACAAATGCGCCCGCAAGGTTCTGGGCGTTCGCAGGAACAGCGTGTTTCCGGCGCCCGCGCGATACCTGCTGAAGGCATCCGATTTCCCGGAGGCCAAGTCCCTCAGCGACGGGGCGAAGGACAAGGCGCCGAGCATCCAGGCGTTCTCCATCCTTCCGAAGATCCGAGAGGTCGATTGCCTGCTGCGCAGAGACCCGAAGTTGAAGAAGATCGTTCGCGAGGTCCACCCGGAAGTGTGCTTCTGGGCGTTCAACGGGCGGCGCCCGATGAAGCACGCGAAGAAGGGCAAGAACAAGGAGGACAGAAAGGGCTTCGAGGAACGCATCCAGGTGCTCGAACGAATCCGGCCGTCGGCCGGGGAAGAAATCGACGGGATGCTGAAGGCGACGCGTCGCAATCAGGTCGCTCGGGACGACATCGTGGATGCGTTCGCCGCGGCGCTGACGGCGACGGCGCCCGAACCGGTGACCCTCCCGCCGGCTCCCCCGGACCCGCCGAAGGACGGCGAGGGTCTGCCGATGGAGATGGTTTACGCCGAACCCGGCATGATCCCCGGAAGATGAGAACCGTCGCCGCCGTCCTGGTCGCGCTTGCGCTCGCCGCTCCGGGAGCGGCTCAGGACCGGGACGCCGAGGTCCAGGCCGGGATCACGCTCCTCGACGAGTGGATCCGGGCGCAGCTCGAGTACTCCGGGGTCCCCGGGCTCGTGATCGGGATCGTCCACGACCAGGAGGTCGTCTTCCTGAAGGCCTACGGCCACGCCTCGCTCGACCCCGAGACGCCGATGGCCGAGGACTCGATCTTCCGGATCGCCTCGCACTCGAAGCTCTTCACCGCGATCGCGGTGCTCCGGCTCCGGGACGCCGGCGCGCTCCGGCTCGACGACCGGGTGGCGGACCACCTCCCCTGGTTCGACATCGAAAACCGCCACCCCGAAGCGCGCCCGCTCACCGTCCGCCACCTGCTGACCCACACCGGCGGGCTCCCCCGCGAGTCGGTCCACCCGGCGTGGACCGACTTCGAGTTCCCGGAGGCGGAGGCGGTGCGCGACACGGTCTCGGACCAGCAGACGACCTACGCCACCGAGACGAAGTGGAAGTACTCGAACCTCGGCTTCACCCTCGCCGGCATGGTCGCCGAGGCGGCTTCGGGCGAGTCGTTCGCCGACCTCGTGACCCGCGGCATCCTCGAGCCGCTCGGGATGGACTCGACGAGCGTCGGCCCGTTGCCCGAAGCCCACGCGGGGCGGCTCGCGACCGGCTACGGGCGGCGGATGCCCGACGGCAGCCGGGAACGCCTCCCCTTCGTGGACGCCCGGGCGTTCGATCCGGCGACCGGGGTCTCCTCGTCGGCGCCCGACCTGCTCGAATTCCTGAAGTGGCAGATGCGCCTCCGGAAAGACGGCGGGGAGGAGGTCCTCGCCGCGAACACCCTCCGCGAGATGCAGCGCGTCCACTGGCTGCAGCCCTCCTGGGCGAGCGGCTGGGGCCTCGGGTTCTCGGTGCGCCACACGGAAGACCGCGACCTGATCGGCCACGGCGGCTCCTACCCCGGCTACCGCACCCAGACCCAGCTGAGCCCCGAGGAGGAGGTCGGTGTGGTCGTCTTCACGAACGGCGGCGACGGGAACCCCGGACGCTTCGTGGAGAAGGCGTTCGCCTGGGTGGCGCCGCACCTCGGCGACGACGACGAGGAGGAGACCGCGGTCTTCGACCCGGCCTGGGAGCGCTACCTCGGGACCTACCGGAGCCGCTGGGGCGACACCTCGGTGCTGCGACTCGAGGACGAGCTGGTCCTGATCTCGCCGCTCTCGGAGAACCCCGACCGCTCGCGGGGGGTGCTCGAACCCACCGGCGAACCGCACGAGTTCCGCCTCGAGAGCGACGGCTTCGGCGCCCACGGCGAGCTGGTCCGCTTCGAGGTGGACGATTCCGGGGCGGTGGTCCGCATCTTCGTCGGGGTGAACTACTCCGCGAAGATCCGCTGACAGGCTGTGGAGAGGGCCCCTCGCGCGCCGACGCGGCGCGAAGCGCCGCCGGGGCGGGTCCTCCCTTCCCGCGAAAGAGGGCGGAACGGATCGCGCAGGCGATTCGGGCCTGACCGTCAGCGGTCCGGCGAGAACGGCGCGAGGTCGAGACCCGGCGCCTCGCCCCCGGCGAGCTGCGCGACGACGAACCCGCTGCCGAGCGACTGGGTGAACCCGAGCATCCCGTGCCCGGCGGCGACGAGCAGCCCGCGCCGCCGTTTCGGCCGACCGAGGAACGCGAGGCTGTCCGGCGTCAGCGGCCGGAACCCGGCCCACGCGACCTCCTCCTCGAGCGGGACCGGACCTCGCAGCACCGCCCGCGCCCCCGCGATCACCGCCCGGTAGCGCCGCTCGTCGAGCGACGGTTCGAACCCCGCGAGTTCGAGGGTGCCGGCGAAGCGCACCCGCTCGCCGAGCGGGGTGACGATCATCTTCCGCTCCATCGCGGTCACCGGCGCCACCGGGGTCCCCGGAAACCGCTTCACCGTCGCGGCGTAGCCCTTCGCCGGGCGGATCGGCAGCCGCACGCCGGCGCTCGCCGCGACCGGAGGGGACCAAGCGCCGAGCGCGAGCACCGTCTCGTCGGCGACACGCTCCTCCCGTTCGCCTCCCGCGGTCTCGACGAGCGCGCCGCCGATCGCGTCTCCCTCCCGGAGCAGCGACCGGACCCGCGAGCCGATCTCGAAGCGCACCCCGAGCCGCAGGAGCCGCGCGGCCAGCGACTCGGCGAACCCGAGGCTCAGCCCGTGGGCGTCGCCGGGGAGGAACACCGCCCCGCGCACCCGGTCCGAGAACGCGGGCTCGCGCTCGCGGGCGGCGTCTCCGCCGAGCGCCTCGACGGGGAAGCCGCGCTCTCCGAGCGCCGCGGCCTCCTCGCGCCCGGCGGCGAAGCCGGCGTCGCTCAGGAACGCCATCCAGCCGCCGCGCCGCTCGAAGAAGAAGTCCACCTCGCCGCGCTCGCGGAGCTCGACGAAGAGCCGCAGGCTGAGCCCCGAGAGCGCCGCGTTCGCCCGGAACCCGCGGGCGGACCGGGCCCTGGTGGAAGCCCGGACGAACCCGGCGAGCCAGGCGAGGAGCGCCGGGTCGGCGCGCCAGCGGATGCGGAACGGGCTGTCCGGGCGGAGTGACCAGCGCAGCGCCTGCGAGAGGACTCCCGGCCCGGGAATCGGACTCGAATGCGCCGGGCAGAGCAGCCCGGCGGTCGAGTGGGTGGCGCCGTGCCCCGGCTTTCCCCGGTCCACCACCAGGACCTCCCACCCCGCCCGGCGGAGGAACCAGGCGCTCGCGAGGCCGACCGCGCCGGCCCCGAGGACGAGCGCGCGCCGATCAGCCCGCGCGGTCGTCCGCCGAGGGCCCATACGCGCCCGGCACCGCGATCCCGCACTGCCGGTAGTACACGCTCAGTTGCCCCCGGTGGTGGATCAGGTGGCTCAGGATGTACTCGCGGAGCGCGCGGTCGCGCGTCGTCTCCTGGAGCACCCTTCCGTCGTGGAGCAGGCGCCAGGGCTCCCGCAGGAAGTCGTCCGAGCGGCCTTCGAGGCGCTTCAGGATTCCGGCGGTGATCCGGCCGTGGTTCTCGATCAGCTCGGCGCGGGTCTTCCAGTCGGCCGGCCGATAGTCCGCCGCGCCGAAGTCGAAGTGATCGTGGTCGAGCATCGAATACCCCCAGTCGGGCATCTCGACGATGTGCGAGGCGAGCTGCGAGAGCCGCATGGATCGCTCGTGCGGCTTCCAGTCGGCGCTGCTCTCCTCGAAGCGTTCGAGGAACCTGCGGGTGGCGGCGGCCTCGCGGGTGATCTCGGCGGCGAAGGATTCGGCGATCGTCATGTGGGCGCTCCTCGGTGGAGGCAATCTACTCCCGGCGGCGGCGCGGGGCAACGGGCGGCGCCGGAATCGGTGCGCGGCGGGCGATCCGCCGGGACCCCGGTGCGGGAGCCGTCGCGCAGCGAATCGCCCCGGGGTCCGCCGGGGAGGAGGGACGCGCGATGCCCTTCGATAGGCTCCGGACGCGGGGCGACGGATGAGGAACCAGAACCCGTTCCGGCCCGGCGCCGGGGCGCTGCCGCCGCTGCTCGCGGGGCGCGACCCGGAACTGTCCCTCGCCACGAAGAGGCTCGACGCGCTCGCCGCCGGCGTCCCGCCACCGCGCGGACTCCTGTTCTTCGGCCCGCGCGGGAACGGCAAGACGACGCTACTCGTGCGGATCGCCGAGGATGCGCGCCGCCGGGGGATGCGGGCGGCGAATCTCTCGGCCGGGGCCTTCACCAGCCGTCGGCAGCTGACGCGCCACCTTCAGGAGCAGGCCGGGCTCACCCGGACCCGGCTGCGCGGTGCGCCGGCGGCCGGTTTCGGTGTCGCCGCCGAGCCGGCCTCCCCGACCGAGGAGGTGGATGGACTGCTGCGCCGGTGGATCACCGGGGATCCGGGTCCGCTGGTGATGCGGCTCGACGAAGCCCATACCCTCGAGCCGAAGGCGGGTCGGCTGTTCTTCGGCGCGGTGCAGGAAGCCACCGCCGTCCGGCTTCCGTTCCTGTTGCTCGTCGCCGGTACGCCGGATGCTCCGCGCCGGCTGCGCCGCGCCGGAACCTTCATCGAACGGGTGCTCGAGCGAGTGCCGGTGGGACGGCTCGCCCGGCCCGACACCCGGCGGGCCCTGGTCGAACCGGCAGACGATGCCGGCCGCCCGATGCGCGCCGACGCGGCGGCCTTCCTGGCCTCGGAGTCGCAGGACTATCCGTATTTCATCCAGCTCCTCGGGAGCGCCGCGTGGGAGGCCGCCGCTTCCGGCGAGATCACGATGGAATCGGCCCGGAAGGGGGCCGCCGCCGCGGGCCGGGAAATCGAACGGTTCTACGCGGAACGGTTCGGCGAGGCGTGGGAACACGAGGTGAGCGGGGCGCTGTTTCCGCTCGCGGCGTTCCTCTCGGAGCGCGGCGGAAGCGCCGGGGACCTCGAATTCCGTCGTTTTCTCGGCGGGATCGGCGCGCCGGGCCCCGGCGCCGGGCAACGGCTGCTCACTACCCTCACGGACCTCGGCGTGGTCTGGCGGGGGGCCGCGGGGAAGTGGGAGATGGGAATTCCGAGCTTCGCCGACTATCTGCTCCGCCTCGAGGCGGACGATGCCGCGCGGCGCGGATGATTCCGGGCGTCGGGCGCTTCGGGAACCCGGGGCGGTCGGCGGCGTCCGGGAATCGGCCGGACACGAGATGGCGGCCCGAATCGCTTGCGCGATCCGTTCCGCCCTGTTTCGCGGGGAGAGGGAACTGCACCCCTCTCCGGCGGCGCTCCGCGCCGCATCGATACCCGGGGGACTTTCGTCACAGCCTGCCAGGGCCAGGGACTTCCGGTTGCCGCGTACGCTCCCGAGCGCCGCGACCCTCGGTCCGCCGGGAGCGGTGGCCGTTCTCGGCGAAGTCCGGAGGCGCGCCCGGTGGTTGGCGCGGCATCGCCGAGGTGAGAGACTCCCGGCCCGGTCCGTGCGCTTCGCCCTCGTCGCTCTCGTCCTCGCCACCCCGGCGCTCGCCGTCGAAGGGAGGTTCCTCGCGCGGACCTCCGTGGTCGAGGGCCGGACCTGGCGCTGGCAGGTCTTCGTCCCCGCCGCGGTTCTGTCGGGCGCGGAGACGAACCCGCCGGTGATCCTCTTCCTCCACGGGGCGGGGGAGCGCGGGACCGACGGCGAGCGCCAGACCGGGATCGGCCTCCCGGCGGTGCTCCGCGAGCGCCCCGACTTCCCCGCCCTCGTGGTCATGCCCCAGTCGCCGCGGGGCGCCTGGTGGGGCAGCCCCGAGATCGAGCAGCTCGCGCTCGGCGCGCTCGAGGCGGCGGTCGCCGAGTTCGGCGGCGATCCCGACCGCACCTACCTCACCGGGCTCTCGCTCGGCGGCTACGGGACCTGGGCCTTCGCCTACCGCCACCCGGAGCGCTTCGCCGCCGTCGTTCCCGTCTGCGGCGGCGTCTCCCCGGCGCGCTCGCGGCTCCCGGTCCCCGACTGGCACCCCGCCGCGGTCCGCCCCGAGGATCCTTGGGCCGAGACCGCCCGGGTCGTCGCCGGGATCCCGGTCTGGGTCTTCCACGGCGCCGAGGACCGCCGGGTCCCGACCGAGGAGTCGCGGCGCATGGTCGCCGCGCTCGAAGCCGCCGGTGCCGCGCCCCGCTACACGGAGTACCCGGGGGTCGCCCACGACTCGTGGGTGCGCGCCTACCGCGAGGAAGGGCTCTACGAGTGGCTCCTGTCCCGGCGCCGGGGCGACCGCTGACCGCCGGTGGACAAGACGCCCCGCATGGGAATCCGTCCTCGAAGAGATGGGGAACCCCGTCATCCGGGCGGATGGGGGGCGCTTTCCCCACCGGATGGCGGCCCGAATCGCTTGGGCGATCCGTTCCGCCCGCTTTCGCGGGGAGGGAGGCTCCTCCGCGGCGGCACGCGAGGGACTTTCTCCACAGCCTGCTGAGGCGCCTCCCCGAAGATCCCGCTTGGGCCGCAGCCACATCCGCAGCCGGCGCGACGCCGACCCTGGCGGCTACGGGTTCGCGCTCGACGAGCTGCACCCGCCGGTGGACCCGGCGGCGCTCTTCGACCCGGAGCAGCGGGCGGCGCCGCTCGAGATCGAGATCGGCTCCGGCAAGGGGTCGTTCCTCGTGGCCGAGGGCGAGATCCGCCCCGACACGCGCTTCCTCGGGATCGAGCGGGCGCGCCGCTACTGGCTCTTCGCCGCGGACCGGCTGCGACGGCGCGAGCGCCGAAACGCCCGCATCCTCCGCGCGGACGCGACCGAGGCGCTCGAGGCGCTCCCGGCGGGGTGCGCCGCCGCGATCCACATCTACTTCCCCGATCCGTGGCCGAAGCGACGCCACGCCCGCCGCCGCCTCGTGGTGCAGCCGAACTTCCTCGCCGCCTGCGAGCGGGCGCTCGCGCCGGGAGCCCTCCTCCGGGTGGTGACCGACGACCCCGGCTACCACGAGGCGATCGGGGCGGCCCTCGCCGCGCGGCGGCGGCTCCGGCGCCGCCCCTTCGAGCCTCCGCGCTCCGCGCGTCCGGGCGAGCTCGCCGGGTCCAACTTCGAGCGGAAGTACCGGATCGGGGGCCGCCGCATCCAGGCGGCGGCCGCGACCCGCTCAGATGGCTGTGGAGAAAGTCTCTAGCGCGCCGACGCGGCGCGAAGCGCCGCCGGGGAGGGTCCTCCCTCGCCGCGAAAGCGGGCGGAACGGATCGCGCAAGCGATTCGGGCCGCCATCCGGTGGGGAAAGCGCCCCGCATCCGCCCGGACGACGACAGGGTTCCCCATCTCTTCGAGGACGGATTCCCATGCGGGGCGTTTTCTCCACCGGCTGTCAGCGGACGAAGACGACGCTCTCGCGGACGAAGAGCGACGAGGCGAAGCGGAGGAGCGCCGCCGCCCCGAGTAGCGCGAAGAGGCCGGCGAGCGCGAGCTCGGGGAGCGCGACGGCCTCGCCGCCGACCGCGCCGAGGATCATCAGGTGCTGGCCGAGGATCGGGACCAGGGCGGTCCAGGTTCCCTGCTCCACCCAGTTGAAGGTGACGGCGAAGAACGGCAGCATCGGCAGGAAGACGAGGTAGCCGAAGTAGGTCTGCGCCTCCTTGTAGGACTTCGCCCAGGTCGAGACCACGACCTGGAGCGCCGAGCAGAAGAGCGCGAGCGGGACCGAGGCGAGCGCCACGATCGTCCAGTCGCCGGCGCTCGGCGAGATGTTCAGCGTCCCCGGCATGAAGCGGAGGACGAGCACGCAGGTCCCGAGTCCGAGCAGCGTGAGGAACACCGCGAAGGTGGCCGCCGCCGCCCACTTGCCGACGACGAAGAGGCGCGCCGGAACCGCATTCACGAGGAGCGCCTCGATCGAACCGCGCTCGCGCTCCCCGGCGATCGCGTCCGCCGAGATCTGCATCCCGCCGAAGAAGGCGTTCATGAGCAGGAACATCGGGATGAAGCCGAGCGCCGAGAACGCGGTGCGCCGCCGGGCGCTGAACACCTCGGCGCGCTCGACGGTGAGCGGGCGGATCAGGAGCGGGCTGACGCCCCGGCTGATGAGCCGCAGCGCCGCGACCTCCCTTCCGTAGCGCTCGAGGAGCGCGGTCACCCGGCGGGCCTTCGCCGAAGCCGCCGCCCGCGAGCTGTCAGCGATCAGGTCCACCGCGGCGGGGCGCCCCTCGGCGAAGGTCTCGCCGTAGTCGGGCGGAATCCGGAGCACGAGGTCCGCGTCGCGCTCGCGCACCGCGGTCTCGGGATCCTCGGGCGCCGCCTCGACGGTGACCCCCGGCTGGCGGACGAGCCACGCGGTGAGCTCGGGAGCGTTCTCGGCCCCCGCGACCGGAAGGGCCATCTCCCGGACCTCGTCCTGGACCTGGCGGCTGAACCGGCCCATGAAGAGGACGAGTATCGGAAAGATGCTGATCGAGATGAGTACCGCGATCAGCGAGCGGCGGTCGCGGATCCCCTCGAGCAGCTCCTTCCGGAACACGACGCCGGCGCGTCTCACGACGCCGCTTCCCCGGGGGACGAACCCGTGAGCGTCACGAACGCCTCCTCGAGATCCGCGCGCCCCGCCGCCGCCCGGATCGCCTGGGGGGAGCCCGCGGCGGCCACCCGCCCGGCGGCGATGATCACGATCCGGTCGCAGAGGAGCGAGACCTCCTGCATGATGTGGGACGAGAAGAGCACCGCGCGGCCCCGGTCGCGGAGCTCGCGGATCATGTCCCGCATCCGCCTGGTGCTCATCACATCGAGCCCGTTCGTCGGCTCGTCGAGCAGGATGTTCGCCGGGTCGTGGATCAGCGCCCGCGCGAGCAGCACCCGCGAACGCTCCCCGTGCGAATACCCCTTCGCCCGGCGGTTCACGAAGTCGTCCATGGCGAGCAGGCGGATGAACTCCGCCTCGCGCTTCGCCGCTTCGTCGCGGGCGATGCCGCGGAGCCTCGCGAAGTAGCGGATGTTCTCGATTCCGGTGAGCCGCGGGTAGAGGGCGTGCGTGTCCGGCAGCGCGCCGATCCGTTCCTGCGCCCGGAGCGGTTCGCGCCGCACCTCGATTCCGTCCACCGCGACTTCGCCGGCGTCGGGGGCCATGAGCCCGTAGAGCATCCGCAGCGTGGTGGACTTCCCGGCGCCGTTCGGGCCGAGGAGCCCGGTCACCTCGCCGTCGCGGGCGGTGAAGCTCACATCGTCCACGGCGACGACGCTCCCGAAGGTCTTCCGGAGCCCGAACGCCTCGATCACGGCGTGCGCTCCCGGTGTCCGTCGCGACCGTCCTCGCCGGACTCCTCGTGGCCGTCCCCGTCGTGGTCCTCCGGGTGGCGGTCGTCCTCGTCCCCGTCGTCTGCGGGGGCGACCGGCCCGGTGCCCGAGAGCCAGAAGGCGGGTCGCGCGAGGTCCTCGAGGCACGCCGGATCGAGCACTTCCGGGTCGGCGGCATCGAGGAACTCCTCGATCAGCCGCGGCACGCAGCCGGAAGAGAGCGTCCCGTGGCCGGCTCCGGGGACGACGAGGTGCCGGGCGCCGGTCAGCGTGGCCGCCACCCGCTCGCCCCAGCGCGGCGGGGTCACCGGGTCCAGCTCGCCCGAGAGGACCAGCGCCGGCGCTCCGGAGCGGACCGGCTCCCGGTAACCCGGGGGCAGCTCGCCCCGCGGCCAGACGGCGCAGGCCTCCTCGAGCTGCATCACCATCGCCTCGTCGAGGAAGCTCTCCTCGGCGGCCGCGGCGGCCTCCTCGGGGGTCACGAACGGGATGTCCTCGGCGCAGATCACGGAAAGGAACATCCCGACCGAGAGCTCGGGCCCGGCCGCCGGGTCGGCGAAGGTCATGAGCGGCCCGAAGTCGCCGTCGAGGGCGCTCTCCACCATCAGCGGGACCAGCGCGGCGCTCTGGGGGCTGTAGAGCACGGCGCGGAGCAGCCCCGCCACCAGATCGCGCCGGATCGGGATCTCCTCCCAGTCCCCCGTCCGGGGATTCCGGATGTCGAACCGCTCGGGCGGATCCCGGTCGAGCCGCGCGAGGAGGCGTTCGACGGAATCCCGGAGCTCGGGAAAGCGCGCCGCGCAGGCGGCGTCCCGGGAGCAGGCGTCGGCGAGCAGGTTCAGCGCCCGCTGCCCGTCCTCGGCGAAGTGGAGCGGGATCCGCATGTCCACCGGCGCTACCCCGTCGAGGATCACGGTGCGGACGCTCTCCGGGTGGCGGCGCAGGAAGACGGTCGCGGCGCGGGTGCCGTAGGAGCCGCCCCAGAGGTTCACCCGCCCGTAGCCGAGCGCGGCGCGCACCTCGTCGAGATCGTCCATCGCCACCGGCGTCGTGTAGTGCTCGGGGTCGGCGTCGAGCGAATCGAGACACTCCTTCCAGTCGGCCTCGGAGAGTTCCTCGGGGACGCCGTCGTAGTAGCCGACCCGCTCCTCGAGGAAGTCGCAGGTCAGCGGGTTCGATTCGCCGGCGCCGCGCTGGTCCACGAACACGAAGTCGCGCCGGCGGTTCGCGCCGCCGAGCACCGGCCCGAGGAGCGGCGCGAGGTCCGTGGCGGCCTGCCCCGGGCCGCCCGCGAGGACGAACACCGGGTCGGGCTCGCCGCCCTGTTCCGCGGCGGGGAGGACGAGGAGGTTCAGCGCGATCCGCCGCCCCTCGGGGTTCCCCCGGTCCTCGGGCACCTCGAACACGCCGCAGAGCGCCCCTTCCGGCCCTTCGCCGGGAGGGCAGGGAGCGAGGAGGTCCGGTTCGGGCCCGACCTGGTCCCCGGCGCCGCAGCTGAGGAAGAAGATCGGTCCCGCCGCGATCGCGAGGCGGCCCGGGATGGATATCGGCACGCTTCGCGGAGTCTAGGCCGTTCGCGCCGGTGAGCCGGAGACCGGGCGGCTCCGGTCCTCGTCGTTCGTCCCCGCGTTTACTCTCTCCGTCGTCGAAGGGGGGTCATCGAATGCTCCACGAGTTCACCGAGGCGGCGAAGAGTCTCTCGAAGCGGCCGGCGTTCGTCGCGATCGTCTGCCTCCCGCTGGCGATCGGCATCGGGGCCACCTCGACCGTCTTCTCCGCGGTGTACGGGGTGCTGCTGAAGCCGCCCCCCTACGCCGAGCCGGAGCGGCTCGTCCGGGTCTGGGAGCGCCGTCCGCGCCTGCCGATGCCCGACGAGGTGGCGGCCTTCTCGACGGACCACTTCCGCTCCTGGCGCGACGCGAACACCGTCTTCGCCGGGATGGCGATGTACGGCGACCGTCCGGCGGCCTACCGCGGACTCGCGGGCGACCCCGGCGAGCCGCGCCCGCTCGCGGTGGAGATGGTCTCGCCGGAGCTCTTCGAGGTCCTCGGCGTCGCGCCCGCGTTCGGGCGGGCGTTCGGCCCCGAGGAGGAGATCCCGGGGCGCGACGGGGTGGCGATCCTGAGCCACGCCTTCTGGATGCGCGAGTTCGGCGGCGACCCGGAGATCCTCGGCCGCTCGCTCCGGCTCGACGACCGGAGCCACGAGGTCATCGGGGTCATGCCGCGCGGCTTCGGCTTCCCGAACCCCGAGACCGAGCTCTACCTGCCGTACCCGTTCGCGCCGGCGACCGATCTGGCGGAGGGTCAGGTCCGGATCGAGCTCGTCCAGGTCGTCGCCCGGCTCGGCGACGGGGTCACGGTCGCCCAGGCGGAAGCCGAGGCCGCCGCCCTGATCCGGCGGCTCGGCGAGGAGAGCGAGATCGGGCGGATGCTGAACGAAGGGGTGACCGTCCACCTCGGCTCGTTCACCGAGCAGGCGACCCGCCGCATCCGGCAGCCGCTGATCGCGCTGTTCGGGGTGACGCTCCTCGTGCTGCTGATCGCCTGCGGCAATGTGGCGAACCTGCTCTTCACCCGCGCCGCCTGGCGGGAGCGCGAGCTCGCGGTGCGGAGCGCGCTCGGCGCCGGTCGGGCCCGGCTGGTCCGGCGCCTGTTCGCCGAGAGCGCGCTCTTCGCCGCCGCCGCCGGAGCCCTCGGCATCCTGTTCTCGTACTGGGGAGCGGGCTTCGTCCGCTCGCTCACCGTGCTCGGGCTGCCGCAGCTGGCGGCCGCGGCGGTGGACGGGAGAGTGGTCCTCTTCACCGTCGGGCTCGCCGCGGCCGCGGCGGTCGTCTTCGGGACCCTGCCGGCGCTCCGCGCCGCCCGGCGCGATCCGGCCGGGGCGCTCGACGCTTCGGGGCGGGGCGACGCCTCGCTCGGCGGCGGCCGGGGAATCGGGCGGCGCGGGCTCTTCGCCGCGCTCCAGCTCGCGCTCTCGCTGCCGCTCCTCATCGGCGCGGGACTCCTGACCCGGAGCTTCTTCGCGCTCGTGTCCGCGGATCCCGGCTACGAGCCGGGGAACACCGCGGCGTTCGAGGTCCAGCTCCCGGCGAGCCGCTACGCCGGCGCGGAAGCGCAGCGGGCGGTGCTCGACCGGGTGCGCGCCTCGCTCGCGGAGATCCCCGGCGTCACCGAGGTCGGGATCGTGGACACGCTGCCGCTCAGCGGCGAGCGGGCGGTGATCGGCTTCCAGCGGCTCGACGAGGAGCCGACGACGGATCCGAACGAGGTCCCGCGCGCGCTCCTCCGGCGGGTCTCGCCCGGCTACTTCCGGGCGATGGGGATCCCGGTGCTCGAGGGCCGGGTGTACGGGGAGAACGACCGCAGCAGCGCCGGGACGATCGCGGTCGTGAACCGGAGCCTCGTGGCGCGCTACCTCGACGATCCGCCGGTCGGCCTCGAGCTGCGCGGTTTCGGACGGATCGTCGGGGTCGTGGACGATGTGCACGAGGAAGGCGTGGACTCCCCGGCCGAGCCGATCCTCTACCGCCTGCTGGGCGACGACCGGATGCCGATGGGGGACATCACCCGGATGAGCGTGGTGATGCGCCACGCCCCGGGGGCGAGCGTCCTCGGGGTGGCGGCGGCGCGGGTGAGCGAGGTGGATCCCGAGTTCGCGGCGCTGAACCCCCGGACGCTCGAGGATCGGATCCGCGAATCGGTCGCCCGCCCGAGGCTCTACGCGCTGCTCCTCGGCGGCTTCGCGGCGGCGGCGGCGCTTCTCGCCGCGTGGGGTGTCTTCGGGGTCGTCGGCTTCGAGGCGAACGCGCGGATTCCGGCGCACGGGGTGCGGGCGGCGCTCGGGGCGACCCCGCCGGACATCCGCCGGCTGGTCCTCCGCGACGGGCTCCGCATCGCGGCGTTCGGGCTCGGGCCGGGGTTGCTGCTCGCGTTCCTGCTCGTCCGCGCGGTGGGGAGCGAGTTGAGCCCGCTCCTGTTCGAGATCACGCCGCTCGACCCGGCGGTCTATCTCCTCGTGCCGCTCGGGTTGCTGACCGCGGTGCTCGCGGCGAGCCTCCAGCCGGCGACTGCGGCGGCGCGGCTCGATGTGGTCCAGGCGCTCCGGGCGGAGCGGTCGCGCGGCGCGGGCGTCTGGTTCGCCTGACCTGTCCCCCTGGCAGGCCGTGGAGAAGGTCCCCCGCGCGCCGAGGCGGCGCGAAGCGCCGCCGGGGAGGGTTCCCCCTCCCCGCGACGAGCGCGTTCGTCCGGGCGAGACCCGGGTCGCGCCGGAGGCCGGGGTTCCCGGCCCGGGTTCTTCCCGTCAGGCCGTGAACCGCATGGCGGCAAAGAGCAACCCGGCGGCGCCGAACACGGAGACGACGATCCAGCGGACCAGCCGGACTTCGAGGCGCGTCACGGTGGCTTCGAGGTCCGCCTTCAGGGTGGCGGCCACTGCGTCGAGGTCGGCCTTCGAGGCGATGGAGGCATCGGCGCGCGCAACTTCCGCGACGATGGCGCGGGCCGCCGCCGGCGGAACGCCCGCGGCGGCGATGCGCTCGGCGGCGGCGGCAGTGTCGAGCGTGTAGGGCATGGGCCGAGTGTAGCGAACGACCGCCGTCGCAGAGGAGCGGCAGGCGCGGGCGACGCCGGGAGTCGGTCGAGGCGAGTGGGGCGCGACCTCGCGGAGGGGCGTGCCCCCGGCGGGCCGGGCAGACGCCTCGGGCCCGAGGCGCGGCGCGGCGGAACCGGCGGCTCTCGGGGTCCGCCCGCGGACGCTTCGGCGGAGCGCGTCGCGGCCCTGCCGATGTTGACCGGACGCCCGCCGGGATCGCCGGAATCCGCTGAAATCCTTGGCCTTGCGAGGCGTTGTTCAACCGACGGCGACCGGAGACCGCGCCCGCGCCGGGGACCCCGAGACCCCGCCCGGGGACTCAGAAACGCCAGCGGAGGTTCAGTCCGAGGGAGCTCGACGAGAACCACTCGGACCCCAGGCCGTCGTAGCTGCCGGAGAAGTCGAGCGAGATCCGGTCGTGGGGCTGCCAGCCGTGGCCCAGCTGGATCGCCCCGCTCCACTGGTTGGCCTCGGCCGTCGCGTCCTCCGAACCCAGGCTGTGGGTGTCCAGGTTCGCCCGCAGGTTCGCGCGGGTGGTGCTGTTCCCCCGGGTCCAGACCAGCCGCGGCCCGAACCCCAGCCGCGTCAGCCACAGCCGGTCGGCCGGGGCCACCGCGCCCAGGCTGTCGGTGAACGCGCCCAGGTCCTCCTCGGTGTGCAGGAGCTCGAGCTGCGGCTCGATCCGCCAGCTGTCGCCGCCCCAGCCGAAGTCGCCGGTCACCCCGATGCGGATCGCCAGCCGGTCGGAGTCGTAGGTGGCCGTCACCGGTCGCCCGGAACCGCCCGGCAGCGACAGCTCGCCCGCGCCCCGGCCGTAGCCCGCCGCCGCGTCCAGGATCAGCGCCCCGCCGAGACGGTGTCCGCCATACAGCCCGAACTGCACATGCTCCGCCTCCAGCCGGACTCCCTCCGAAGTCAACCGCCCCGGCTCGTAGCCGGCCAGGAACCCGAAGACGGTGTTCCCGAAGAGGTAGTCCGCGCCGGCGTAGAGGTCCCACACCCCCTCGTCGGCGGCGTGGTTCAGCATCGAGTAGCGGAAGCTGCCCCAGCCTTCGAGACCCAGCGGCAGACCGGTGCGGACCTCGCTGTCCGCCACCACCCCGTACTCGCTGAAGCCGAGGTTCAGCCGGGAGGCGTCGAAGGTCTCCGAGGCGAGCGGCAGGTCCACGGTGACCTGGCCGTTCGTCCGGGTCGCACCGCTCCCGTCCACCCGGACCTCGAGGGTCGAGACGCCGCGGGCGCCGAAGGCGAGCGGCAGGTCCAGACGGACGCTGCCACCGGCGGCGACGCCGCCCCGGGCGAGATGGATCGCCGCCGCCGGATCCTCGCCTTCGAACGCCGCGGCCGGGTGGCCATTCCCGTCCGTCGAACCCCCGTCGTCGAACCGGATGCTCGGCAGGCGCACCGCGACCTCGCCGTCCACGCGGACCCAGCCCCGGTCGGCGCCGAGGCCCATCCGCGGCATCCCGGGGTTCTCGAGGAGGGCGAGCAGGTCCTCGACGACCCCGCCGTCCGCCGCGTTCGGGGCGAGGGCGAACTGCGGGCCCGGATCCGCTGCGGCGCCGGGCAGGCGGTCTTCGGCGATTTCGTGGTCCACGCCCGCCGCGTTCGGCGCGGGGGCGAGCTGCGGGTCCGGCTGGGCCGGGGCTTCGGGCGCCTCGCGGTCCACGCCCGCCGCCGGGCGCTCCTCGACATCCGGCGCGATCCCGGCGACGCCGACCGCCGCCATCGCCTCGTCGTCGCGGGCATCCGCCACCGGCGCCCGGCGAGCCTGCAGGCGTCCCAGCGTCAGATCCGAGGTCAGCTGCGAGAACCGGTCGGCATGACGGCGGAGCAGCGCCGACGCGCCCCCGCGGCGGCCCGGCGTCAGCACGCTGACCCGGCTCGAATCGGCCACCGACACCGTCGCGGAACCCGGCTCGCCCACCGCGTAGCCGGCCCCCTCGGAAACCGCCACCGTGACCCGGCTGTCCGGCTCGTGGGCGCGATCCTCGGTGGTCGCCACGCGCAGCGACGCAGTGCCCGCACCGGCCGCGAAGTCCGCGCGCCGCGCGCCCTCCGCAGTCGCCGGAACCATGTCGCCGCCCTGCTCCGACACCAGGAGCTCCACCGTGAGCGCCGCCGTCAGGTCTCCCCGCCGGGTCAGCAGGAACGCCGCCGCCTCGCCCTCCCGGACCTCGGCCGTCTCCGCCGCCACCGTGACCACCGGCAGGTCGTCGTCCTCGACCGTGACCGTGGCCGACGCGGCCGCTCCCGGGTCGTAGCCGGAGCCCTCCACCAGCGTCAGCTTCAGCTGCGCGTCCGGCTCGTCGTCGCTGTCGTCCCCGGTCGAAAGCGTCACCCGCGCCGTGGCCGCTCCGGCCGCGAAGCTGGCGCCGTCGGGCGCCGGCGCGGCCAGGACGCCATCCGCATCCTCGATCCGGAAGGCGACCTCCAGCGCCTGCGACAGAGCCCCGGCCCGAGTCAGGACGAAGACCGCGTCCTCGCCCTCGGTCACCGTGGCCGTTTCCGCCGCCACCTCGACCGTCGAGGAGTCGTCGTTCCGGATCGTCCCCGTCGCCGTGTCCCGGTGGAGCCGCGCCCCGGAAGCGCCGGTGAGCGTCACCCGGAAAGTCTCGTCGGGCTCGATCTCGGTGTCGCCCCGGACCGGCACCGACACCGTCCGCTGGTCCTCCCCGACCGGGAAGGTCAGGCGGCCGCTGGCCGCCGTGTAGTCGGTCCCGGCGTTCGCTGTCCCGTCCGCCGTCGTCCAGCGCACCGTGACCGGCGTCGTCGGGGCCCGGTTCAGCGCGACCGTGAAGTCCAGCGGGCTCGTCCCGGTATCGCCTTCGGGGACGCTCGCGTCCCGGATCGAGAGCCGCGGCGTCGGCGCCGCGGCCGAGTCGTCGTTCCGGATCGTGCCCGTCGCCACGGCTCTCCGGAGGGTCGCGCCCACCGGGTTCTGGAGCGTCACCCGGAAGGTCTCGTCGGGCTCGATCTCCGTATCGCCGGTCACCGACACCGCGAGCGTCTTCCGCTCCTCCCCGATGTCGAAGGTCAGGCTGCCGCTCGCCGCCGTGTAGTCCGTCCCGGAACTCGCCGTCCCGTCGCTGGTCCGCCAGTCCACCGTGACCCGTTCCCTCGCCGCCCGGTTCAGCACCACCGTGAAGGTCACCGATCTCGCGCCCGTATCGCCCTCGGCCACGCTCGCATCGGCGATCGAGAGCCGTGGCGGGGCTTCGTCGTCCTCGACCACCACCTCCGCCGTCGCGGCCCCCAGGTTGTACGCCGGATCCGCCGTCAGCGTGACCGTTACCGTGGCGTCCCCGTCGTTATCTCCGTCGTTCAAGGTCGGCACCGTGATCGTCTTCGCGGTTTCGCCGTCGGCGAAGTCGAGGGTCTTCGCGCCCTCGTCGCCCGACGCCACCACGCCGCCGCTCTCCGACACGCGGTAGCGGACCGTCAGCGCCCCCGTCGTCACCTCCGCGCGGGTGAGCGTGAACTGCGCCCCCGCGCCTTCCGTCACCGGGCTCGCCACCGACGCCACAGATACCGACGGCAGTGGCGCCGGCGTGGTAACCGCGGTCGGCGCGCTCTCCACGACCTCGGTGTTGCCGTCGTCGTCGGTGTAGCTCACCTCCACATGGAGCGTCGCGCCCAGATCCGCGGCCACCACCGGGTAGGTCTGGTCGGTCGCTCCGGGGATCGGCGTCGCCGTCCCGTGCACCGTCCGATACCACTGGTATCTGAAACCCGGGCTCGTCAGCCCGTCCGGGTCGCTGATGCCCGAGGTGTCCGCCGTCAGCGTCTCGCCGATCACCGGCGTCGTGTCGTCGATCGTCGGGGCGCCGGTCGGCTCCGCGTTGTCGTCGTCCTCGACCGTTACCGCCGCCGTGGCGATCTCCACGGTGTACGCCGCCGAAACCGTCAGCTCCAGCGTCACCGTGCTGTCCGCCTCGTGACCGCCATCATCCACCGTCGGAACCGTGACCGTCTTCTCGGTCTCGCCGTCGCCGAAGTCGAGGGTCCTGGCGCCTTCCGCGCCGGGCGCCACCATCTCGCCACTCTCCGACACGGAGTAGTCCACCGTCAGCGCCCCCGTCGTGATCACCGCGCGCGTCACCGTGAACTGCGCGTCCGCGCCTTCCGTCACCGAATCCGCCACCGGCGCCGCCGACACCGTCGGTCGCGCCGCGGTGGCCGCCGCCGTCTCGGCGCTCTCCACCGCCTCGGCGGTCCCGTCGTCGTCGGTGAACGAGGCCTCCACCTTCAGCTTCGCGCCCTCGTCCCCGGCGACCACCGTGTAGCTCGCCGCCGTCGCCCCGCCGATCCGCGTTTCCGTCCGGTCCGAAGCCACCCGGATCCACTGCCAGGTGAAACTCCGGTTCGTCAGCCCGTCGGGGTCGTCCAGGTTCGACGCCTCCGCCGTCAAGGTCTCGCCGACCGCCGGCGTCGTGTCGTCGATCGTCGGGGTGCCGGTCGGCTCCGCGTTGTCGTCGTCCTCGACCGTCACCTCCGCCGTGGCGGTCTCCACGATGTACGCCGCCCTCGCCGTCAGCTCCAGCGTCACCGTGCTGTCCGCCTCGTGACCGCCATCATCCACCGTCGGAACCGTGACCGTCTTCGCGATCTCTCCGGGGCCGAAGTGGACGGCCCCGGCGCCCTCCCCGCCGGGCGCCACCATCTCGCCACTCTCCGAGACGCGGTAGTGCACCGTCAGCGCCCCCGTCGTCACCTCCGCGCGGGTGAGCGCGAACCGCGCATCCGCGCCTTCCGTCACCGAATCCGCCACCGGCGCCACCGACACCGTCGGTCGCGGCACCGCGGTGGTCTCCGTCGTCTCGGCGCTCTCCACCGCCTCGGCGGTCCCCGCGTCGTCGGTGAACGAAACCTCCACCTTCAGCGTCGCGCCCTCGTCCTCGGCGCCCACCGTGTAGATCGGCGCCGTCGCCCCGCTGATCCGCGTGTCCGTCCCGCCGGCCACCCGGATCCACTGCCAGGTGAAACTCGGGTTCGTCAGCCCGTCGGGGTCGTCCAGGTTCGACGCCTCCGCCGTCAAGGTCTCGCCGATCACCGGCGTCGTGTCGTCGATCGTCGGGGCGCCGGTCGGTTCCGCGTTGTCGTCGTCCTCGACCGTCACCGCCACCGTGGCCGTCTCCACGGTGTACTCCGCCGTCGCCGTCATCTCCAGCGTCACCACGCTGTCCGCCTCGTGCGCGCCGTCGTCCACGGTCGGCACCGTGACCGTCTTCTCGGTCTCGCCGTCACCGAAGTCGAGGGTCCTGGCTCCCTCCTCGCCGGACGCCACCATGTCGCCGGTCTCGGACACGCGGTAGCCCACCGTCAGCGCCCCCGTCGTCACCACCGTGCGTTCGACCGTGAACTGCGCGTCCGCGCCTTCCGCCACCGAGTCCGCCACCGGGGCCACCGATACCGCCGGCAGCGCCCCCGACGGGATCTCCGCCGTGGCCACGCTATCGACCGTCTCCTGCGTGCCGCCTTCGTCGCTGAAGGTCACGCGGACCTTCAGCTTCGCCCCGGCGTCGGCGGCCGATACCGTGTAGGTCTCCCCGGTCGCGCCGGGGATCGGCGTCTGGGTTCCGTCCGATGCCACCCGGATCCACTGGAAGGCGTAGGTCGCGCTCGTCAGCCCGTCCGCATCGCCGATGCCCGAGGTATCCGCCGTCAGCGTGTCGCCCACCTCGGGCGCCGTTTCGTCGATCGTCGGCGCACCCGTCGGTTCCGCGTTCTCGTCGTCGCTGATCGTCAGGGCCACATCCCGAGGGCCCTCGATCCCCCAATCGTTCGCGGCCGCGCCCGACACCGTCACCGTCTTGCGCGGCGCATCGGCACTGTTGTCCACCCCGGTGATCGTCACCACGCTGTCGCTCGCGGTATCCCCCGCCGGAATCCGCAGCTCCAGCATCCCTGCCGGGGAGAGGGTGTAGTCGCTCGCCGTCGCCGGCGCCACCGGCGATACCGACACGGTCACGACCGTATCCCGGCTCGACGCCGCGTCCAGGGTCGCACTCAGCGCGCTCGTCCCGCCGTTCTCCGAGATCGTGTCCGGCGTCAGGACCAGCGTCACCGTCGGATCGTCGTCGTCGGTGATCGTCCCGGTCGCGGTGTCGCCCCCGATCGTCGCGCCCCCCGATGCGTTCAAGAGGAGCACCCTGAAGGTCTCGTCCGGCTCGTGCACTTCGTCACCCAGCACCGCCACGGACACCGTTCCGGTGGAATCCCCGGGGGCGATGGTCAGGGTCCCATTCCCTCCGGTGTAGTCCGTCCCGGCGGTCGCGGTTCCGGAGATCGTCGCCCAGTCCACGGTCACGGTCTGCGTCGACACCGGGTCCAGCGTCACCGCGAAGTCCAGCGTCGCGCTGCCCGAATCGCTCTCGTCCACCCGCGCATCGGCGATCGAGAGCGACGGCGGCGGCTGGATCTCGGATCCCCGAACCTGGACCTTGAGGGAACCGGAGTGGGAGGTCCAGCGGCTTCCCAGCCAGATCCGGTACGCGCCGTCGAGCGCGAAGCCGGGCTTGGCGCCGGGGTCCGCGCCGGTGCTGCCCGCCTCCTTCCAGATCCTGGCACTCCCGCCGCCGGTGCGCCGGGCCACGACGTGGTACCTGGTGCGGCGAGCGAGCGTGGTGTTCGGCGGAGCCCGGTACTCGTACAGACCGCCACCCAGATCGATCGGTGT
Organism: uncultured Acidobacteriota bacterium; assembly: GCA_964347715.1. Taxonomy (GTDB): domain Bacteria; phylum Acidobacteriota; class Vicinamibacteria; order Marinacidobacterales; family Marinacidobacteraceae; genus CAYGAO01. The sequence continues at coordinate 28,691 of CAYGAO010000003.1, forward strand.
ATTGCCGAGCCGGTAGAGGACGGCGCCGGGATTCGAGCCCGTGTCGTTTTCCCGGATCGTCACCGTGACATCGTCATCGGGGGAGCGGATCTTCAGAACCACGCTGGAGAGGTTGTAGCCCTCGGACGAGTTCCCCGTGGTGAAGCCCTGACCCGGGAAGCCGCCGGAGTTGACTCCGGCATCGCCTCCATCGGATTTGCCGGTGTTGCCGATCAGAACCTCCCCGATCGGCGTCGCCGGCAGGTCGTCGTCGTTCGTGATCGTCCCGGTGGCCGTGCCGTCGCCGATGGTCGCGCCCGACGGGTTCGACAGCGTCACCGTGAAGGTCTCGTCCGGCTCGTACTCCTCGTCGCCCAGCACGGTCACGGACACCGTCCGACTGGCATCCCCGGCGTCGAAGTCCAGGGTTCCACTCCCTGCCGTGTAGTCCGTTCCGGCAGTCGCGGTTCCGTCGGAAGTCTCCCAGTCCACGGTCAAATTCCCGCTCGCCTTCTTGTCCAGCGTCACCTCGAACTTCACGTTCGTGATGCCCGTATCGCCCTCCTCCACCTGCGCATCGGCGATCGAGACTGCCGGGCCGGACTGCGCCTCGGCGGGGGCCGGCGCCAGACCGACGAGCGCCAGCAGCGCGCCGGCCGCCGGCGCGAGGCGGTGAAGCGGCGCGGCGCCGCTTCGAGTCGTCACGGTGCGTCCGGAGGGCGCCCGGAATCCTCGGGGAGGCTCGATGACGGCAGCAGGGGACAGAACGCCGGAGGCGGAACGACAGGGCCTTTCGATCCCCGGTTCGAGGCGATGAGCAGACATGTTTGCGGGAACTCGCGGGCGTTGGCTGACTCCTGAAGTGGACCCCGTTGCCCGGACGGTCCGGCGAACGGGCCCTCCCGGAACGAGCCACTCACGGAAGAGGATAGAGGCTGTGGAGAAAGCGCCCCGGGTACCGACGCGGCGCGCAGCGCCGCCGGGGAAGGTTTCCCCTCCCCGCGAAAGAGGGCGGAGCGGATCGCGCAAGCGATTCGGGCCGCCGTTGCTATCCTCGCCGTTCGAGGATGTTCTCCCCACCATGAGGCGGGACCGCGCCTTTCTCACCGGGTTGCTGCGCGAATGCAGATCGGCCGGCGAGACCGAGTGGGTCGAGTTCAAGGTCGCTCAGGCCGATCCGGTGAAGATCGGTCGAACCGTCGCTGCGCTCGCGAATGGCGCCGCGCTCGCGAAGCGGGACCGCGCCTGGCTGATCTGGGGAGTGGAGGACCAGACCCGCGAAGTCGTCGGGACCCGGTTCGCACCGGGACGGGCGAAGCAGGGAAACGAGCCGCTCGAAGCCTGGCTCGCTCGTCTCCTGGCGCCCCGCATCTACATCGCCTTTCACGAGATCGAAGTCGAGGGGCGCCGGGTCGTGATCCTCGAGATCGGTCGCGCTCCGGGGCAGCCGGTCGCGTTCCGGGGGGAGGAGTGCATCCGCATCGGCGCCACGACCCGAAGGCTGCGCGACCATCCCGAGAGAGAAAGGGAGCTCTGGCGCTCGTTCGACGCCGTCCCGTTCGAAGACGGCGTCGCCCGGGAGCGGGTGAGCGGCCCGGAAGTCCTGTCGCTGCTCGACCACGCCGCGTACTTCCAGCTGCTGCATGCGCCGACGCCCGATGGGACGGTCCTCACCCTCGCGGCGCTGGAACGGGATCGCCTGATCGCTCCCTCCGAGGCTGGGGGCTTCGACATCACGAACCTCGGGGCGATTCTCCTCGCGCGACGTCTGGGCGACTTCGGCCGCCTCTTCCGCAAGACGGTGCGTTTCGTCGAGTACCGCGGTCCCGGCCGCACCGAGGCGCTGCGGGAGCACGAGGAGACCGGGGGCTATGGGGCCAGCTTCCACCGGCTGATGGATCACCTCCGCGCCCGGTTGCCCGGGGTCGAGACGATGGAAGGGCCGTTCCGGCGGACGGTCCTCGACTACCCGGACCTCGCGGTGCGAGAACTGGTGGCGAACGCCCTGATCCATCAGGACTTCTCGGTGTCGGGCGCCGGTCCGATGATCGAACTCTTCGCGGGCCGACTCGAGATCACGAATCCGGGCCAGCCGCTCGTGGACGCGAGGCGCTTCCTGGACAGCCCGCCGGTTTCCCGCAACGAGCGGCTCGCCTCGCTGATGCGCCGGTTCGAGCTCTGCGAAGAGCGTGGCATCGGCATCGATCGGGTCGTGGCGGAGGTCGAGCGGCGCCTGCTCCCGGCCCCTCGCTTCGAGGCGCCGCCCGGCGGGACGCGGGTCGTCCTCTTCGCGCGGAGGGAACCCGGAAAGATGGACCGGGAGGAGCGGATTCGCGCCATCTACCAGCACGCCTGCCTCAAGTGGGTATCCGGGGCGTTCGCGACGAACGGGTCGCTGCGGAAGCGGTTCGGCATCGTCGAAAACAACCGGGCGACGGTGTCCCGCTACCTCCGGGAAGCGGTGGACGCCGGAGTGATCGCGCCGTTCGACCCGGACGCGGCGCCCCGCTACCGCAAGTACCGACCGTTCTGGGCCGAACCGGCCGCTCCCGAGGCCGGCTGACAGGCGGTGGAGAAAGTCCCTCGCGCGCCGACGCGGCGCGAAGCGCCGC
>CAYGAO010000004.1:0-3490 GCA_964347715.1 uncultured Acidobacteriota bacterium
TTCCCCCTCCCCGCGAAAGACGGTGGGGCGAATCGCGGAAGCGATTCGACGCACCATGCTACGAGATGAGCGAGAACGGCGGGGAGCGGCTCGAGCGCCGCATGGGGCTCTACGGGGCCACCGCGACGAACATCATCGGGATGGTCGGGATCGGCCCCTTCCTGACGATCCCGCTGATGGTGGTGGCGATGGGAGGGCCGCACATCGTCTGGGCGTGGCTCCTCGGGGCGCTGCTCTCGCTCGCCGACGGACTCGTCTACGCCCAGCTCGGGGCGGCGCTCCCCGGAAGCGGCGGGCCCTATCTCTACCTGCGCGAGGCGTTTCGCCCCTTCGGGCTCGGGCGGCTGATGGCCTTCCTGTTCCTGTTCCACATCCTGCTGGTGGCGCCGCTCTCGCTCGCCGGGGGCGCCGTGGGCTTCGCCGATTACCTCCGGTTCTATCTCCCCGAGATGGAGGGGCTCGCGCACGACCTCGCCGCCGCCGGCGTGTGCGTGCTCGTCCTCTTCCTGCTCTACCGGAACATCGAGTCCGTCGAGCGGCTCTCGAAGGCGATGCTGGCGCTCGTCCTGGCGACGACCGGCTGGGTCATCCTCGCGGGGCTGTTCGAGGGCCCCGCGCTTCCCTCGTTCGCCCCCCCGGGCGGGTTCGACGCCGGGTTCTGGACCGCGCTCGGGGCCGCCTCGGTGATCGCGATGTACAGCTTCGGCGGCTACAACCAGGTCTGCAACATCGCCGGCGAGGTCCGGAACCCCGAGCGGAACGTGCCCCGTTCGATCCTGCTCTCGATCGCCGTGGTCGCGGCGATCTACATCGCGATGACCACGGTGATGCTCGCGGTGATCCCGTGGGAAGAAGCCGGGCGGAGCACGACGATCGCTTCCACCTTCGTCGCCCGCACCGTCCAGGGCCCCGAGCTCGCCCGGCTCGCGGGCTCGGTGATCACCGCGCTGATCCTCTTCGTCGCGGTGGCCTCGGTGTTCGCCTTCGCCCTCGGCTACTCGCGGATGCCGTTCGCCGCCGCGCGGGACGGCCAGTTCTTCGCCGTCTTCGGCCGGATCCACCCGACCCGGGGCTTCCCCCATGTGTCGCTGGTCTGGCTCATCGCCGCCTCGATCCCCTTCTGCTTCTTCAGCCTCGGCCAGCTGGTGAACTGGCTGATGCAAGTCCAGATCCTCCTCCGCTTCGCCTGGCAGTGCGTCGCGGTGCTGCTGATCGCCCGCTACCGCCCGGACATTCCCCAGCCGTTCCGGATGTGGCTCTACCCGATCCCGGCGCTCCTGTCGCTCGCGCTCTGGATCGCCCTCTTCTTCACCGGGCCCGCTACCGGGGCGTGGTTCTCGCTCGGATTCCTCGGGCTCGGACTCGCCGCGTACGCGGTCTTCCGCAGAAATTCCGCCGCGGCCGGGCCGGTCAGCGTTCCCGGGCCCCGGAAGCACCCAAAGTGAGGACTCCACTCCCATGATCGGACTCTTCGACCCGCTCTACTTCATCCTGCTCGCCCCCGGGCTCGCGCTCACGCTCTGGGCGACGATCAGCGTGAAGCGGACCTTCTCCCGCTACAACCGGGTACCCCTCCGGAGCGGCCGGAGCGGCCGCGAGACCGCCGAGATCCTGCTGCGGCGGCAGGGGATCCACATCCCGGTCGAGGAGCATCCGGGCGCGCTCTCGGACCACTACGACCCGCGGGTCCGGGTGCTCCGGCTCTCCCCCGAGGTCTATCGGGGCCGCTCCGTCGGCGCCGCCGCGGTGGCCGCCCACGAGGTGGGGCACGCGATCCAGCACCACACGAGCTACCAGCCGCTCCTCTTCCGGCAGGTGCTCGCCCGCCCCGCCAGCTTCGCCTCGAGTGTCTCCTGGATCCTGCTGCTCGGCGGGTTCCTGCTCGGAGCGTTCGGGCTGGTCCAGCTCGGGATCGCGCTCTTCTCGCTGGTGGTGCTCTTCCAGGTGGTGACGCTGCCGGTCGAGCTGGACGCCTCGCGCCGGGCGAAGTCGCTCGTCCGGGAGACCGGGATCATCGCGCCCGAGGAACGCCGCGGCGCCTCCCGGGTGCTGACCGCGGCGGCGATGACCTATGTGGCGGCGGCGCTGACCGGCGTGCTGACGCTCCTCTACTACCTGCTCCGGTCCGGATTCCTCGGCGGCGACGAGTAGCGCTACCAGGCGGTCGCGGCGCGAAGCGCCGCCGGGGAGCGGGGTCCTCCCTCCCCGTGAAGAAAGCGGGCGGAACGGATCGCGCCAGCGATGCGGGCCGCTATGGGGCCGGCGCCTGTGGGCCGCGCAGGCGACGGAGTTCGGGGAGCGCCCAGTAGTAGAGCGCGACCAGGTCCACCGCCCGCGCGAGCAGCATCCCCCAGGCGGCCGCGAACACTCCGGGCAGGTCGCCCGGGCCGATCAGCAGCCAGAGCGCCAGGATCGCGGCGAGCATCTCGATGAGACCGGCCCAGGTGATCCCCCGGGTGGCGCCGGACCAGACGAGGAACGCGCGCCAGAACGCCACGAGCACCGAAGAGAGCGGCATCAGCGAGAGCACCTGGAGCGCCGGTATCGAAAGGACCACGAGCGGCGGCGTGAGCCCGCCGACGCCGCCGAACCAGAGGCCCGCGAGCGGGGTCCACGCGATCACCGCCTGCAGCAGCGACACCACCACCCCGAGCCCGAGCGCGAAGCGGATCAGCGCCCGGTAGCGCTCGCGGGTGCCGTCCATGAACGCGATCGCCACCTCCTGGAACGAGAGGCCCATGCTGCGGAAGACGAAGGAGAGCGCCGCGACCACCGGGTAGGTGGCCAGCGATTCGAGCGACAGCCGCGAGTGGCCGAGGAACAGGTTCACCAGCGGGTGGATCGCGAGCGCGATCACCGAACTCACGAGCAGCGGGATGTAGAAGCGCAGGATGCGCGGGGTCGTGAGCGGGTCGCCCTGCCGGGGGACCGCGAGCACCGCGCGGACGCAGTCCACGGCCATCAGCCGGGTCACGACCGCTTCGAGCATCACCGCGACCGAGAGCGCGATCGCGCCCACGACCGCCCCCGGGATCGGCGCCTCGAAGAGGCAGTAGGCGGTGACGCCCATCCCGCCGAGCCGGATCATCGTGCCGTAGGCGACGCGCCGCGTGTGCGCGTGCCGGATCAGGACCCCCTGGTAGAAGCGGCGGTAACCGATCGCCGCCGGCCAGGGGAGGAGCGTCAGGAGCGCGAGGCGGCTGAGCCGGGTGACCTCGGGGTCGAGGCTCATCACCCGCTCGGCGATCCACGGATATACCGGGGAGAGGACCGTGAGGAGCGTGATCGCGGTCAGGAGCAGGTTCAGCGTCCGGCCGAAGCGGCGCAGCGCGCGGAACGCCTGCCGGTCGCGGCAGAGCGCCGTCGAGGCGCTCAGGATCATGATGATCGGCGCCTCGAGGATCAGCGCGAACCCGAAGGCGACCCCGAAGGCGGCGAGGTTCGCGGTCGCCTCGGGGAGCCGCGCCACCAGCGCGGCGACGAGGAGTCC
>CAYGAO010000004.1:3590-29262 GCA_964347715.1 uncultured Acidobacteriota bacterium
CCGCCATCGGCGCCCGGACCCGGAAGATCCGCCTCTGCGTGAGCGGCTCCCCGGCAGCGGTGCTCATGCCCCGCGGTGTTCCCCGACGGCGCCGAGGTTCGCGGTCGCCTCGGGGAGCCGCGCCACCAGCGCGGCGACGAGGAGTCCCTCGAGGGACATCATCAGCCAGGTCGCCGCCATCGGCGCCCGGACCCGGAAGATCCGCCTCTGCGTGAGCGGCTCCCCGGCGGCGGTGCTCATGCCCGGCGGTGTTCCCCGACGGCGCCGAGGTCCACCTCGCGGGCGAGCGCGTCGGCGAGCGCGAGCCCCCGGAGCGTCGGCGAGAGGCGGAACGCTCCGTCACGCCGCGCGAGGCCGCGGTCCACCCAGGCCCGGAAGCGGGCCCGGTTCGCGGCCACGGCGGCCTCGCCGTAGCGCGCGGCGAAGGCGGCGAGGTCGAGGCCAACAGCGGTGCGCAGGCCGAGGAAGACCTCCTCGAGGGCGCGCTGGGTCGGGGTCAGCGTCTCGCGGCCGGCGACCGGCAGCTCGCCCCGGGCGAGCGCCGCCTCCCAGTCCGCGCTCGCCCGGTGGTTCCAGGAGCGCTCCGCCCGCTCCGGGGCGAAGGAATGCGCCGACGGCCCGAGGCCGAGGTAGGCGGTCCCGTTCCAGTACTTCCGGTTGTGGCGCGAGCGGTGTTCGGGAGCCCGGGCGAAGTTCGAGGCCTCGTAGGCGACGAAGCCGAGTTCCCGCAGGGACTCGTGGACGGTCCGGAAGAGGTCGCTCCCGCCGTCCGCGGTCAACCGCTCGCCGGCGGCGGCGCGCCGGCCGAACGGCGTTCCCGGCTCGACGGTCAGCTCGTAGGCCGAGAGGTGGGTGACTCCGGGGAGCGACGCGGCTTCGGCGAGTTCCGCCCGGAGCGCCGCGGGAGACTGTCCGGCGGCGCCGTAGATCAGGTCGAGCGAGATCCAGGGGACCCCGGCCTCCCGGAGCCGGGAGACCGCGGTGCCGATGTCGGCCGGCGCGTGGGCCCGCCCGAGGCGGCGGAGGCGCGCCGGGGCGAACGCCTGCGCCCCGAGGCTGACGCCGAAGACGCCCGCCGCCGCCCAGTCCCGGGCCAGAACCGGGTCCCCGGCCACATCCTCGGGGTTCGCCTCGAGGAACACCGCCGGGGACGGAGCGGCGAGCCCCGAGCGGACCGCGGCGCGGACGATCCCGGCGAGCAGCGGCGCCGGGGCGAGCGAAGGGGTGCCGCCGCCGAAATAGACGGTGTCGGCTCCGAACGGGCCGGCCCGGAGACCGATCTCCCGGAGCAGCGCCTGCCGGTAGCGCTCGAGCCGACCCGCGCCCGAGCGTCCGAGCGGCTCGACCGCGAAGTCGCAGTAGGGGCAGATGCGGGCGCAGAAGGGGACATGGACATAGAGGCCCGGGCGTTCCTCCCGCCCGTTCACGCCGTCGGGCTCGACTTGAGCACCGCGACGAACGCCGTCTGGGGGATCTGCACCATCCCCACCTGCTTCATCCGCTTCTTGCCTTCCTTCTGCCGCTCGAGCAGCTTCCGCTTCCGGCTGATGTCGCCGCCGTAGCACTTGGCGGTCACATCCTTCCGCAGCGCCCGGATGTTCGAGCGGGCGATGATCTTCCCCCCGATCGCGCCCTGGACGGCGATCTTGAAGTTGTGGCGCGGGATCGTCTCGGCGAGGCGCTCGCAGATGTGGAGCGCGCGCGGCCGGGCCTTGTCCCGGTGGACGAGCTGGCTCAGCGCGTCCACCCGGTCCCCGTTCACCAGGATGTCCACCTTGACGAGGTCGGAGGCGCGGTAGTCGAGCAGCTCGTAGTCGTAGCTGCCGTAGCCGCGGGTCACCGTCTTCAGCCGGTCGTGGAAGTCGAAGAGCACCTCGGCGAGCGGCATCTCCGCCCGCACCTCGACCCGCCGCGAGGAGAGGAAGTGCATCCGGTTCGAGGCCATCCGCCGCTCGGTGAGCAGCTCCATCACCGCCCCCACCGACCGCTCGGGGACGAGGATCGAGGCCCGGATGAAGGGTTCCTCGGTGCGCTGGATCGTGGCCGGATCGGGATAGAGCGAGGGGTTCTCCACCTCGTGGACCTCGCCGCCGTTCGTCACGATCCGGTAGCGAACGCTCGGCGCCGAGATCAGCAGCGAGAGCCGGTGCTCGCGCTGGAGCCGTTCCTGGACCACATCGAGATGGAGCAGCCCGAGGAAGCCGCAGCGGAAGCCGAACCCGAGCGCGGTCGAGGCTTCGCGCTCGAAGGTGAGCGCGGGGTCGTTCAGCGAGAGGCGGTCGAGCGCGGCCTCGAGCTCACCGTAGTCGTCGGTCGAGATCGGATAGACCGAGCTGAAGACGACCGGGAGCGCCTCCCGGTAGCCGGGAAGCGCCGCTGCGGCGGACCGCTCGGCGGAGGTGAGCGTGTCGCCGATGGCGATGTCGCGGATCGCGCGGATGCCGCAGATCGCATAGCCCACCGCGCCCGGCGGCAGCTCCCCGACCGGCTCGCGGCGGAGCCGCAGCAGCCCGACCTCCTCGACGGCGTGGTCGCGCTCGCCGTGCATCAGCCGGACCCGGTCGCCCCGGCGCACCGTGCCGTCCACGACGCGGAGCAGCAGCACCACGCCGCGGTACTGGTCGTACTGGGCGTCGAAGACGAGCGCCCGCAGCGGCGCTTCCGGGTCGCCGCCCGGCGGGGGAAAGCGCTCGACGATCGCGGCGAGGATCTCCTCGACGCCGTCGCCGCGCTTCGCCGAGGCGAGCACCGCGGAGAACGGGTCGAGTCCGAGCTCCTCGTCGATCTCCTCGCGGACGCGCTCGGGGTCGGCGGCGGGCAGGTCGATCTTGTTGATGACGGGAACGACGGCCAGGTCGTACTCCATGGCGACGAAGTGGTTCGCCACCGTCTGCGCCTCGACCCCCTGCGCGGCGTCCACGAGCAGGAGCGCGCCCTCGCAGGACATCAGCGAGCGGCGCACCTCGTGGGAGAAGTCCACATGCCCGGGGGTGTCGATCAGGTTCAGCTGGTAGGCCTTCCCGTCGGTGTGGGTGTGGAGGAGCGAGACGCTGTTCGACTTGATCGTGATGCCGCGCTCGCGCTCGAGGTCCATCGAGTCGAGGAGCTGGTCCCGGAACTCGCGGTCGCTCACCCCGCCGCAGCGCTGGATCAACCGGTCGGCGAGCGTGGACTTCCCGTGGTCCACATGGGCGATGATGCAGAAGTTGCGGACCCGCTCGGGCGGGATCCGCCTGTCGCGAGCCCCGCCGGCGACGGGAGCCCGGACCGGCCGGGCCGGCGCCTCGGGCGGCGGCAACGGCCGGCTCAGGGGCGCGCGGCGGGCACGAGCGTCACCGTGTGGCGCTCCCCGTCGCGGAGGAAGACCACGGTGAGCGGCTCGCCGATCCGCGCCCCTTCGAGGGCACCCATGTAGTCGTAGATGTTCACGATCCGCTGGTCGCCGAACTCGACGATCACATCGCCCTTCCGGAGCCCGGCCGCCTCTGCCGGGCCGCCGGCCATCACCCCGCCGAGCAGCAGGCCCTCGACCTCGGTGGCGTACTCGGGAATCGTCCCGGTATAGACGCGCACCGAAGCGCGCGCCGGGGTGTCTCCCTCTTCGCGGACGACCTCGACGAAGTCCGGGGCCGGGTCGGCGGCGGCGGTCTGACGCAGGGCCGCCTCGGCGAAGGCGGCGACCCGCGCCAGGTCCTCGTAGTTCAGCCGGTCGGCGGTGTCGGTCGGCCGGTGGTAGTCGGGGTGCGAGCCGGTGAACAGGTTCAGGGTCGGGATCCCGGCGGCGTTGAAGGCCGCCGAATCGGTCGGCAGGTAGGGGTCGTCGCTCGGCGCGAGGTCGAAGCCGGCCCGCACGTTCACCCGCTCCACGATCCGGGGCCACACCGACGAGGAACCCATCGCCTGCACCTGCAGACGGTTGTCCACCATCCGTCCGACCATGTCGAGGTTCAGGTAGGCGAGGAGGCTGCCGCGCGCGAGTTCGTTCCGGACGAAGGCGTTCGAGCCGAGGAGGCCCGATTCCTCGCCGGACCAGAGCCCGACGAGCAGCGGCCTGGGGAGCGGCTCCTCGGCCACCCGGCGGGCGACCGCGAGCACCGCGGCGACCCCCGAGGCGTTGTCGTCCGCGCCGGGGTGCACTTCCGCCGCGCCGTGCGGGGCGAGCGATCCGGAGCCGCCGCGGCCCAGATGGTCGTAGTGGGCGCCGATCGCCACGAACGGCGGCGCGGCGCTCCCGTCCGCCGCGGGCAGCACCCCGACCACATTCACGCCGGTGGCGCGGATCCGTTCGAGGTCCACCGAGAGCACCGCCGCGCCGGGCAGGTCTCGGGAGCCGGCGGGGTCCAGATCGCTCCGGTCGAGGGCTTCCTGCGCGTCGCCGAGCGCGATCCCGCTCCCGGCGAGGAGCCGTTCCGCCGCTTCGCCGGTGATCGAGACGGCGACGATCCCCTGCCCGCCCGGGGCCGCGATGTCGAACCCGTCGGGGGCGAGCGCGCCGGCGTTCTCGGAACGCGGGCCGGTCACCAGGACGAGCCCGACGGCGCCCAGGTCGCGCGCGGCGGCGGCCTTCTGGCGAAGCCCGGCGTTCCGGCTCAGTGCGGCGCGCCGTTCCCCCTCGGCGGAGTCGGGGAAGTAGCGGAGCGCGACGACGATCCGGTCTTCCACCTCGTGGCCGGCGTAGCTGTCGTAGGAGAAGCCGGCGGTCTCGGGAACGCGGATCCCGTAGCCGGCGAAGAACAGCCGCCCGCGGACCTCGCCGGTCTCGGAGAAGGCGAAGGCGCGCAGGTCGTCGCCGGCGAAGCGCTTGTGGCCGCCGGCGCGGAGCGTCGCCCCGAGCGGCTCCACCCCGGACACGAAGGGGAACGGCAGGCTCAGCCGGTCCCGCCCGGGCAGCGGTTCGACACCGGCGGCGGCGAGTTCCGCGAGCAGGTAGCGCCGGGCGGTCGCGGTGCCCGCGGTTCCCACCGCGCGGCCGTCGGTTCCGGGGCCGGTGAGCGCGAGCACATCGGCCCGCGCCGCCTCGGGGGTCTGCGCCGCCGCGGCGAGCGGCAGGGCCGCGAGGACGAGGGCGAGGCGCAACGGAGTCCGCCACCGCGAGGCGGGGGCGGCCAGCGAATCAGGCAAGGTCCGATCTCCAGATGTGGGCCGCGCGAACGGCCAGTTGCTCCTGGCGGGCTTCCAGGAGTTCCCTGGTCCAGCATTCCGGCGCCATCTTCTCGATACCGCGGGTCAGGGCGTACTCGCTCCGTCCATAGGTCTCGACCTTTTCGGCATACGGACGGCGACCGACCGCGCGGTTCGCCGACGCGGAGAGGAGGGTGAGATTGCCGACGCGGTACACGAACGCTTCCTGTCGCTTCGGCGGGAAATCGTCCTCCCATTCGGTTCCGGGGTTCTCCGGCAGGATGTGTTCGATCGTGCCCGGGTCGGTTTCCGGATCGACGGCTCTGCCGGACAGATCCGCCTCGAGTCGCGCGAGGATGTACTTCGCCACTCGCTTCCGCGAACCGCGCGTATTCACCTCCAGGCGGGTGAAGTCCTGCTGCATCTTCTGATCGTCCACATGGATGCGGCGGAGGAGAGCGAACACTCCGGCCGGGGTGCTGGCCTTCCCCTCGGAAACCGCCCGGGCAGCATTCGCATACGCGGGTTCGACCTCCGTCCGGCCGAGCGCGCTGACGAGGTGGTAGCGGAAGGAGATCACGCTCACGAGTTTCATCACCCGCACGAAATCCGCCGGCGAGAACTCCTCCCAGACCGCAAGGAGCAACGGCGTCATCTGGCTCACCCGGAACAGGACGAGCTCCCGAACGACCGGTCTGGCCTCCGGAAGCGCGTCCCAGTACTCGTGGCCGGGATCGGAGAGGGCGGCGAACAGCTCGGCGCGTTCCTCGAGGCGCCCCACGAGGCCCATCACATCCGGAAGGGTCCGGAACCGGTCGCGCACCATCCGGAACAACCGGCGTCTCCGGACCCGCGGGTGCTCCGACAGCAGGTGATAGCGAAGGAAATCCGGGAATCGCTCCTGGCCCACGGTCTCGATCAGCGAACCCCAGCGGCGGTCGAGCGACTCCAGGTCGGACAGGACCCGGACCCGCGAGAACAGGTGGTTCTTGAGCAGGTCCGTCGTCGTCAGCTTCAGTCCGCGCGCGTTCAGCGTTTCGAAGACGGTGTACGCGTTCAGCTCGTCTTCGACGGCGATCAGGATGAAGAGCACCTGGCGCGAGACGGTCCGGAACACCAGATTGGCGAGGGCTTCCCCGTCGTCACGGAGGTCCGGAATCGAGTGCAGGCGGTCCAGGAAGAATCGGAAGCAGTCGTGGATCAGGCGGTTGGACTTCCGCAGCCCTCTCGGATTCGAGGGCTTCCGGAGTTGCACCAGGTAGTCCTGGTAGAAGGCGTCGTCCGTCCGGTTCAGGGTCAGGCGGCTGGCTTCGACGAGCGAGGCGGGATCCTTCTCTCCGATGAAGCGATCGCGCAGGCCCTGGGCTCGCTGGCGGTTCTTCTCGGCGTCGATTCCCTCTCGGGCCAGTTCCAGAAGACGCGCGATGACGGCGAGGCACAGCAGCGCCAGGGTGGCCAACCGTTGCTGGCCGTCGATGACCCGGTACTTCCAGTCGCTCTCCGCGTGGACGACGAGCGACCCCAGGTAGTGTCGGCTCGCCGGGTCGGCCCGGAGTTCGAGGAGGTCGTTCCAGAGGTCCTCCCATTCTTCCTTCGTCCAGGAGTAGTTCCGCTGGTACGGCGGGACGGCGCAGGACCGTCCGTTGCCGATGAGCTCGAGGTAGTCCACCGTGCGGGCGTCGAGCAGGTTCGTGCGCATCCCGTTCGGGCGGCCTCCTCGGGACCGTCAGCCCCCGGATCCGGGCGCGGGAGCCTGACGCATCCTACTCCGGGGAGAGCTCGGGCGATCGGTTCTCCGAAGCGGGAATCCGCGCCGGCGCGGAATCGAGCGCGGCGAGCGCCGCCTCGTGATTCCAGTCGGCGAGGTAGATCTGACCACCCTCGCCGCCGTGGCGAGTCGAGGTCCACGAGAGACCCCGCCCGTCGGGGGTCGGCGCCGGCAGCCCGTCGAAACCGTCGGTGGTGGTGACGCGCACCGGCTCCTTCTCGCCCCGGATGTCCACCAGGTAGATCTCGAAGTTGCCGAAGCCGAGCCGGTTCGTCGCGAAGAGGAGGTATTCCCCCGAGGGGTGGACATAGGGCGCCCAGCTCATCGCGCCGAAGTCCGTGAGCTGGCGCTGATCGGAGCCGTCGGTCCGCATGGACCAGATGTCGGCGACGAGCCCGTCCTCGGAGAACCGCCGCCAGATGATCCGCTCGCCGTCCGGGAAGAAGAAGGGGCCGCCGTCGTAGCCCGGGCTCTCGGTGAGCCGGGTCTGATCGCTCCCGTCGGCGCGCATGATCCAGATCTCGCCGAACCAGGAGGGATCGAAGCTGGCCCGGCGGGCCTCCTCCTCGCTCAGTTCGCCGAAGGCGGAGCGCATCGAGGTGAAGGCGATCCGGCTGCCGTCCGGGGAATAGCTCGCCTCGGCGTCGTAGCCGTCGGCGTCGGTCAGCCGGACGAGCTCGCCGGTATCCCGGCCCCGGACGAAGATGTCCATCGCCGGGTCGTAGTCCCACTCGTAGCGCCGCTCCCGCCCGCTCGCCCGGAACTCGATCTCGGCGCGCTGGAGCTCTTCGGAGCGCGGGTCGAGGTGGGTCGAGCCGAACAGGATGTCCCCGTTCGCCGGCGAGATGAAGGCGCAGGTGGTCTTGCCGATCCCGGGCGAGACGCGCCGGGTCTCGCCGGTCTCGAAGGAGAGGAGGTAGATCTGGAAGAAGGGGTTTCCGGGCTCGCGCTCGGACTGGAAGACCATCTCCGAACCGTCGGGCGAGAAGTACCCCTCGCCGGCGCGCCGCCCCTCGACGGTGAGCCGGCGGATCCGGCTCAGGAAGTCGGACTCGTCGGCGGCGGCGCGCGCCGCCGGGGCAAGAGCCGAGATCAGCAGCAGCGCCCCGAGCGCGCCGCTCATCGGCGGGGCCGCGCGCGCCAGGTCTCGTAGAGGCGCTGGTGCCGATTGTCGAGCGGGACCTCGGCCCCCTTCACGAAGACATGCCGCACCTCGGTGCGGATCTCGAGCGGATCGCCGTTCACGACGATCAGGTTCGCGACCTTCCCCTCCTCGATCGTCCCGAAGTCCTCCTCGAGGCCGAAGAGGCGCGCCGGGGTGGCGGTGATCGCCCGCATCGCCTCCTCGCGCGGCAGGCCGTATCCCACCGCGTGTCCGGCCTCGTAGGGGAGCAGCCGCGAGTTCGCGGACCCGAAGGTGGCGAACGCGATGGTGACGCCCGCTTCGTGGAGCTCGCCGGGCAGCGTGAACGGCCGGTCGTAGGGGTGGTCCTCCTCGGCGGGGAGGCGCTGCGTCGGCCCGAGGATCACCGGGATGTCCTTCTCGGCGAGAAGCTCCTTCTCCTTCCAGGCGTCGCGGGCGCCGAGCAGGATCATGCGGACGCCCTGTTCCTCGGCGAAGGCGACCGCGTGGCGGATCTCGCGGGCGCCCTGGGCGACCACGAGCAGCGGCAGCTCGCCCTCGAGCACCGGAGCGAGCGCCTCGAGACGGAGATCGCGGCGGAGGTCGCGCTCCCCGGGGCCGAGCTGCTGGTGGCGGCGCGCCGCCGCGAACACCTCGGCGAACTCGCCCACCGCGGTCTCGTAGGCCTCCTTCGCGTCCTCGAACGAGCGCCGTTCGGAACGGAAGGTCGCCGGATCGAAGACGCGCAGTTCGTGCGTCGGCCAGACCACGACCATTCCCCCCGAGGGTTCGATGTCCATCTCCTCGACGGTCCAGCCGTCGAGGTGGACGATGGACGCCTGCCCCGAGATCCCGGCGGCGCCGCCACCGAACCCGCCGAGGCGGCCGGGGGCGACCACCGCGTGGGTGATCCCGTTCGCCCGGGCGACCGGGAGGTGCTCGCTCGCCGGGTGGATCGCGGTGGCCGCCCGGAGGTGGGGATTCATCTCGCCGAGCTCGCTCGTGTCCACGGTCGCGCTGACCGCGCCGATCTCGGTGAGGCCGAGCTGGCTGACGGAATCCATCATGCCCGGATACACCTCGAGGCCCTCGGCCTCGATCACGGTGGCCCCTTCCGGGGCGGAGACCTCGCCGATCTCGACGATCCGGCCGTCGCGCACGAGGATCGAGCCCGACCCGATCGGCTCGGCGCCCTCGACCATCGTGTGGATCCGGGCGTTCCGGATGAGCCAGATGTCCGTTCCCGGAGCCTGGCCGAAGAGGGGGGGCGCCCCCGAGAGGAGCAGGGCCAGCATCGCGTTCATCGCCGGTTCCCCGAAGGGCCGCGCGGCCCGTTCTCGTCCTCGTCCGCCGCGAACTTCGCTTCGAGCCCGGCGCGCTCGGCGGCGGCGGCCTCGCGCATCGCCAGGTCGCGCTCCCGGCTGAAGCGCACCTCGCCGTCCACCACCGTCAACCGGTTCACCGCGAAGGTGCTCAGCGGGTGGCGGTCGAACACCGCGAGGTCGGCGTCCTTGCCGACCTCGATGGAACCGACGCGGTCGCCGACGCCGAGGTGGATCGCGGCGTTGATCGTGATCGTGGCGAGCGCCTGGTCCTCGGTCATCCCGCCCCACTTCACCGCCTTCGCCGCCTCCTGGTTCAGGTGGCGCGCCTCCTCGGCGCTGTCCGAGTTGATCGAGACGAGGACGCCGCGCTCGGCCATGAGCGCGGCGTTGTGGGGGATCGCGTCGTACGCTTCGACCTTGTAGGCCCACCAGTCGGAGAAGGTCGAGGCGCCGGCGCCGTGGGCGGCGATCTCGTCGGCGACCTTGTAGCCCTCGAGCACATGCTGGAGCGTTGCGATCCGCACCCCGAACTCCTCGGCGACCCGGAGCAGCTGGAGGATCTCGTCCTGGCGGTAGCAGTGGGCGTGGACCAGGCGCTCGCCCTCGAGGACCTCGACGAGCGCCTCGAGCTTCAGGTCGCGCCGGGGCGGCAGCGCGGTGCTCCCCGCCGCGCGCGCCGCCTCGTGGTCGGCGAAGGCCTGGCGGTAGGCCTCGGCCTCGAGGAACGCCTGGCGGATCACCTCCACGACGCCCATCCGGGTCGCCGGGTAGCGCGGCTCCACGCCGGGCGGCATCCCGCGGGAGCGCTTCGGGTTCTCGCCGAGGGCGAACTTGATCCCCGGCGGGGCGCCCGCGAAGACGAGTCCCTCGGCGTCGGCGCCCCAGCGGTGCTTGATCACGACATTCCGGCCGCCGATCGGGTTCGCGCTGCCGTGGAGGATGTTCGAGGTGGTGACCCCGCCGGCGAGCTCGCGGTAGATGTCGATGTCGTAGGGATCCACGACATCGTCGGTCCCCGTCATCGAGGACACCGCGACCGTCCCCTCGTTGATGGATTCGGCGGCGATGTGCGAGTGGGCGTCCACGATGCCGGGCATCACGAACATGCCGTCGGCCTCGATGATCTCGACTCCGTCGGGAACGGCGACCGAAGGGCCGACCTCGGCGATCTTCCCGTTCTCGACCCGGATCGCTCCCGGCGAGAGCGTTCCGTCGGTGACGGTGAGCACGGTGGCGCCCCGGATCACGAGGTCCTGGGCGGCGAGCGGGGCCGCGAGCAGGAGCGTCCCGGCGGCGAGCGGGATGGATCTCATCGGGGGCCTCCCTCGGAGTCCGTATCCTCGGTGTCCGTGGCGGGTGGATGGTGGATCACCCCGTCCACGAAGACCGTCGTGACCCGGGCGTCCTCCTCGAAGATGCTCCGGTCCGCGATCACGAGGTTCGCGATCCGTCCGGCGGCGATGGAGCCCACCCGGTCGTCGAGCCCGAAGATCTCCGCCGGGGCGAGCGTGAGCGCGGTGAGCGCGGCCTCCGGGTCGAGTCCCCGCTCGACCGCGGTGCGGACGGCGGCGAGGTCGTCCTCGGCCCGCCCGGCGCCGTAGAACGCGAACCGGACCCCGGCAGCGGCGAGGGCCGCCGGACCCGCCGGCGCCCGGTCGCGGAGCCGCAGCTCCCGGAGCGGGACCACCGCTTCCGGATCCGCGTCCTCCGCCGCCTGCGGCCAGTCCAGGTTCACGAGGATCGGAACATCGCGCTCGGCGAGGAAGGCGGCGGACCGGGCGGCCTCGTGGCCGCCGTAGAGCACGGGGCGAAGGCCCAGTTCGAGCGCGAGGCGCGTCATCCGGCGGACCTCCTTGTCGAGGTTCGCCGGGAGGAGCACCGGCTGGTCGCCCGCCACCGCCGCCGCGAGCGGGGCGAGCGCCCGGTCGTAGCGGGGCCGGGGGAGCCCCGCCGGATCGCTCTCGTAGAGCTCGCGGACCTCGCGGTAGTGCGAGGCGTCGAGGAAGAGCTGGCGCAGGTAGGCGATCACTCCCATGAGCGAGCCCGGAAACGAGCGGAAGCCGGCGGTCTCGAGCCGCACCATGAGCGCCGCGTCCTCGCTCAGGACCAGGTCGCGCGCATCCACCTCCCCGGTCGCGGCGAGATTCACGAAGGCGGCGTGGCCGGAGACGATCCCGCCGCCCGGAACGACGACCGCCGAAGTGAACCCGCGGTGGAGCCGGGCGGCGATCCGCTCGTCGTCGGTTGCGAGGTCGTCCGCGGCGCGGCGCCAGGAATGGGTCAGCGGCCGGTCTTCGGGGCCGCGCGCGGGGGCCGTCTCGGGGACTTCGGAGTGGGCGAGCCCCAGGTCGCCGAGCGCGGTGACGAATCCCGGGTAGAGGTGCTGTCCGGCGGCGTCGAGT
This sequence comes from uncultured Acidobacteriota bacterium, assembly GCA_964347715.1. Lineage (GTDB taxonomy): Bacteria > Acidobacteriota > Vicinamibacteria > Marinacidobacterales > Marinacidobacteraceae > CAYGAO01. Next base: position 15,330 of record CAYGAO010000004.1, read on the forward strand.
TCCCAGGCGCCGGGCGGCGCGGCGGCGTCCGGGCCCACTCCGACGATCAGCCCGCCGTCGAGCGCGACCCGGGCGCCCTCGAGGACCGACCCGTCCCCGAGGTGCACCGTGGCGCCGGTGATCACGAAGGCGCGCGGCCCGAGGTCGGCGACGGCGCGGGCGGAGAGCTGGGCCGCAGCCGGCCCGGCCCAGAGCGCGAGGAGCCACAGGAGTCCCGCCGAGCGACGGAGGGGGAATCCGGGTAACCGAAACATCCGGGCGAGTCTGCCGAACCCGGGCAACCTCGTCAACCCGGGGGTTCCTCCTGTCCCGGAGGGGCCGGTGGCTACTTAGAATCCTGGCGCGTGCCCCGGTTCTACCTCACGACGGCGATCGACTATGTGAACTCGCCGCCGCACCTCGGCACCGCCTACGAGAAGATCACCGCCGATGTGATCGCGCGCTACAAGCGGAGCGCGGGTCACGAGACCCACTTCCTGATGGGCGCCGACGAGCACTCGGCGAATGTGCGGCGGCAGGCCGAAGCGCAGGGACTCCACCCGCTCGCCTACTGCGAGCGGATGGAGGACACCTTCCGCGCGGTCTGGAAGAAGCTCGACATCTCGTTCGACGAGTTCATCCGCACCACCGGGAAGCGCCACCGGCTCGGCGTCCGCAAGCTGCTCGGGGCGATCCGCGAGCGGGGAGACATCCGCGAAGGCGCCTACGAGGGCTGGTACTGCGTCTCCTGCGAGGCGTTCAAGCAGGAGAAGGATCTCGAAGACGGGCGCTGTCCGCTCCACCGGGCGGCGGCCGAATGGATCACCGAGCGGAACCACTTCTTCCGGCTCTCCGCCTACCGGGACCGCCTCCTCGAGCTCTACCGGGAGCAGCCGGACTTCATCGAGCCGGCGACCCGCCGGAACGAGCTGACCCGCGTGCTCGAGGCGGGGCTCCTGGATCTCTCGGTGAGCCGCCCCGGCGCCGGCTGGGGGATCCCGGTCCCGTTCGACGAGGAGAGCGTCGTCTACGTGTGGTTCGACGCGCTGACGAACTACCTCTCCGCGACCGGCTACGGACTCGACGAAGAGGGCTGGGAGGAGCGCTGGCCCGCCGATCTCCACATCGTCGGCAAGGACATCACCCGCTTCCACGCGGTCATCTGGCCGGCGATGCTGATGGCGGCGGGGCTCCCGCTGCCACGCCAGGTGTTCGGCCACGGCTTCGTGAACTTCATGGGGGAGAGGATGAGCAAGTCGCTCGGGACCGTCGTGGATCCGCTCGAGGCGAGCGATCACTTCGGCTCCGATCCGCTGCGGCTCTTCCTCGTGCGCGAGTTCCCCTACGGCCAGGACGGCGACTTCTCCTGGGACCGCTTCGAGGCGCGCTACGACGCGGACCTCGCGAACGCGCTCGGCAACCTGATCAGCCGGCTCACCTCGATGGCGGGGCGTTACCGCGGCGGGCGCCTCGCCCCGTCCTCGCGCTCGCGGCTGCCCGAGATCGCCTCGGGGGCGACGGCGCGGTACCGCGAGGCGATGGAGGGGCTCCGGCTTCAGGACGGCGCGGGGGCCGCGTTCGAGATCGTCGGCGCGGTGAACGAGTTCCTCACCGGGCGAGCTCCGTGGAAGCTCGCGAAGGATCCGGCCGCCGGGGAGTTGCTCGACGAGACCCTCTTCGAGGCGGCGGAGGCGACGCGGATCGCCGCAGTGCTGCTCTGCCCGGTCATGCCGCGGTCGTGCGGGAAGATCCTGGGGCGGCTCGGCGCCGGTGGCGCCAGGCCTCCCCGCCTCGAGGAAGCGGGCTTCCGGAGCGACCGCGCCCTCGTCCTCCGGGCGGGCGAGCCGCTCTGGCCCCGGCTCGCCGGACGGAAGTAGGGCGCCGCCGGGTCAGAGACCCGGGTGGCGTTCGTGGTACGGGGTGGCGGCTTCGAGCGCCCGCGCCGCGCGGAGGAGCCGCTCCTCGCCGTGGATCGCCCCCACCAGCGCGATGCCCGTCGGCGTCCCGTCCGGCTCGAACCCGTTCGGGATCGTGACCACGGGGTGGCCGGTCATGCTCGTGAGCGCGTTGATCGCCCGCCAGGGCGCGACGACGGCATCGAGGTCGCCGAACTCCCGGGCCAGCTCGTCCATGTAGAGCCGGCGAATCCGGTTCGCCTGGAGGTATTCGACCGCCGGCACGAGGTGCGATGCGCGCAGCTCTCCCCGGTGCCGCTGGCGTTTCAGGTCGCGGTCCCGGCGGTTGCGGGCGAACTCGTCGAACCCGGCGGAGCGCTCCACATACTCGATGAAGTAGGTGAGCCGGCTCTCCGGCATCGTGACCGGTCTCGGTTCGTGGCCGAGCGCGCGGAGGGTCTCGAGCGTGCGGCGGGCGTGGGCGATCGTGGCTTCGCCTTCGGGCGAGTCCCCGTCCTCGAACGCGGCGGCGAGGTAGCCGAAGCGGAGATCGTCCGGCGAGGCGGCGCCGTCCCAGTTGAACGGGATGTCGGCGACGGCGAGGTCCCGGCCGTCGGGCCCGGCGATCGCGCCGAGGACGAGCGCGGCGTCCTCGACGCTCCGGGTCATCGGGCCGATCTTGTCGAGCGAGTACCCCGCGGCCATCACCCCGTGCCGGCTGACCCGCCCGAAGGTGGGCCGGAGGCCCACGACGCCGCAGCGCACCGCCGGCGAGAGGATGGAGCCGCCGGTATCGGTCCCGATCGCAAAGCCCACGAGCCCGGCGGCGGTCGCCGAGCCGGAGCCGGCCGAGGATCCGCTCGATCCCTCCTCGGGCTTCCACGGGTTGTTCGTGCGCCCGCCGAACCAGGTGTCGCCGAAGGCGAGCTCGCCGGTGGTCAGCTTCGCCACGAGCACCGCGCCGGCGGCGTCGAGGCGCTCGACCACGGCGGCGTCGGCATCGAGAACCTGGTCCCGGAACGGGGCCGCTCCCCAGGTGGTCCGCGCGCCGCGGACCGAGATGATGTCCTTCGCGCCCCAGGGGATGCCGTGGAGCGGGCCCCGGTAGCGTCCGGCGGCGATCTCGGCGTCGGCCCGCCGCGCCTGCTCCCGGGCGCGCGCTCCGGTCGTGGTCACGACAGAGTTCAGGAGCGGGTCGAAGCGCTCGATCCTGGCCAGGTACATCTCGGTCAGCTCGACCGCGGAGACCGCGCGGGTCTCGATCAGCCGGGCGAGCCGGGTGACCGGCCAGAAGGCGGCCGCCTCGAGGTCCGCCGGACGGGAAACGGGGGGAGCGGGGCCGGGGCGCACCCCCCGCTCGGTGCGGTCGAAACGCATCCCGGGGACGGCCGGGTCGAAGTAGAGGGGCGGGGCGAGCGCGTTGTCGAGGGAGGTCTCGCGCATCTCCCCGTAGTGGTCGAAGTTCTTCTGCGCCTCCTCGAGCATCAACCCGTACTCCTCGTCGGTGAACTCGAGCCCGGCGAGCGCCGCCGCCTCCCGCATCATCCCGACGGTCACGCTCCCCGAGCCGTCCTCCTGGAGGCGCGCCCAGAGGACGCCGGGGAAGAGCGTCGAGGTCAGCCCGACGCCGGAGCAGAACGAGAGGAACTTCCGCCGGGCGTTCTCGTCCGGCGGCGCGGAGTCGTTTCGCCCGCTCACCGCTCGGGGGTCTCCTCGAGCGACCGCCGGAACGCCGCCACGGTGATCTCGGCGCGGCGCGCCACGAGCGCGTGGCCGTTCGCCACGGTCCGGTCGAGCGGATCGAGCGGGACCCCGTTGATCGAGAATTCCCCCGCCGCCCGGCGCTCCCGGGTCCGGATCGATCCCGGATCCACCGTGGCCAGGATCGCGTCGTAGTGGTAGTCGTCGTGGATGTCGCCGCGCGATGCGGACTGCACATCCGGAACCTGGTGGACCCCGAGCTCCTTCAACTGCTCGTAGCTCCACAGGTCCTCCGAGTAGTACTCCGGGAGGTGGTGGAGGCTGACCCCCGGGTGCGGCGGGTCCCGGTTCCAGCGCTCGGCGACCGCCGCCATGCCCCGCTGGTTGCCGCCGCTGTCGCCGATCAGCATCACCTCGGCGAAGCCGCTCGCCGCGAGGCTCCGGGCCACATCGAACAGGACCATCTCGAAGGTCTCGGGGGTCAGGCCGATCGTCCCCGGATAGCGCATGTGCCCGGTCGGCGGGTCGTGGTCCCCCTCCGGCACGAGCTTCACGATCGGCGCCACCAGCGCGTCCCCCAGCCGGCGGGCGATCGCCTCGGTCGTCGCCCGGAGCACCAGGTTGTGCTTCCCGGTGACCACATACGGGCCGTTCTGCTCGATCCCGCCGGTGGCGAGGATCGCGGTGGTCGCGCCCCCGGCGATCCGGTCCCGCACCTCCATCCAGGTGAGCTCCTCGATGAACACGCTGTCGCGCGCCGGGATCGGACGCTCGGCGTCGAGCGCGTTCCAGGGGTGCTCGCCCCCGCCGCCGCAACCCGCCGCCGCCACGACCACGCCCAGCGCAACCAGGAATCTCGTCATGGGGCCCCCCGCCTCGGGTCGAAGTCTCCCGGATCGCGCCCCGCCCCGCAACGGCCACCCCCGTGACATGGCATGACGCTTCGCTGTGGCACGCTTCCGCCACCCCTCCGATCGGCTCGGCCGCGGCACCAATTCGGCGTTCCACCCCTTCCGGTGGGGCCCCGTGCGCCAGCACTCCGACTGCCGCCCCGATCGATCTGAGCCCTTGGCAGCCTGTGGATAAAGCGCCCCGCATGGGAATCCGTCCTCGAAGCGATGGGGACCCCCGTCGTCCGGGCGGATGCGGGGCGCTTCCCCCACAGGGTGGCGGCCCGAATCGCTGGCGCGATCCGTTCCCCCCGCTTTCGCGGGGAGGGAGGACCCTCCCCGCACCCCTCCCCGGCGGCGCTCCGCGCCGCGTCGGCGCACGAGGGACTTTCTCCACAGGCTGCTAGATGACACCCGCCAGTCCACTGTGTCAGACTCGTCCGTACTGCCGGGGGAGTCAACCCGGACGTCCCCGACGAACGCGAGGCGGCGCAAGATGAGGGAATCCAAGTTCGTGGGCAGCGTGCGCCGTACGAACACCCAGTGGCCCCCGGTCCGACCTCCGCGCGGACGCCGCTACCCGACGCGTCCGCTCCTGCGACCACAACACTACCCGCGATTCGTAGAACTTTCCTGCGCAGCGCCAGACTCGAGCGCCTCCGGTGCGCCGTAATGTTCCGCCACACAGTTCGTGCGGCGGTGCGTCGCTCCTCTGCCCCGCGCGTTCGCATGGACGTCCCGCAGTTTCCGCGGTCCAGAATCCCGGCTGTCAACGTGGCCACGGTCCCGCATCGCAGTCCGCTCCGTTACCCCGGCGGCAAGACCTGGCTGATACCCCACATTCGAGAGTGGCTGAGCGCCTGCCCCGACGCCGTTTTGGTGGAGCCGTTCGCCGGAGGCGCGATCGTATCTCTCACTGCCGTCATGGAAGAGCTAGTCGCTTCCGCTGTCCTCGTGGAACTCGACCGCGATGTCGCTGCGTTCTGGCGCGCTGCTACACGGCATTCCGACCAGTTGATCGCCCACGTGGAAGAGTTCGTGCCCGATCGACGGGTGATCGATGAACTCGGCGCTGGATCACCGCTCGATGTCGTCGATCACGGCTTCCGAACGCTGGTACTGAACCGCACGAGACGTGGCGGCATACTCGCCCCAGGCGCCTCCCTGACCAAGAATGGAGAGAACGGCAAGGGTCTCTTGTCGCGCTGGTATCCCGAAACGATCACCAGGCGTATTCGAGAGATCGCCAGATACGCTGGACGACTGGCGTTCTTCGAGGGAGACGGCCAGAAGTTGATGGAAGTTCTGGCTTCGAATCGCTGCTTCCGCTTCTTCGTGGACCCACCCTACACGGCCGCTGGCGGCAAGCGGGCGGGGTCCCGCCTCTACGCGCACAACTCGGTCAACCACGCCCGTATCTTCCAGATTCTCGCCGACAGCGGCTGTGATTTCCTCCTGACCTACGACTATTCCCAGGAAATCGTCGATCTGATTCGGATGCATGATTTCCGCTGCGTCTTCGTCGAAATGAAGAACGGCCATCATGCACGCGTCCCGGAGCTCGTCGTTACCCGAGACGACCTGTTCTCGTGAAGCGCTACGGGATTGCGGAGTGGTACGGCCGCGATTTCATGTCGCTGACACCGGACGAGCGCCGGGACCTCGCGGCCGTGGCTATTGGAGGCGACCGGCAGATCGGGTGCCCATTTCGGGACATGCAATGCAACAAGCGCGGCGGAGTATGCTCCATCCAGAGCTACACGCATCGGGATGGGCGAATCCACGAACCGGTCGGCCATCGGGTCATCGTTTGCCCGATTCGCTTCGAGCAGAACGGACTTCTGGTGCGGTGGCTTGCAGACATCGTCGGGTTTCGGAGCGGCACGGCGAGGCTTGCGCGCGAAGTGCCGTTCATGCGAAGCGCCACGACCGGAAAACACGCCGGAAGAATCGACCTGGTGGTGGCGTCCGACGGCGAAGCGCAGCGGTGGTTCGGTCTGGAAATTCAGGCGGTGTACTTCTCGGGCAAGGGGATGGACGCGGAGTTTCGGCAGCTCCAGGACGACGAGGGCCATCGGCCGCCCTTTCCGAGCCATGTCCGCCGGCCGGATTGGCGGTCCTCCGGCGCGAAGCGCCTCATGCCGCAGCTACAGGTGAAGGGTCCCACCCTTCGCAGATGGCATTCCAAGATCGCCGTGGCTGTGGATCGGCCGTTCTTCGACTCCATCGGTGGACCCTCCGAAGAGCCAAGCCACGATCCGGATTCCGGTGATGTGCTTTGGCTCGTGCCCGAGTTGCGTGGCGGACGCCTTGTGCGCGGGCACTGGGAAGTCCTTACGCTCGAGGACTCCGGCAACAAGCTGCTCGCCGCGCGCACCGTGACTCGCCGCGACTTCGAGAGTGCGCTGCGTGCGAAATTGCGGCCCATCGGGACGTAGGAGTTGCGCTGCGAACACGGTGTCGTGCCTGCATGGCAGGCTCTGGAGAAAGTCCCTCGTGCGCCGACGCGGTGCGAAGCGCCGCCGGGGAGGGTCCTCCCTCCCCGCGAAAGAGGGCGGAATGGATCGCGCCAGCGATTCGGGCCGCCATCCGGTGGGGAAAGCGCCCCGCATCCGCCCGGACGATGGAGTTCCCGATCTCTTCGAGGACAGATTTCCATGCGGGGCGCTTCATCCACAGGCTGTTAGCCGCGTCATTCCCGACCCCGGGGATCGGGCCGTGCGCTCGTCGGGAGTCGTTCCCCGCGCCGGCGGTGCGCTGCCGGTCTCGATTCGCCCCCGGAATTCGGCGGGAAGACCGGGACCGGGCCGGCGGGGCGGAGGCGGACGCGCTGGCCGGGGCGGAGGAGCCCCTGCCAGATCTCGCGGGCCGGCGAGCGGGCGCCGACGAGCGCGCCCGACGGGAGGCGGGCCTCGACGAGGAGGAAGGCGCCCCGGAACGAGACGCGGGTGAGCACCGCCGTGGCCCCGCCGCCCGTGGCGGGGGCGAGCGGCCCGGGGTCGCCGGCGAAGGGTTCGAGGATCAGGCCGTCGAGGGGCAGCAGCACCTCGACCGCGCCCCGGAGCGGCGCGCTGCCCGGAGGCGGGGGCACGAGCGCCACCTTCCCGATCTCGCAGACCGCGGTCTCGCCGTCGCTCGCTCCCGGCAGGAAGTTCGACTCGCCGAGGAACCGCGCCGCCTCGCGGCTGCCGGGATCGCGGACGAGATCCTCGGGACCTCCGGCGCGGACCACCCGCCCCTCGAGGAGGAGGACGACGCGGTCGGCGAACACGAACGCCTCCTCGCGGTCGTGGGTCACGAGGACTGCCGTCGTTCCGAGCCGGCGGAGCAGCTGGGCCACCTCTTCGCGCACCCCGGCGCGCAGCGGCGCGTCCAGGTTCGAGAACGGCTCGTCGAGGAGGAAGAGCGACGGCTCCGGCGCGAGCGCCCGGGCGAGCGCGACCCGCTGCTGCTCGCCGCCGGAGAGCTCGTGCGGCCGCTGCCCGGCCGCCTCCGAGAGGCCGACGAGCTGCAGCGCCCCCCACGCCCGCGAGAGCCCCGCCGGCCCCGGCACCCCGAAGGCCGCGTTCTCGAGCACGGTGAGGTGGGGGAAGAGCGCGTAGTCCTGGAACACGAAGCCGACCCGCCGCGACTCGGCCGGGACGAACGCGCCGGGGGCGGTCACGGTGCGCCCGAGCAGGCGGACCTCGCCGGCGTCGGGGGTATCGAGTCCGGCGACGATCCGGAGCAGCGTCGTCTTTCCGCCGCCGCTCGGCCCGAGGATCGCCGTCAGCTCGCCGCGGGCGACCTCGAGGTCGACCCGGTCGAGGACCAGCCGGCCCGCGGCCGAGAAACGCTTCTCGATCCCGCGGCAGGCGAGCGCCGGAGGCTTCGGCATCAGCGGACCGCGGGACGCAGCGGCCGGGAAGGGCGCAGCACGAAGAGGAGCACCGCCGAGCAGCAGCCGAGCTGCACGAGCGCCGCCGCCGCCGCCCGGCCGAGCTCCACGTTCTCGGCGGCGCTCCAGACCGTCGTGGCGAGGGTGGCGAAGCCGGTCGGGGCGAGCATCAGAGTCGCCGGGAGCTCCTTGACGCTCGTGAGGAAGACGAGCGCGAGCGCGGAGGCGAGCCCCGGACGCAGCAGCGGCAGCGTGATCCGGAAGTGCCGCCGCGCCCAGCCGGCGCCGAGGGTGCGTGCGGCGGCATCGAGCCCGGGGCTGATCGGGGCGAGCGTCGCCTCCACCGGGGCGAGGGCCTGCGGGAGCGCCTGGACGGCGTAGGCGAAGACGAGCAGCGCGAGCGTCTGGTAGAGGAAGGGGGCGAGGGACACCGCGAAGAAGACCAGCGAGAGGCCCACCACGAGGCCGGGGAGCCCGAACCCGAGGTGGCACGCGGCGCGGAGCGCGACGGTCGCGCGCGACGGAAAGCGCACGGTCAGGAACGCCACCGGCACCGCGGCCGCCGTGGTGGCGAGCGCCGCGAGCGCGGAGGCGAGCCCGGTGCGCCCGAGCGCCGCGACGAGCCCCGCCGCCGCCCCCCGGGACGCCTCGAAGAACCAGTAGAGGCAGACGCCGACCGGAAGCAGGAGCGCCGGAACGAGGACGAGCAGGCAGGCGGCGACGGCCGGCCAGCGCCAGCGGCCGAGTTCGTGGTCGCGCGGCGGTCGGGAGCGGACGGCTCCGGGGGCCGGAGCGCCATGGCCCACCTCGAAGCGCCGCGCCAGCGCGAGCGCGAGGAGCGTCGCGAAGACGAGCAGGAGCGCGAGCCCGGCGGCGGTGTGCCGGTCGAGCGAACCCCGCATCTGGTTGAAGATCGCCCAGGTGAAGGTCTCGTAGCGGAGCAGCGACACCGCGCCGAAGTCGCTCAGCGTGTAGAGCGCCGCGAGCAGGCTCCCCGACGCCAGCGCCCCCGAGACGAGCGGCAGGGTGATCCGGGCGAGTCGCCGCCAGCGTCCCGCGCCGAGCACCCGGCCGGCGTCGCTCATCGCCGGGTCGAGCACCTCGAAGCGCGCCCGGACCGCGAGATACACATAGGGGTAGTTCATGAACGCGAGCACGAGGAGAGCGCCGGGAAACCCGTAGATCTCGGGGAGGCGCTCCCAACCGGTGAGCGGCTCGAGCGCCTGCTGGAGGAGACCTCGCGGCCCGAGCGCGGTGGCCGCCGCGAAGGCGGCGACATAGGAGGGGACCGCGAGCGGGAGCGCGAGGAGGGCGGTCAGCACCCGGCGCCCGGGGAGATTCGTCCGGGTGGTGAGCCACGCGAGGGGAAGGCCGAGCGCCGCGGCGGCGAGCGCGACGCTCCCGGCGAGCAGCAGCGTGCGGGCGGCGATGCCGATGCTCCGCTCGCGGAGGAGCACCTCGGAGAGGCCCCCGCCGGCGACCGCGCGGACGGCGAGGTAGAGGAGCGGGAGGACGCAGGCCACGCCGACGGCGATCCCGCAACCCCGCAACAGCCGCGACGGGGCGCGCGGCGAACCGCTCTCGCTCACGGCCTCCCGCCGCCGGGAGACGCCGAGATCCGGCTAGATCGCTCCTGTCTCGCGGAGCAGATCGAGCGTGCCGCGGAGGTCCTCGAGATCGCCGAGCTCGAGGTCTGGCGGCTTCAGCTCCGAGAGCGGGATCACCGCGACATCGGTGGGGATCCCCGGAACGAGCGGGTACTCGAAGGTCTCCCGGGCGAAGCGCGCCTGCACCTCGTCGGAGAGCAGGTAGGCGAGGAACCGTTCCGCCGCTTCGGAGTTCTCCGCGGTGTCGAGCACGCCCCCGCCCGAGATGTTCACGAGTCCGCCGGCGCCGCCCCCGGACGGGGCCACGGTGCGCGCGGCGAAGCCGAGGCCGTGCTGGTCCAGGAACCGGAACAGGTAGTAGTGGTTCGAGATCGCGAGCTCGACCTCGCCGTCGGCGACCGCCTGGAAGATCGACGAGTTGTTCGGGTAGGGCACGGCTTCGTTCTCGATCATGCCGGTGAGCCAGGCGCGGGCGCGTTCCTCGCCTTCGAGGACGCGCATCGCGGTCACGAACGCCTGGAACGAGCCGTTCGTCGGGGCCCAGCCGAGCCGGCCCTTCCACTTCGGATCCGTCAGCCCCGCAACGCCTTCCGGGAGATCCTCCGGGCTGAGCGACTCGGTGTTGTAAACGAAGACGCGGGCGCGTCCCGTCGTCCCCACCCAGCGTCCGTCGCCGTCCCGGAAGCGGGCGGGGACGCGACCGAGGATCGCCTCGGGAAGCGGGCGGAGCCGGCCTTCGCTGGCGAGCTGGCCGAGCGCCCCGGCGTCCTGGCCGTAGTAGAGATCGGCGGGGCTCCGGTCGCCCTCTTCCAGGATCTGGGCGGCGAGGTCCGCGGTTCCGCCGTAGCGGATGTCCACCCGGATCCCGGTCTCGGTCTGGAAGGCTTCCACGACCGGGCCCACGAGCGACTCGCCGCGGCCACAATAGATCGTCAGCGACTGCTCGGCCGGGGCGCCACCGCCGCAAGCCGCGAGAGCCAGGTACAGAAGGACGCTCGCGCGCCCGAGACCGCGCATCGTGAAAATGGGTTTCATGATCAGCAAGAATACCACACACCCCGTCCCCGTCCTCGGAGCGATCCTGCTCCTCGCCGGCGTCGCCGAGGCGCAGATCGAGCTCGAGCGCCGGGTCGCCCGGGTGTACCGGACCGCGAGCCCCGCGGTGGTGAACATCACCGCCGAGACCCGGACCCACGAGTGGTTCCGCGGACCCGTCACCCAGCAGGGCGCCGGGTCGGGCTTCGTGTACGACGAGCGCGGCCACATCGTCACGAACTTCCATGTGGTCGAGGCCGCCGACCTCTTGCAGGTCACCTTCGCCGACGGCGAGGTGCGGGACGCCGAGCTCGTGGGCGCCGATCCCTCGAACGACCTCGCGGTGATCCGCGTCGTCGAGGCGGAGAGCAGCCCGCCGCCGCTCGCGCTCGGGGACTCGGGGGCGCTCGAGGTGGGCCGGTTCGTGATCGCGCTCGGCCACCCGTTCGGGCTCGACCAGACGCTGACCACCGGCGTCGTGAGCGGGCTCGGGCGGGTGATCGAGGCGCCCGACCGCGGCTTCATCGGCGAGATCATCCAGACCGACGCCGCCATCAACCAGGGCAACTCGGGCGGGCCGCTCCTCGACCTCGACGGCCGGGTCGTCGGGGTGAACAGCGCGATCGTCAGCCCGACCGGGACCTCGGCGGGGATCGGCTACGCGATCCCGGCGGCCACGGTGGCGCGGGTGGTCCCCGAGCTGATCCGCAGCGGGCGCTACCCGCACCCCCACCTCGGGGTCTCCGTCCAGGAGGTCCCGCCCCGGCTCGCCGCCGCCTTCCGCCGCGCCGGAGTCGCCGCCCCGCGCGGCGGCGGGCTCATGATCCGCGCGGTGGCGCGGGGCGGCCCCGCGGAGCGCGCCGGGCTCCTTGGCGCGGACCGGGTGGGCCGCCTCGGGAACCTGCGGATCCGCTACGGCGGGGACTACCTGCTCTCGGTGGACGGATCCGCGGTCACCTCCGAGCGCGACCTGATGCTGCTCCTCGAGACGGACCACCGGGTCGGCGATCCGGTGCGGCTCGGCATCTGGCGCGAGGGGCGCGAGATCGAGATTCCGGTCCGCCTCATCGATCGGGATTCGCTGCGGCGGCGGCGCCGGTGACCGGTGATCGAAGGAGGCGGACGAGGAGCCCCGCCGCCGCGGCGGCGAGGGCGGCCCACGCCGAGACGACGAGCGCGCCCTTCCCGAAGAGCAGCGCCCCGGTGCCGAAGAGCACCGCATAGACCATCACGCAGGCGACCGGCCACGCCGCGAAGGCGCGACCGGCGGGTTCGGGCGTCAGGCCGACCCGGCGGTAGGCCGCCCGCCAGCCCGGCCCCGGCGGGCGCGTCTTCCGGACGAACCGGTCGAGCTTCGCCCGGGGTTCGGGCGGGGTGAGCCAGGTGGCGGCGATCCAGATCGAGCTCGTCGCCAGGACGCCGAGGACGAGGCCCCGGATCGAGCCGGGTTCGATCCCGAGAGCCGGGAGCGAGACCGCCACCGCGAGCGATCCCGCCATCGCGGCGATCTCGCTCCAGGCGTTGATGCGCCAGAAGAGCCAGCGCGCGATGAAGAGCGGGCCGGTTCCGGCGCCGATCTGCAGGATCAGGCCGAAGCCGCCGCGCGCGGTTTCGAGCCAGAGCGTGAGCAGGCCGGCGGCGGCCATGAGCGCGACGGTGGCGATCCGCGCGACCGCGACCAGCTCGCGCGGGCCGGCGTCCCGCCGGACGAAGCGCCGGTACACATCCTCGACCAGATAGGAGGCGCCCCAGTTCAGGTGGGTGTCCACGGTGGACATGAAGGCGCCGGCGAGCGAGGCGGCGGCGAGCCCGAGGAGCCCCGGCGGCAGCAGCCGGAGCATGAGCGGATAGGCGAGATCGTCCCCGACGAGCGCCGGGTCGAGTCCGGGGAGGGCGGCCCGCATCGCCGCGAGGTCGGGATAGACCGCGAGCGAGGCGAGCGCCACCAGGATCCAGGGCCAGGGACGGAGCGCGTAGTGCGCGATGTTGAACCAGAGGGTTCCCCGGAGCGCGTCCTGCTCGGAGCGGGCCGCGAGCATCCGCTGGGCGATGTAGCCGCCGCCACCGGGTTCGGCCCCGGGATACCAGACGCTCCACCACTGCAGCGCGACCGGGACCACGAAGAGCACCGCGAACGCCTCGGCGCCCGCGGGAGGCACGAAGGCGAGCCGATCCCCGAACCGCTCGGCGAGGCCGGAGAGCCCCCCGACCGCGGGGTGCGCGAGCGCCCACCAGGCCGCCGCCAGCGCGCCGGCCATCGAGACCACGAACTGCAGCAGGTCGGTCACCACCACGCCCCAGAAACCGGCGGCCACCGCGTAGGCCGCCGCGAGCGCCCCCGCCGCGAGGACCGCGGTCGTCTTCTCGAGCCCGAAGAGCGCCGCGCCGATCTTCGCGCCCGCGAGCGTGACGGTCGCGATCACCACGCAGTTGAAGAAAACCCCGAGATAGACCGCGCGAAAGCCGCGGAGGAGCGCGGCGGGCTTCCCCGCGTAGCGCAGCTCGTAGAACCCGAGGTCGGTCGAGAGACCGCTCCGGCGCCAGAGCGGGGCGAACACGAACACGGTGAGCATCCCGGTGATGCAGAACGCCCACCAGGTCCAGTTCGCCGCGACCCCGTTCTGGCGGACGAGCTCGGCGACGAGGTTCGGGGTGTCCGTCGAGAAGGTCGTCGCGACCATCGAGGTGCCGAGGAGCCACCAGGGGAGCCGCCGCCCGGCGAGGAAGAACGCGCCGGCCCCGTCGCCGGCGAAACGCGCCGCCCAGAGCCCGAGGGCGAGCGCGCCGGCGAGATAGACCGCGAAGACCGCCCAGTCGAGTCCGCCGAAGGCCATCCCCGAACCGTACCCGACCGCCGGCCGGGAAGCGGAGGAACCTGGCAGCCGGTGGACAAGACGCCCCGCATGAGAATCCGTCCTCGGAGAGATGAGGAACCCCGTCGTCCGGGCG
>CAYGAO010000005.1:0-28932 GCA_964347715.1 uncultured Acidobacteriota bacterium
AATCGGGGTGGATTCCGGTTTCCTTTCCGGAGCGGTGCGGATGCGGGGGACTTTTCCACGGGCTGTTGAACCGCCGGGGGGCGATCTCCTCGTGCTCGACGGCGGGCTCGCCACCGAGCTCGAGGCCGACGGGTTCGACCTGAACCACCCGCTCTGGTCGGCGCGGGCGCTCCTCGATCAGCCCGCGGCGGTCCGCCGGGCGCACCGGCGCTTCCTCGAGAGCGGCGCCGACTGCATCATCGCGGCGAGCTACCAGGCGAGCTTCCCCGGTCTCGCCGCCCACGGGCTCTCGCCGGGCGCGGCGGAAGAGGTGCTGCGCTTCTCGGTCGCGCTGGCGCTGGCCGCGCGCGACGAGTTCTGGAGGGAACCGGGAAACCGGGTCGGGCGCCGGCGTCCGCTCGTCGCCGCGAGCGTCGGCCCCTACGGGGCGTTTCTGGCCGACGGCTCCGAGTACCGGGGCGACTACCGGCTCGACGATTCCGGACTCGCCGCCTTCCACGAGCGGCGGCTCCGGGTGCTCGCCGACTCCGGCGCGGACCTGCTGGCGATCGAGACGATCCCCTCCGCCCCGGAAGCGCGGGTGCTCGCCGCCCTGCTCGAAGCGATCGACGGCGCGCCCCCGGCCTGGATCTCGTTCACCTGCCGGGACGCCGAACGGCTCTCCGACGGCACGCCGGCCGAGGAGGTCGCCCGCGAGCTCGCCGGGTACCCTCGCGTCTTCGCCCTCGGGGTGAACTGCACCGAGCCCCGGCGCCTCGCGCCGCTGATCCCGATCTTCCGGGAGGCGGCCGGGAAGCCGGTCGTGGTCTATCCGAACGGCGCGGGCAGCTACGACCCGGTCGAGAAACGGTGGATGGCTCCGCGGAACCCGCCCGACTTCGCCTCGCTCGCCCCCGAGTGGCGCCGCCTCGGCGCGACGGTCGTCGGCGGTTGCGGCGGAACCCGCGCGCGCGACATCCGGATCATCCGGGGGGCGCTCGGGGCGTGAACCTCCTCGGCGGCTTCGTCCTCGCGGCTCTCGCCCAGGGCGGGCCGGAGCTCCCGGTCGTCCTGCTCGAAGAGGTCTCCGAGACCGGAGCGGGAGCGAGCCTCGGGGATCTCGACGGCGACGGGACCCTCGACATCGTTCTCGCCAAGGGCCGCCACTGGCCGCTCGCGAACCGCATCCTGTTCGGCGACGGCGAGGGAGGCTTCGCCCGGCGCGGGCTGGTGGGCGGGGCCCCGGATCGGACCTACACCGCCGCGCTCGGCGACCTCGACGGCGACGGGGATCTCGATCTCGCCGTCGGGAACGACCGCCCCGACGAGAAGCGGCTCTACGCGAACGACGGCGAGGGCCGGTTCCGCCTCGTCGGCGCCTTCGGGGATTCCGATTGGCCGACGCGGAACATCACGCTCGCCGACCTGAACGGCGACGGCCGCCCCGACATCGTGGTGGCGAATCGGGGCGGCCCGGAGGACCGCTCGTCGAATCACCTCTGCCGGAACGACGGGCGCGGCGGCTTTCCCGCGTGCGAGGCGCTCTCGGGGGAATCGGCCACGACCATCGCGGCGGGCGATCTCGACGGCGACGGGTCCGTCGATCTCTTCGCGCCGCACCGGGACGGCGGCCAGAGCTACCTCTTCCTGAACGACGGCGCCGGCGGATTCGGGCAGCGCCACCCCGTGGGACCGCCCCGGTGGGCGACCCGCGCGGTGACCCTCGCCGACCTCGACGGCGACGGCCGGATCGACCTCGTCGTCGGCGATTCGCTCGGGGGAGGGGTCTTCTGGTTCCGGAACCTCGGCGGCGCCTCGTTCGCGGCGGCGCGACGGATCGGCGCCTCGAACGACGAGGCGTACGCGCTCGCCGCCGCCGACCTCGACGGCGATGGCGACACGGATGTCGTCGTCGGGAACGCCGGGGCGCCGGGCGCGGTGCTCGCGAACGAGGGAGGCGGCGCCCGGTTCAGCGAGACCCGATTCGGGGACCGGGAGGGGGCGGTGTACGGGCTCGCGCTCGGCGACCTGAACCGCGACGGCGCGCTCGACATCGTCGCCGGGCGGTCGAACGCGCCGAGCTTCGCGGTCTTCGGGAGTCCCTCCCCACTGGATGGCGGCCCGAATCGCTTGCGCGATCCGTTCCGCCCTCTTTCGCGGGGTGGGAGGACCCTCCCCGGCGGCGCTTCGCGCCGCGTGGCGCGCGAGGGACTTCGTCCACAGTCTGTCAGCGGGACTCCCAGGTTTCGCGGCCGAAGAGAGTGATCTCGTCCACCTCGAACCAGAACGGGCCGAGGAGATCCGCGCCGCGCCGGGAGAAGTAGAGCCCGACGCAGCCCTCGCCGCTCCAGGAAGCGTCTTCGGGCGTCCCCGCGCGCGCCACGAGGTCGTCCGCCCCGCGCTCCACGAGTTGCCACCCGGCGGACGCTTCGACCGGGAGACCGAACTCTCCCCCGGCGCAGCGCAGCGTCAGCTCGAAGGGGCGGTCGCCTCGGGCCCGGAAGCGCACGCCGCCGAGCCCCCGGAGGTCCACGGGTCGAGCTCCCCGGTCGAACGGCTGGTACATCTGGGCGAGCGGGCCGCGCGCCGCCCCTTCCGCGAGGGTCCCCTCGACCCGCGCCGCCCCGGTCGAAACGGCCCGGAGGTCGGCCGTCGAGACACCGTTCGTGAAGGTCTGCCAGCGAACCCCGGTGTGCGAGAGCAGGTCCCCGTCCTCGAAGTCGTCGAGCGCGAGCACCTCGTCCGGCCCGAGCGCTGCGGGGAAGGGCGTTCCCGCCGCCTCCGCCGCCGTCGCCCGCGGGGCGATGCCTTCCCGGATCCCGACGAGTCCGTCGGTGGTGCGGACGAGGATCTGGCCCTCGGAGATCGCGGGCGTGGCGAGGCACACCGCGTCCATCCGGTTCTGGGCGAGGAGTTCGTACTCCGCCCCCGCCCGGATCACGAAGATGTCGCCGTCCTCCGAGGTCAGGTAGATCCGCCCGTCGGCGGCGATCGGCGAGGCGGTGTAGGCGCCGCCCCGGTCGGCCACGCGCCGCCGGTAGATGCGCTCTCCGGTCCCGGCGTCGAGGACCGTCAGCACTCCGCCCGCCGAGACGAGGTACAGGTGGTCCCGGTACACGAGCGGTGAGGCCATGTAGGGCCCGTCGCGCGGCCTGCTCCATGCCACGGCGTCGCTCGAGGCGCTCCCTTCGGGCAGCGAGATGTCGCCCCGGGCGCCGGCGCGCACGGCGAAGACCGGGCGGATGCGGTAGCCGCTCGCGAAGTAGATGAGCCCGTCCGCGGCGACCGGGGTCGGGGTCGTGTTCAGCGAGCTGCCGGACATCCGCCAGAGCTCTTCCCCGGTCGCCGGGTCGTAGCCGTGCATCGTTCCGGCGCCGTTCGTGACGAGTTCGGGGCGCCCGGCGCCCTGGTGGATCGTCGGCGTCGAGAAGGACGAGATCAGGTCCCGCGGCGTCCTCCAGACCTCCTCGCCGGTCGTCGCATCGAAGGCGGCGAGGAACGAGCCCTCCTGCTGGTCGGCCTGGACGATCGCGAGCCCCCGCCACAGGATCGGCGAGCTGGCGGCTGCCCACTGGTAGGAGTCGTCGTAGGAGGCCCCGGCGTCGAGCGGCCCGAGGGAAGCTCGCCAGAGCTGCGAGCCGTCGAGGTCGTAGCCGAGGAGATCGCCCGTGGCCATCAGGGCGACGACCCGCTCCCCGTCGGTCGCCGGGGTCGCCGAGGCGTAGGTGTTCTTCGGGTGCCGCCGGATCGCCGGCCGGCCGCTCGCCGCCTCGCGCCTCCAGACGACCGCTCCGTCCCGGCGGTCGATCGCCTGGACGAACCAGGTGTTCGGGGCCTCGTCGGAGCGGCGGTCGATCCGGCCGTCGGTCCCGTAGCGGAAGACCGGATCGGGATCGGCGCTCACCGCCGTGGTCACGAAGACGAGATCGCCCCAGACCACCGGGCTCGAATGCCCGAGCCCGGGCAGCTCGGTGCTCCAGGCGATGTTCCGGCCGCTCGTCGCGTCCCAGACGGTCGGGGGGTTCTGCCCGTCGGCGATCCCCGAGGCACCGGGGCCCCGGAACGACGGCCAGTGGAAGCGGTCCGCCGCCTCCTGCGAAGACGCGGCGCCCGCCCCCGCCAGGACGAGAACACAGGAAACGACGAAGGGACGATCCATTTGGGGGCAGCGCCTCGGCGCCCGATCGTACACCGACGCGAGGGGCCGCCCCTTCGATTCGGCCGCCAGAGGCCCCCCGTTCGACCCCAGGATCGCGGAATCCCCGTCCACCGGGCGGCGCGCCGGCCGCGCCTCGGTGCGCGATCCCGCCGGCGGCGACGGGTGGTTTCCTCGTCGTCTTCGCTCGCCGGGCCCCTCGGGCCGCCTCGAGACGCGCTCCTGGCGCGGGGCCGGGTGGCGGGTTTCGGCAGCCGGTGGACAAAACGCCCCGCATGGGCATCCGTCCTCGAAGAGATGGGGAACCCGGTCGTCCGGATGGATGCGGGGCGCTTTTCCCACCGGATGGCGGCCCGAATCGCTTGCGCGATCCGTTCCGCCCTCTTTCGCGGGGAGGGAGGACCCTCCCCGGCGGCGCTTCGCGCCGCGTCGGCGCACGAGGGACTTTCTCCACCGCCTGCTGAGGCGCGACATCCCCATGCCCGCACCCATTACGACGCGGGCCCGGCGCACGACCGAGCCGCGAGCGGGAACGACGGCGGAGCCGGGCTCCGACCGGCGGCGGCGCCGACAGCGTGATCCGCCGGCAGGATTTCGCCTGCGTCAGCCCCCGCCCGGCGGCGGGGACCACGCCGGAAAAGGATTCGGGGTAAGGAGTCCCGTACGAATGAAGATATCGACCGTCCTCGACCACATCGACAGCGGCCACATCGCGCTGCCGGAGTTCCAGCGCGGTTACGTCTGGAACCGCGATCAGGTGCGCGGCCTGTTCGATTCGCTCTATCGCCGCCATCCGGTCGGAGGATTGCTGGTATGGGTCACCGAATCCCGGACCGCCTCGCATCGAGGGGACGGGGTGCTGGCGCCCGGCGTCGTCAAGATGCTCCTCGACGGCCAGCAACGCATGACTTCGATCTACGGCGTGGCGCGAGGCAGGGCGCCCAGGTTCTTCGACGGTGACTCCAGAGCCTTCACCGGTCTGCGGTTCCATCTCGAGTCAGAGTCCTTCGAGTTCCATCAGCCGGCCAAGATGCGGAAGGATCCGCTGTGGATCGATGTCACCGAACTGATGAAGAACGGCCTCGCCGGACACGAGGCCCTGTCCGGCTCGCTGTCCGAGCACCCGCAGATCGCCGTCAGGGCGATCTTCAAGTACTCCGGACGCATTTCCAGGGTTCTGGGCATCCTGGACATCGAACTCCATCAGGACGAGATCACCGGTAGCGACAAGACCCTGGATGTCGTGGTCGACATCTTCAACCGCGTGAACAGCGGCGGTACGAAGCTCTCCAAGGGAGACCTGGCGCTCGCGAAGATCTGCGCCGAGTGGTCCGACGGCCGCGATGCGATGAAGGCGAAGCTCCGGGAGTGGGAGCAGGCCGGGTACCACTTCAACCTCGACTGGCTGCTCCGGTCGGTCAATACCGTCCTGACCGGAGAGGCGCGGTTCCAATTCCTGCACGACAAGGCGGCGGCAGAAATCCGGAGCGGCCTGGACCGGGCGAGCAGGCACATCGATACCTGCCTCAACCTGATCGCCGGACAGTTGGGTCTGGATCACAACCGGGTGTTCTTCGGTCGTTACGCAGTGCCGGTGATGGCCCGCTATCTCGACCAGCGGCCCGGTGGGATCGACCACCGGGAACGCGACAAGTTGCTGTTCTGGTTCGTCCAGGCCGCCATGTGGGGCCGGTTCTCGGGATCCACCGAGTCGCTGATCGACCAGGACCTCGAGGCGCTCGAAGGCGGTGCTGGCGCCATCGACCGCCTGCTGAAACAGCTGCGGCTGTCGCAGGGCAGCTTGCGAGCCATCCCCGAACACTTCGCCGGAGCGACCCGTGGAGCGCGCTTCTTCCCGGTGCTCTACATGCTCACCCGCATGGGCGAAGCGCGGGACTGGGGAACAGGCCTTCCGCTGAAGGCCGGACTGCTCGGCCAGAGGAGCCACCTCGATTTGCACCACATCTTTCCGAAGGCGAAGTTGAAGCGCGCGGCGGCGCACGACTTCCGAAAGGCCGAGATCAACGCGCTGGCGAACTTCTGCTTCCAGACGAAGGACACGAACCAACGGATCGCCGACCGGCTTCCGGAGGATTACTTCCCCGAGATCCAACGGAACCACCCGGGGGCCCTGGCATCACAGTGGATTCCGGACGATCCGGCGCTCTGGAAGCTGGACCGGTTCCGCGACTTCCTGGCGGCCCGCAGAACCCTGCTCGCCGATGCGCTGAACCGCCAGATGGAAGGGTTGCTTCATGGCGAAACGCACTGGTTGGCGGGCGATGTAGCCCGTGCGCCCGAGCCAGAGATCGTGGTCGCAGGAAGCATCGACAGCGAAGAGGAAGAACGGGAGCTCGAGAGGCTGAACGACTGGGTCGAGAGCCGGGGATTGCCGCGCGGCGCACTCCCCTTCGATCACGCGGACGAGGTCTCCGGGCGACAGATCGCCGCGTTCGATCTGGCATGGCCCCAAGGACTGCAGGAGGAACTGAGCCAGCCGGTGGCGGTGCTGCTGAACGAGGAGGCCTCGACCATCGCGCTCGCCAGCCAGGCCGGTTATCGCTGCTTCACCGACTCCGGCAGCTTCCGCCAGTATGTGCGGGAGGAAGTCCTCGGAGAGAAACCGATCGCGTAGCTCGCTCCCCTGCCACGCCACGCTCGAAAGGCGGAGTTCACGCCGGCGTGCGAAGGCGCCTGCCCCACCAGAACCACCGCGCCGTCCCTTCGAGACTCGTCGCGCTCCGGATTCCCTGGATCGAACTCGCCCTTTCCTAATGGCGCCCCTCGCCGGGGAACCCCGCCCGCACCGGCCCTCGTCTCCGCTTCTCCGCCAGCTCGGCGGCGAGGTCGTTCAGGTTCTCGACGACGGACGGCCACGGCCTTCCGAGATCCACGAACCGTACCTGGACCGGATGCCCATGCAAGTCGTAGCGGAGGGTGTCGAAGGGCCTCCCATCGGTCGCATAGAGCAGCACTCCCAGCGCCGGCAGCTCGGCCGGGTTCGATCCGGCGTGGTTCCTCAGATACGCGAACAGTTGGAACAGGTGGTCGTTGCGGAGGCCGTCCCTCTCGAACGGTTGCTTCACACACTTGGTCTCCAGGATGATGCTCCGCCCCCCGCCGCTCGGCACGAAAATGTCCGTTTCCATCGACTGGAGGCGCCGCCCGGGGGCCGGTTTCGACGACGCCCACGTGATGATCTTGTGCCCATTCCAGACTCGTAGATACGGGTGCTCGATGCGGAGAAAACCCCGCACGAAACCCTCGAACAGGTGGCCCCATTCGGCTTCCTGCTCCGTCGTGAAATCACGGAATCGAACCGCTCCGGTCCCCGTCCGGTCCGGAACCATCAGGCGGGCGATCAGCCGGCACAGGTCGAGGAGGAACCCGTAGTCGGCATTGTTCCGGTGGATCTGCACCTGCCGGAACGTTTCCTCACGGAGATACACCTCCCCGACATCCCCGAATCGCCGCACGAGCCGCGCGAGCTCCTCCTTCGTTTTCCGTTCCAGTCCGTCGACGGTGGCGAGCCGGAGCATCGTCGTCCTGACGATCCGGTTGTGGAGCACATCGCTGCTCAGCTCCCGGTAGCGAACTCGCACCTGGCCCCGCCGGCGCAGCGCCCGCTGAACGGTCGTCGCCAGGTCCGGCTTGCCGCGCGGCCTCCGGGTGTCCTCCTCTCGGTCGCCGTAGTCGCGGTCAAGGCCGCGCCGCAGGACACGCGCCACTTCCTCGCAAAGGATTCGGGCCAGGAGATTCTGCGGCAGTTCATGACGCGCCCTGCCGGTCTCGGTCGGCGCCGCTCTCAGTCGGCCGAGCCGTTCCCATGCGTAGCAGAGGATATAGAAGAGGTTCTTCGAGGGAATCCTCATGGCGCGGCGTCAGTCTGTGCGCAATGCCGCGACCGCATCCTCCGCCCGGTTGCTCTCGTCGAACCAGTACTCCTCGAGCAGCGGCCGGATCTCGTACTCGACCACCGTTCGGTACCAATCGTCGTGATCGGCTCCCTCCCCTTCGGGAGGGTCGCAGAAGTAGCTGTGGCCGATCTCGAATCCCTTGCCCAACTGCTTGTCATCCCGGATCGTCCGGTTCAGAGCACCGATGCGTTCCCTTATCCGACGAAGAACGCTCGCCGGAACACCCCGACCGGAAAGGTGGCGGCCGAACCCGTCGCTCTCGAAGGCCGGGGCCAGGGTCTCGAACGCGAACCGTCGGCGGAGGGCGTAGTCCACGAGCGCGAGGGATCGGTCCGCGGTGTTCATGGTGCCGAGCAGGTAGAGATTCTCCGGGACATGGAATGGCTGCGCGTCGGGGCGCGCGTAGGCGGTGCGCACCGCCCACTCGTCGGCGCGCTTGTCGGCTTCGATCAGCAGCAGCAGCTCACCGAAGATGCGACTCAGGTCGCCGCGGTTGATCTCGTCGATGATCAGCACATGCGGGCGATCCGGCGCCTCGCGCGCGCGATCGCAGAAGCGCAGGAAGGGGCCGTCCTGCAGCTCGAAACCACCCTCCACGGTGGGCCGGTATCCGCGAACGAAGTCCTCGTAGCCGTAGGACTGGTGGAACTGGACGAACTCGATGCGGTCCTCCGACCGCGTTTCGGCCAGCAGCCACGCCAGCCGTCGCGCCACGAAGGTCTTTCCCGTGCCCGGGGGTCCCTGAAGGATCAGGTTCTTCTTTCGCTTCAGAAGCTCGACCAGGAGTCGAATCTCGTTCGCGCCGAGGAAGAGATCGCGAGACGCATCCTCGACGGAAAAAGGGTTAGGTTCTTCGTCTCTTGGGCCAGGGTCCTCGGTCTGGAGCAGCTCACTCAGGTGAGCAACCAGTTTCTGGTCCGTCAGTTCGGTAAGCGTCTTGTTCGGGAGATTCTTCTCCCCTGTTTTCACCCCATCCCGAGGGCCAGGTTGCCACTCGACGCGCCGCACGTGATGAAAGACCTCCTTCGTCTCGAAACGATAGTCGGACCGGACGACGCCGTGGCCGACCACATGGCTCTTCCCCTTTTTCGCAAAGATCGTGTCACCCCGCTTCATCACCCGGTAGAACTCCCAGAGCGCCAACGCGTCGATCTTGCTATAGCCTGTTTCGAGGACCTTCTTCGTCAGCTGGTGCTTGTCCTGGTATCTCCGCAGATCACCCGCCTCGTTCCACCCGACGCACGCGATCCCTTTCTCTAGCCAGTCACCCCAGAACTCGGCCCCCTCGCCGGGCGCCAACACCCAGGTGCGCTTGCCGTCTCGGTCAGACAGAAGAATCTGTCCAACACGATCTGTCTGTGACTCCAGCGGAGCGGGTCTTTCGTCAACCATTCTTCATCTCTCTCGGCGCCTCGATGGCGCGAACCGCGCGATCATGCTTGCTGATGGGTGAAGGTGTCGGCGCAGCCGGCGCAGCAGAACCACCACGTCTTTCCGCCGGCTTCGAGGCGGTGCGGCGAGTCGCGCGAGACGGTCATGCCGCAGACCGGATCTACCGGGAGGTCCTCGGCGGGCGCGAGCGAGATCCCGGCGGGCGGGGCCGGACGCGGGGTCGGTGGGTGCGTGGCGGACCGCTTCGACCGTCGGCGTTCCTGGACGATCTGGGCGAGGATGCTGAGGGCGATCTCGCCGGGGCTCTGCGCGCCGATGTCGAGGCCGGCGGGCGAGTGGAGGCGCGCCGTCTCTTCTTTCGGGATGCCCATTCCGGTAAGGCGCTCGCGCACCGCCGCCGCGCGGCGGGGGCTCGCCACGAGGCCGGCGTAGCGGGCGCGGCTCTCGCCGAGGGCGGCGTGGAGCGCTTCCCACTCCCCTTCGCCGTGGCCGGCGACGACGACCAGGGCCCCCGAAGCGGCCTCGGCGAGGTCGGCCTGCTCCTCCGCCCGGAGAACTTCCATGCCCAGTGCGGCGCCGAGCTCGGCGAGCGATGCGACGACCGGGGAGTCGCCCGCGAGCAGCAGGCGCTCGGCCGGGAGGAACGGCTCGAGGTGGATGTCGAGCGCGCCGCCGCTCACGCAGGCCAGGTGTTCCTCGAGGACCCCTTCCTCGGCCTCCTCGCCTTCGGGAGGGGCGTCGGGGGAGATCCGCAGGAGTTTCGGGGCGCCGTGTTCGAGCGCCCGCAGCGCTTCGCGTCGGACGGCGGGTTTCACGCAGGTTCCGCCGACGAAACCCCGGAAGCGCCCGTCGGCGGTGACGATCGCCTTCGCTCCCGGCCGCGCCGAGGTCGGGCGCTCGGCGCGGACCACGGTGGCGAGGACGAACGGCGCCCCCTCCCCCCGGAGGCGCGCGGCGAGGGCGAAGACATCGCGCTCGCCGCCGCTCACCGGACGACGCCGCCTCGGACGGCTCCTACCGGAAGGTGGCGGCGCCGCGCTCGTGGAGGATGTTCCACATGCGCGCCGGCGTGATCGGGATCTCGACATGGCGCACGCCGAGGTGCCACACCGCGTCCACGACCGCGTTCACGATCGCGGGCGGAGCGCCCACCGTCGCCGACTCGCCGACGCCCTTCGCGCCGATGGGGTGGTGCGGCGACGGCGTGACCGTCTCGCCGAGCTCCCAGTGCGGGGTCTCCATCGCGGTCGGAACGAGGTATTCCATGAAGTTGCCTCCGTGGATGTTTCCGTCCTCGTCGTAGGAGATCTCCTCCATGAGCGCGGGCGCCATTCCCATCGTGAGCCCGCCGTGGATCTGGCCGTCCACGATCATCGGGTTGATCCGCACCCCGCAGTCGTCCACCGCGACGAAGCGGCGGATCGAGACCTGTCCCGTCGCCCGGTCGATGTCCACGCAGCAGATGTAGGAACCGAACGGGAAGGTCAGGTTCGGCGGGTCGTAGTAGGAAACGGATTCGAGCCCCGCTTCCATGCCCTGGGGATGGTTCGTGTAGGCGGCGAAGGCGATCTCCTGGATCGTCTTCGCCCGGTCGGGCGACCCCTTCACGAAGAACTTCCCCTGCTCCCACTCGAGATCGGCTTCGTCGGCCTCGAGCAGGTGCGCGGCGATCTTCTTCGCCTTCTCGCGGATCCGGCGCGAGGCGATCGCCGCCGCCGCTCCGGCAGTCGGGGTCGAGCGGCTCGCGTAGGTCCCGAGGCCGTAGGGCGCGGTATCCGTGTCCCCCTCCTCGACCTGGATGTCCTCGGGCGGGATCCCGAGCTCCTCGGCGATGATCTGGGCGTAGGTCGTCTCGTGTCCCTGCCCCTGGGACTTGGTCCCGAAGCGGGCGATCGCCTTGCCGGTCGGGTGGATGCGGATCTCGCTCGAATCGAACATCTTGATCCCGAGGATGTCGAAGGTCTTCGACGGCCCCGCGCCGACGATCTCGGTGAACGACGAGATCCCGATCCCCATCAGCTCGCCCCGCGCGCGCCTTTCGGCCTGTTCGGCGCGGAGGTCCCGGTAGCCGATCATGTCCATCGCCTTGTCGAGCGCCCGGTCGTAGTCGCCGCTGTCGTATTCCCAGCCGAGCGCCGAGGTGTAGGGGAACTGCTCCGGCCGGATGAAGTTGTTCTTGCGGAAGTCGGCGGGATCCTCGCCGTTCTCGCGCGCGAGCAGATCGACCATGCGCTCGATCGCGTGCACCGCTTCCGTGACCCGGAAGGAGCAGCGGTAGGCGATCCCGCCCGGCGGCTTGTTCGTGTACACCCCGTCCACGGCGACATGGGCGTTTCCGAGGTCGTAGGAGCCGGTGCAGATGTGGTAGAGCCCCGCCGGGAACTTCGACGGGTTCGCCGCCGCGTCCGAATACCCGTGGTCCGCCACGGTATCGAGCTGCACCGCGGTCATCTTCCCGTCCTTCGAGCCGAGCCGCGCGGTGATGTGGTAGTCGCGGGCGAAGGAATCGGCCTGCAGGTTCTCGGAACGGTCCTCGATCCACTTCACCGGCTTCCCGGTCACCACCGACGCCGCGGTGGCGATCACATACCCCGGATACACCGGAACCTTGCCGCCGAAACCCCCGCCGATGTCGGGCGAGATGACCCGGATCTTGTGCTCGGCGAGTCCGAGGTGCGCCGTGACCAGCGCGACCACGGTGCGGATCGCGTGCGGCGCCTGGGTGGTCAGGTAGAGCGTCAGGTGGCCCTCGACCGCATTCCAGCTGGCCACGCAGCCGCAGGTCTCGATGGACGCCACATGGATGCGCGGAATGTGCATCTTCTGTTCGACGACGGTGTCCGATTCCGCGAGCGCCCGCTCGGTCGCCTCGCGGTCGCCGTGCTCCCAGTGGAAGATGTGGTTCGACTCCTTGTCGTCGCGCACCCTGGTCGCGCCCGGGCGGAGCGCCTCGTGGGGATCCACCACCACCGGCAGCGGGTCGTAGTCCACCTCGAGCGCCGCGACCCCGTCGGCGGCGGCGTAGCGCGAGGCGGCCACCACCGCCGCGACTTCCTGCGACTGGTACTTCACCGTGTCCACCGGGAGCACCATCTGCCGGTCGCTCATCAGCGTCGGCATCCAGGCGAGCTGGTACTGCTCGAGCGTCTTGCCGGTGATCACCGCAGCGACGCCGGGCACGGCGGTCGCCGTGTCCTCGTGGATCTTCGTGATCTTCGCGTGGGCGTAGGGGCTCCGGGCGATGTCGAGGTAGAGCATCCCGGGGAGCGTGATGTCGTCGATGTAACGACCCTGCCCCCGGATGAAGCGCGGGTCCTCCTTCCGCAGGACCGAGTGTCCGAGACCTCTGCATTCAGCCATTGCCTTTCTCCTTGATCAGCTGCGCGGCGTGCCGGACCGCCTTCACGATGTTCACATAGCCGGTGCAGCGGCAGAGATTGCCGGAGATCCCCCAGCGGATCTCCTCCTCGTCGGGATCGGGGTTCTCTTCGAGCAGCGCCTTCGCGGTGAGCATCATTCCCGGGGTGCAGAACCCGCACTGCAAGCCGTGCTTCTCCATGAAGCCCTGCTGGATCGGGTCGAGTCCGCCGTTCGCGAGCCCCTCGACGGTGGTGATCGCGGCGCCGTCGGCGGCGACGGCGAACACCGTGCAGCTCTTCGCCGGCCTCCCGTCGAGGAGCACCGTGCAGGCACCGCAGGAGGTCGTGTCGCAGCCGATGTGGGTGCCGGTCAGGCCGAGCTCCTCGCGGATGAAGTGGACGAGCAGCAGGCGCGCCTCGACCTCGCGGGTGTGCTCCTCCCCGTTGATGGTGACGCTGATCCGGTGCGAACTCATGCCCTCTCCCTCGCGCGGGCGAGCGCGGCGGCCCCCGCCCGGTTCGTCAGCGCGCGCACGAGCGCGCGCTTGTAGTCCCCGGACCCGCGGTGGTCGTCACCGGGGTCCGCCGCCCCGGCGGCCGCCTCGGCCGCCCGGTCGAGCGCGTCGTCGCTCCCGTCCGAGCCGACGAGGACCGCTTCCGCCGCCTCCGCGTGGATCACGGTGAGTCCCACGTTCGTGAGCCCGACCCCCGCCTCGGCGATCCGGTCGCCGTCGAGCCGGAGCTGGACCGCGACCGCCGCGACGGCGTAGTCGCCGACCTTCCGTTCGAACTTCCGGTAGGCGCCGCCCGAGCCGGGGCGGGGCGCGGGAATCCGGATCTCGGTGAGGATCTCGCCGGTCTCGAGGCAGGTCGAGAACGGCCCGGTGAAGAAGTCGGACACGGGGATCGCGCGCGTCCGCTCGGAACCCGAGCCGTCCGGCCAGGCCGAGGCCCGGAACGAGGCCCGGAGGGCGACCATCGCCGCCGGGTGGTCGTTCCCCGGGTCGGCATGGGCCACATTCCCGCCGACGGTGGCGAGGTTCCGGACGACGGGGTCGCCGATGACCCGCGCCGCATCGGCGAGCAGCGGGTAGCGGTCCCGGACGAGGTCGGACTTCTCGAGTTCGGCCTCGCGGGTCATCGCCCCGATGACGAGCTCGTCCCCCTCCTCGCGGATCCCGGAGAGCCCGGGGACCCGCCGCAGGTCCACGAGCGCCGCCGGCTCGGCGAGCCGGAACCGCATCATCGGGATCAGGCTGTGCCCCCCGGCGAGCAGCTTCGCCTCCGGGTTCCGGGCGAGCAGCCGGCTCGCCTCCCGGAGGCTCTCCGGCGCGTGGTAGTCGAAAGACGGTGGGATCAACGGCGTCTCCTTCCGTACTACGGGAAGGCGAGCATACCAACCGGCGCCCGGGTCCACCTCCCGCCGGGCGTGGACTCCCCGTACCATGCGCGGACCCGCCGTGTCCCGAAACCGCCCCCCGACCACCTGGCGACGGAGCCTCCGGCTGATCCTGGCGCTCCTCGCGGTGTGGTTCACCGCCTCGCTGGGGCTCGGGGTCCTCCTCGCCGAGCCGCTGAACCGGATCTGGGTGGGCGGGTTCCCGCTCGGGTTCTGGTTCGCCCAGCAGGGCTCGATCCTCGTCTTCGTCCTCCTACTCCTCGTGAACGCGGTCGCCATGGACCGGATCGAGCGGGACCCGGGCGGATCGGACGACGGCGAGGACGCTCGGTGAGCATCACCGGCTGGACCCTCGTCTTCGTCGCCGGGAGCTTCGCGCTCTACGCCGCGATCGCAGTGGCGAGCCGGGTGCGGACGACGGCGGGCTTCTATGTGGCGGGGCGCGGGGTCTCCGCGGTGGCGAACGGCATGGCCACCGGGGCCGACTGGATGAGCGCGGCGTCGTTCATCTCGATGGCCGGGCTCATCTCGTTCATGGGCTACGACGGCGCGATCTACCTCATGGGCTGGACCGGCGGCTATGTCCTGCTGGCGCTGCTCGTCGCGCCCTTCCTGCGCCGCTACGGGCGCTACACGATCCCCGAGTTCGTCGGCGACCGCTACGGCTCCCGGACCGCCCGGCTGACCGCGGTCGCCTGCGCCATCTTCATCTCGTTCACCTATGTCGCCGGCCAGATGCGCGGCGTCGGGGTCGTCTTCTCCCGCTTCTTCACGATCCCGGTCGAGTACGGCGTCGTGATCGGCGGGGTGATCGTCCTGCTCTACGCGACGCTCGGAGGGATGCGGGGCATCACCTACACCCAGGTGGCGCAGTACTGCGTGCTGATCGTCGCGTTCCTGATCCCGGCCGGGGCGATCTCCTGGATGATGACCGGGACCCCGATCCCGCAGATCGGGTTCGGCTCCGCGCTGGTCGAGGGCGAGCGCGCCGGGGTGGCGCTCCTCCGCGCGATCGACGAGATCCACCGGGATCTGGGCCTGCCCGAATACACCGGAGCGTTCCTGCCCGGGAAGAAGACGCTGACCGACGTGTTCGCGATCACGCTCGCGCTCATGGCCGGCACCGCCGGGCTTCCCCATGTGCTGATCCGGTTCTACACCGTGAAGAGCGCCCGGCTCGCCCGCTGGAGCGTCCTCTGGGCGCTCCTCTTCATCGCCATCCTCTACACCACCGCGCCGGCGGTCGCCGCCTTCGCCCGGGTGAACATGATCCAGACGCTGCACGGCACGCCGGTCGCCGACGCGCCCGACTGGTTCCGGAACTGGGAGGCGACCGGGCTGATCCGGTTCACCGACGAGAACGGCGACGGGCTCATCCAGTACGGCGAGGGCCCGGGGGCCGAACTCCGGATCGACCGGGACATCATGGTCCTCGCGAACCCGGAGATCGCCGGGCTGCCCGCCTGGGTGGTCGGCCTCGTGGCCGCCGGCGGCCTCGCGGCGGCGCTCTCGACCGCCGCCGGGCTGCTCCTCGTCATCTCGTCCTCCATCTCCCACGACCTGCTGAAGCGGGTGCTCCGGCCGGGGATGAGCGAGCGACGGGAGCTCGTCTGGGCGCGGCTCTCGGCCTCGGGCGCGGTCGTGGTCGCGATCCTGGTCGGCATCCATCCGCCCGACTATGTGGCGGCGGTCGTCGCCTTCGCCTTCGGGCTCGCCGCCGCGAGCTTCTTCCCGGTGATCGTCCTCGGCGTCTTCGCCACCTGGGTCACCCCGAAGGGGGCGGTCGCCGGCATGGTCGCCGGGACCGGTTTCACCGCGGTCTATATCGGCTGGTTCAAGGTCTTCGAGTGGAGCGGTCCCGAGGCGTGGTGGTTCGGGATCAGCCCGGAGGGGATCGGAACGCTCGGAATGGCGCTGAACTTCGGCGTCACCTGGCTCGTCAGCCGGCGCACCGGGCCGCCGCCCGAAGCGAGCCGCGCCATCGTCGCGTCGCTCCGTGGCGCCTGAAGTGCCCTTCCCCGAACCCGAACCGCGGCCGGGGGCAGGGGCGGCCCCGCTCCGACGACTCGGGCCTTCGCTCCGGGATTCGGGGCGCGGCGCGACCGCCCGGTCCCTCCTGCTCCCCGCGTTTCTCCTCGTTGCCTGCGGGACGCCGCCCACCGGGCAGGAGGCCGTTCCCCCGAACATCGTCCTCATCGTCGCCGACGACCTCGGCTACAACGATGTGGGCTTCCACGGCGCCACCGAGATCGAGACTCCGCACCTCGACCGGCTGGCGCACTCGGGAGTGACCTTCACGAACGGCTATGTGGCCGCCCCGACCTGCGGCCCCTCCCGCGCCGGCCTGATCACCGGTCGGTATCCGGCGCGTTTCGGCACCGACTACAACTGGCCCTTCGCGCCCTTCGACACCGCCCACGGCCTGCCGGTGGAAGAGCTGACGCTCGCGAAACGCCTGCGCCGAGCCGGTTATCGCACCGGTTTCGTCGGCAAGTGGCACCTCGGCGCCGCGCCGCCGTTCCAGCCGCTCGTCCGTGGCTTCGATTCCTTCTTCGGATTCCTGGGCGGAAACCGCGACTACTTCCGCGCCGAGACTTCGCCCGGGACGCGCCCGGATCTCCTCCCACTCCTCGACGGCTGGGGAGCGACCGGGTTCACGGGCTATCTCACCGACGCGCTCACCGATCAGGCGGTGGACTTCATCGAGAGCGACTCGTCCCTTCTGGATTCCCTCGGGGAGCGGGCGCCACTTCTGGATCGGGTGGTGGGTCTCTTCCACCGTCGGAAGCGGGCCCCCTTCCTCCTGGTCCTGTCGTACAACGCCCCGCACGATCCGCTGCAGGCGCCGCCGGAGCTGATCGAGAAGTACGCCCACATCGCCGACGAGGATCGCCGGGCGTACCTGGCGATGGTGGATTCGCTGGACCAGGGCGTCGGCCGGGTGCTGAACGCGCTGGAGTCCACCGGACAGCGGTCGAACACCGTGGTGTTCTTCCTGAGCGACAACGGCGGGGTGTATCCCACGCCCGGAAGGGACTACCTGACCTGGGCGGACAACGCCCCGTTTCGCGGGGGCAAGACCAGCTTCCACGAGGGCGGCATCCGCGTGCCGTTCGTCGCCTCCTGGCCGGCCCGCTGGCCCCGGGGGGCGACCTTCGAGCCGATGGTCATCAGCCTCGACATCGCCGCCACCGCGCTGGGGGTGGCCGGCGTCGCGGTCCATCCGAAACCACCGCTGGACGGCGTCGACCTCGACCCGTTCGTTCGGGGAGCCGCTTCCGGGGTTCCGCACGAAGCCCTGTTCTGGCGCTACTGGACCCCCGAGGGGCGCTACACCGGCTACGCCATCCGGGTGGGGGATCGGAAGCTCGTGCGGAGGCACTACGGCCGAGACCACGAGCTCTTCGACCTCGGCGCCGACCCCGGCGAGACCCACGACCTGAGCCTGGAGGAGCCGGAGACCGTGGAGCGGCTCGCCGACCGGTGGAACGCCTGGAACCGGGCGAACCCGGGCGGGCGATTCGTCACCGAAGCGACCTATCGGAGAGAACTCGAGCGGTTGCGCAAGGAGATGGCCGCGAGAGGCGAGTCCTGGGGCGAGACGGCGCCGTTCCAGATCGAAACGCCGGACGACCGGAACTGAGGCGCGGCAGGGGCTCCGGCAGCCGGGAACGGAGCGCCGGCTCGTCTCCGGCTGCGTTGCCCAGCCGCCATCCCGGAGAGCCCGCTCCCCGGAGCCGGCGAAAACCGACTCGGGAAGCGCGGCGCTCCTCGCGCCGAGTCGGCCCGGTTCAGCCGCAGGCGGCCTCGTCTCCGGTTGCGTGGCCCCGACCGGCATCCCGCCCGCCATCCCGGAGAGCCCGCTCCCCGGAGCCGGCGAAAACCCGACGCGGGGATCGCGGCGCTCCACTCGCCGAGTCGGCCCGGTTCAGCCGTGTCTCGCCGGAGCCGGCGGGGCCGCACCGCTCGTCCGAGCGCGGGGGCGACCCGGACCGCCGGAAACCGCCCCGGGATGGCGGCGCGCCTCAGCGCCCGAGCCGCACCGCGGTGCCGTAGGCGAGGATCTCGGCGGCGGTGGTCATGACCATCGAGGTCGTGACCCGCAGCCCGATGACCGCATCGGCGCCGAGCGACTCGGCGTGCTCGGTCATCCGCGCGATCGCCTGCTCGCGGCTCTCGGCCATGAGCTTCGTGTAGGACTCGATCTCGCCGCCGACGATTCCCTTGAGTCCGGCGAGGAGGTCGCGGCCGAGGTGGCGGGCGCGGATCGTGTTGCCGCGGGCGACGCCGAGGACTTCGGCGACCCGGGCGCCGGGAACCTCGTTGGTGGTGGAAAGGATCATCGTCGAATCCTCCGAAACGGATCTCTCGAAAGGGCGCGGATCCGTTCGCGGACCGCACCGAGCAGAAGCAGCAGGACCCCGAGCGCGAGCCCGGCGGTCCCGAGGCGCACGGCGATCGGGACCGCCGCGTCGCCGAGGAACCCGGCCACGAACTCCCAGGCCCCGTAGCCGAGCAGGATCGTGGCCGAGACGGAGATCAGCGTCCACGCGAATCCGCGCTCGAGGCGCGCATGGACGCCCAGCCAGAAGCGGTCGAGCGCGGCGTCGTCCTGGTCCTCCGGGAGCGGGGCGAGCCGCTCCGCCCCGGGAGCATCCGCGGGAATACGCCCCGAAGCGCCGGGGCGCGGTTGCGAATCCTGATCCATCACGACTCTCCCTCTCGATTCCGACGCTCGGTGAGCCTCCTCCGGAGGCGCCGGCGGGCGGCGTGCAGCCGCGACCTGACCGTCCCTTCGGGAACGCCGAGCCGCTCGGCGACCTCGCGGCGCCGGAACCCTTCGAGATCCTTCATCACCAGCACCCGCCGTTGCGCTTCCAGGAGTTCGGCGAGCGCCCGCTCGAGCGGGATCCGCCGGGCGACCGCCTCCATGCCGCCGTCGCCGGCAGGAACCGCCGCCTCCTCGAACCCGATCTCGGGCCGACGACGCCAGCGATGGCTCCGACAGAGGTTTTCGAGGATCGCGAGGAACCAGGGGAGGAAGGGACGGCCCGGGCGGAAGCGCGGCATCGCGTGGAAAGCGCGGACGAACGCCTCCTGGGCGAGGTCGCGCGCCTCCTCCCGGTCCCCGACGCGCCGGAAGGCGAACGCCTCCGCCCAGCGCGCGTAGCGACGGACGAGCGGCGCGCCGGCGCGGCAGCGCCGGATCCACCCCTGCTCGGCATCGGGGGCTCGCTCGTCGCTTCCGGTCCATGCGGCCACGACAGGAGACTACGCCCGCGCGCGCGATTTCCTTCATTCCCTACAATCGCCGCCGATGGACGAGACCGCGCGCGGCATTCCCGGCTTCCTCGCCCGCCGAATCCGCACCGGGCGCTTCCTCCTCACCTCGCTCCGGTTCACGCTGCTCTACTTCACGAAGGCGCGCGAGGTTCGTCGCCGCTACGCCGAGGCCGAGCGGTCCGGCAAGACGATCTGGCTCGACCGGGGACCCTTCCGGGGCGGAGACGAACGCTCGTGAAGATCCGCGAGGTCCCGCCCGCCGAGTACGCCTTCGGCTATCGGGAGCCCCCGCAGTCCGGCAACGACATCAACGGTCGGGGCGAGCGCGAGCGACGCCGGGCGACCCAGGTCTTCCACAACGCGGACGCCTCCCGGCCGATCGCCTGGCAAGGGCTCGACGACTTCTTCATGTGCCTGAACCCGTGGCGCGTCGTCCGCCACCGGCTGCTGAACAAGTTCGACCTCCGCGCCGAGACCGGACCGGTCGCCCGCCGGGTCCGCGACGAGGGGCCGGAGGCGAACGCCGCCTTCGCGAAGGAGGCCGCCCGCGCCGCCGGGGCCGAACTCGTCGGGATCACCGAGGTCGGCGAGTTCGATGTGTTCGAGGGACGAAGCGCCCCCTACTGCCACGCGATCTGCATCGGCCTTTCGATGCGCCGCGAGGAGATGGCCTTCGCGGCCCGCCCGCGCGGCGCCGCCGAGGTGATGCGCGCCTACCGGCGGATCGCCCGGATCGCGATGCGCGTCGGCAAGGCCGTCCGTCGGCGCGGGTTTCCGGCGCGGGCCTACGGCGACCCGAACGCGACGGACATCCTGCACATCCCGCTCGCGATTCGCGCCGGGCTCGGCCAGCTCGGGAAGCACGGTTCGATGATCAGCAAGGAGCACGGCTCGAACTTCCGGCTCGCCACGGTCCTCACCGACATGCCGCTCGCGCTCGACGGGCCCCGGGACATCGGCGTGGACGATGTGTGCCTCCACTGCCGTCGCTGCGTGCTCGACTGCCCGCCCGATGCGATCCACGAGGAGAAGCAGTGGGTCCGCGGCGAGCAGCGCTGGTACGTGGACTTCGACAAGTGCGTCCCCTACTTCACGAAGACCTTCGGCTGCGGCATCTGCATCGAGGTCTGCCCCTGGTCGGAGCCGGGTCGGGGCGAACGCCTCAGCGAGGCGATGCTGGCGAAGCAGGCCCGTCCTCGCCGGGATCGGCGGAAGCCGCCGGGCTCCAGTCCACCATGAAGTCGGCGTGAGCTCGCAGCCCGCGCCGGATGCCGGCGAACCCCGACGAGCAGAGGCCCACGCGCAGCCCCTCCCGCCGGGCGAGCCGCAGCGCGGGAACCATGTCGGCGTCGCCGGCCACCAGGACCACGGTGCCCACGAGGCGTTTCAGCGCGATCGCGGCGATGTCCAGTCCGATGCGCATGTCCACGCCCTTTTGCACCAGATCCGCCACGAAGTCCTTCGGACCGATATCGTGGTTCGGATCTCGTTGCAGACCCCGAGTGGCCGAATCTCCGAGTCGCCAACCCCGAAAGACCAGCTCGCCACGCCGTACGGCGATGTTCTCCCACTCCTCCAGTCGCGCCAGCAGCTGCTCGTTGTTCCGGTAGGTCTTCGTGTCAGCGAACAGGACCGGCCCTCTCCCGAGAGGTCCGTCGTGCGAACCATCGTACGGATCGGCGGTGTAGAAGAAGATCCGATACAGATCCGCCTCGGAGAAGCCCGCCATCAGTTCCGTCGCCAGATTTACTACATCGGACGCATCAGGAAAATACCCTTTCTCCCGCTGCCAGCGTTCGATGACATACGCCCCGTCCAGCAACAGGGCCGTCCTCCCGCACCGTCGGGTCACGACCCCACCTCACCCACTCGGGTTGGCGCCTGACCGCGTGTGAGCCACAACCGGACGGCCGCGACCCAGCTTCAATCAGGGACGGGACCAGGCGCCGTTTGTCAACCTGCGGGACGGTAGCACAAACGGCGGGCCCCTCTCGCACCAGTCCGGCAACCAGCAGATCGCCGACACGGGGCGGTTTCTCGAAGGGCGGCGTTCCCGCCGGCCCGGAGGCCTCAGCCCGGATCGGCCAGGCGGTTGTAGCGGCGGAGGATCTCCCGCAGCCGGTCGTGCGGAAGCCCGTGGATCCGGCGCCCGTTCACGCCCACCATGTCGCGCCCGGCGACGAGCGCGTTCACGATCGCTTCCTCGGTCGCCTGGACGACCGCCTCGAAGAGCGGGTTGATCTCGGAGTTCGCGAGCACTTCGAGATCCGCGACGCCCCGGTCGGCGTGGGCGGCGGCCTCGTTCGCGGTCGAGAAGGCGACGAAGATGTCCCCCGAGCCGTTCGAGGCGATGCTCCCGACCCTGCCGAGGGCGAGCGTCGTCCGGCGGAGGAACCGGTCGAGCTGGTGGGGCAGCAGCGGGGCGTCGGTCGCGGCCACGATGATGATCGAGCCGTCCCGGCCACTCTCGGCCTGCGGCTCGTCGAACGGCCCGCGCTCGGGCAGCAGGTCGGGGATCTCGCGCCCGACCGGAACCCCCGCGATCGTCATCAGGCGCCGGCTGCCGAAGTTCGACTGGACGAGCACCCCGACGACCTGCTCGCGTCCGCCGGCCTCGACCACGCGCGAGGCGGTGCCGATCCCGGCCTTGAAGGCGAAGGTGCGCATGCCGGTGCCGCCGCCGACGGACCCCTCGGGGACGGGTCCGGAGCGCGCCGAGTCGAGCGCGGCGAACACATGCTCCCGACGGACATGGAACCCGTTGATGTCGTTCAGGAACCCGTCCCAGGTCTCGGCGACGACCGGGAGGCTCCAGTCCGGCGCCTCGAGGTTCTCCTGCGCCCAGGCGATCGTCGCCTCGTGGACCGCGCCGACGCTGTGCGTGTTCGTGATCATCACCGCGCCTTCGAGGATGCCGCGGTCGCGCAGCCAGGTGGTCCCGGTCAT
The DNA here is from genome assembly GCA_964347715.1 of uncultured Acidobacteriota bacterium. Lineage (GTDB taxonomy): Bacteria > Acidobacteriota > Vicinamibacteria > Marinacidobacterales > Marinacidobacteraceae > CAYGAO01. The sequence goes on from CAYGAO010000005.1 coordinate 22,432, forward strand.
CTCGCCGTTCCCGTTCAGCGTGAACCAGGCGGCGAAGACGCGCCCGCGGCTCCGGCGGCCGCGGGGGAGCACCGCGGTGACCCCGGTGCGGACCGGCCCCTCGCCGACCCGGAGCTCCCCCTCTCCCCGGATGATCGTGTGATGCCCGACCTCGACGCCCCGGACATCGGTGATCGCGTTCCACGGGCCGGGGGTCCCCGGAAACGGCACCCCGAGGTCGCGGGCGCGCGGCGCGTCCTGCGCGGAGGCCGGCAGCGGGAGCAGCGAAGCGAGCAGGGCGGCGGCGAGCCGGCGGCGAGAGATCGTCGTGAAGATCGTCATGGGGATGCCTCCTGCGACGGGGGGGCGAACAGGGATCGTCCGGCGCCGGGCGGACGCGGCGGACGGAAGAGGTCGGTCCGGGCCGGCGGGCGGGGGCGGTCGAGTCCGAGCCGGCGGGTGGCGACCCGGAACCGGGTGGCGAGCAGCTCGGCGATCGGCCCCCGCCCCCGCATCCGCTCGCCGAATCCTCCCTGGTGGAGCCTCCCCCCGCGCGCGTCGCGGATCAGGCTCTCGATGTGCGCGGCGCGGGTCGGGAAGTGCCGTTCGAGCCACTCGGAGAAGAGCTCCTTCAGCTCGTGCGGCAGGCGGACCAGGATGTAGCCCGCGGTTCCGGCGCCCGCTTCGCCCGCGGCCTCGAGGATCCGCTCGAGCTCGGCGTCGTTCAGCGCCGGGATCATCGGCGAGGCGAGGACGCCCACCGGGACCCCGGCGTCGCGGAGCGCCCGCATCGTGAAGAGGCGCCGCTCGGGCGCCGCCGCCCGGGGCTCCATGACCCGGGCGAGGTGGCGATCGAGCGTGGTCAGCGAGATCATCACGGTCGCGAGGCCGCGCTCGGCCATCGGGGCGATCAGGTCGAGATCCCGGAGGACCAGGCTGGACTTCGTGACGATGCCGACCGGGTGGCGGGCTTCCTCGAGCACCTCGAGCACGCCGCGGGTGATCCGCAGCTCGCGCTCGACGGGCTGGTAGGGGTCCGTGTTCGAGCCGAGCGCGAGCGCCCCGGGCCGGTAACCGCGTTTCCCGAGTTCCCCCCGCAGGAGGCTTGCGGCTCCGGGTTTCGCGATGATCTTCGTCTCGAAGTCGAGACCCGGCGAGTAGCCCCAGAAGGCGTGGCTCGGCCGCGCGAAGCAGTAGATGCAGCCGTGTTCGCACCCCCGGTAGGGGTTGACGGACCGGTCGAACGGGACATCGGGCGAGTCGTTCCGCGAGAGGATGGTCTTCGCGCGGTCGGTGATGACCTCGGTCGGGATCCGTTCCGGCGGGGGATCCCGCGAGTCCCAGCCGTCGTCGAACGCCTCCTGCCGGAGCTTCTCGAACCGGCCCTCCGGGTTCGTGAGCGCTCCCCGCCCCCGGAGCGAAGGCGCGCCGCCCGAGACCACCGGACCGGCGCCTATTCCGGGAGCGTGAACCCGGCCCGGTGGCGCACCTCCCCCGCCGGACTCCGGACCTCGACCGGGTGCCAGCCCGGCGCGAGGCCGCCGGGTGGCGAGAACCGGAGCGAGTAGCGCCGCCGGGTGGCGTCGAGGAGTCCGGCGAGCGCTTCCCGGATCTCCTCGGGCTCGCCACCGGTGCGCCGCAGGTCGCCGCCGCTCCGCCGCGCGAGCTCGCCGAGCGCCCAGAAGGGATCCGTGTTGCGGAGCCCCCGGAGGTCCCGGCCGGTGTCCTGGAGTAGACGCCCCTCGAAGACGATCTGGTTCGCCAGGTCCTCCTCGCTCACGGTTCCGTACACCCCGCCGACCGATCCGGCGCCGCGCGCCGCCGGCGCGGTGACGCCGAAGACCAGCGGCGACGACCCGGCCGCCGCCACGAGCGGCCAGGTGTCGCGGGTCCAGCTCGCGCCGTCCACGCCGTCGGTGAAGACGACCAGCACCGGCCGCCCGGGGGCGTCCGCGAGCAGGCCGAGCGCGAGGGTGAGCGCGTTGTTCAGGGCCGAGGGCCCCCCGCCCTTCAGCGAGGCCGTGGCTTCGGCGGCCTCGGCGCAGGTTCCGTCCCAGCCGGCGTGGAGCGTGACCTGACGGGTGAAGGACAGGAGCGCGCAGCGATCCTCCTCGCCGAGCGCCGAGAAGAGCGTGGCGATTCCCGAGGACGCCGCGGCGAGCCGCGGGCCGGTGACGCTCGAGCTCAGGTCCATCACCGCGAGCAGCGAGACCGCTTCGTCCGGATCCCAGACGAACCGGGTCGGCGTCTCGTCCACGAGCAGCGTGAGGACATCCGGCGCCGGGATCCGAACCGGCTCTCCCTCGTCGTGGACGAAGACTTCGAGCCGGACCTCGTCGGGCGCCTGGGCGGACGCGGCCTCCGGGAGGAGGAGTCCCGCCGGGAGAACGAGCAGGAGGGCGCCGAATCTCATCGGGATCCGGTCTCCCGGACTCCGTCCTTCATCGCCTGGAACATCGCCTCGAACTCGAGCGCGGGGCCGAGCCAGTAGCGCCACTCGGGCTCCCACGAGGTCGCCGGCCGGCGGAGGAGCGTCGCCGCCGCCTCCCGGGCGCCGGCCCGGTCGCCCCGGCCGAGCCGCGCCGCGACGAGCCCGGAGACCACCGCCGGCGATCTCCGCGCGCGGCGCGCCGCCTCGGCGAACGCCGCCTCCGCCTCGGCGAATTTCCCGCGCCCGAGCTCGATCTCGCCGAGGGCGAGCGAGGCGACGAGCCGCGTCAGCGCCGGCAGGCGCATCCCCGCCGTCCGTTCGAGCTGGAGCGCCGCCTCCTCGGGCCGGCCGAGATCCACGAGGACCACCGCGAGCCGGACGCGGAGGTCGGGGTCCCCGGGCGACTCCTCGACGAGGCCGGCGAACAGCTCGCGCGCGCGGCGCAGGTAGGGCGTCTCCTCCCGCTGGCGCCCGACCATCTGGAGCATCCGGGCGAGCGCCTCGCGGATCTCCCGGTCGCCCGGAAAGTCCACGAGGGCTTCTTCGAAGGCGGCGACTCCGGCTACCGAGTTCAGGGCGACCTGGTAGGAATAGCCGATGGCGAGCCACCAGCGCCGGAGCCACGAAGCCCGCTCGCCGGGGTCGGGCAGCGCGAACAGCAGGTCGCGGGCGAACCCGAGGTGCCGGTCGGCCTCGCGGGCCGCGCGGAAGGCGGCCTCGGTGTGGAGGAGCGCCGCCGCCTGGAGCCAGACCGGCTCCGGCTCCGCAGCGATGAACTCCCGGACGACCCGCTCCACCGAATCCCCGGGGAGAGCCCCGAGCGCGCGTCCCGAAGTGATGAAGAGCCCGCCCCGGGTCTCGGCGAGGAGTTCGCGGTAGCGTTCCCCGTCGAGCCGTTCCTGCGCCCCGAAGAGCGGAGCGGCCGACAGGCACGCGGCCAGGAGCGGCGCGAAGAGCTCCGGGAACCGCCGGCCGCCACCGGCGATCCCGGCGAGGCGCCGAGCGCGAATCGCTTGGAGAAGCACGAACCCCGGAGTATCTTAGCGGTCGGTGAGCGGGGTGGCTCGGGGTTCGCGCGGCGCTCCTCGTCGGGTTCCGGTCGAATCCGGCATCGGCAACGCGCCTCGTCGGAAAGGCGTCCGACCGCTCCCCCGGTCACGCCCCGAAACCGTCGCTTTCCCGGAAACGCCGTCCCGCTTGTTCGATCCACGCCCCTCTCCCCGCGATCCGGTGGTAACCGGGATGGGCCTCCTGAGCCAGGTGGGAACCGGGATCGAACCGCACCGGGAAGCCCTCGGGCGGGGAAGGCAGGTCCCCTTCTCGGTGTACGAACCCGGGGTGGAGCTGCAAACCGGCTGCCGGCTCATCGGCGCCTATCCGGACGCGCTCGATCCCGAAACGCTCGGGCTCGGGCGCTCCGAGACCCGCTTCATGGGCCGGATGTCGCTGCTCGCGGTGGCCGCCGCGCGCCTCGCGCTCGAGCAGTCGGGGGCGCCGACCCGCGACCTCGCCGTGCTGGTCGGCGCCGGAACGGGCGAGATCGGGACCCACCGCGAGGTCGCCCGGCGGACGGCGCGGGGCGGCCGGGTGAAGGTGCTGCCGACGACGATCCCGCGGATCATGGCCTCGACCGCCTCGGCGAACCTCGCGACGGTGCTGCGGACGCGCGGGCCCTCGCTGACCGTGACCGCCGCCTGCGCCGGCGGCGCCTACAACCTGCTGATCGCCGCCTCCTGGATCCGGGAGGGGGTCTGCGATCACGCGCTCGCCGGCGGCGTCGAGGCCGAGGATGTCCACTTCCACCTCGGCTTCGATTCGATGCGCGCCTATACCCGGGTGGACAACGACCACCCCGAGCGCGCGTCGCGCCCCTACGCCGCCGACCGCGCCGGCTTCGTGTTCGGCGAGGGCGCCGGCCTCCTCGTGATCGAGGCCCGGGAATCGGCGGAGCGGCGAGGCGCGGAGATCCTCGGTTCGATCCGGGGGTCCGGCATGTCCTCCGACGGCTCGGGCGAGATGGTCGCGCCGGCGAGCGAGGGCGCGGAGCTGGCGATCCGCCGGGCGCTCGCCCACGCCGGGCTCCCGTCCGGGGAGGTCGGCTACATCAACACCCACGGGACCTCGACCCCGCTCGGGGATGTCTCCGAGGTCCGCGCGATCCGCCGGATCTTCGGCGAGCGCCTCGTTCCCTACGGTTCGACGAAGGGGTACACCGGACACACGGTCTCGGCGGCCGGGGCGCTCGAGGCGGGGTTCACGCTGCTCATGCTCCGGGAAGGCTGGCTCGCCCCCTCGGTGAACGCCGAACCGCTCGACCCCGAACTCGAGGACTACCCGCCGGTGCTCGCCCCCACCCGGACCGACGCCCGGTGGGCGCTCTCGAATTCCTTCGGCTTCGGCGGAACGAACGCAACCCTCGTCCTCCGGCGAGAGACCTGAGAAGGACCGGACTCATGCAGATCGAACTCGAATGGAACGGGGCGAACGGCTACACGGTCGAGACGCCCTCGGGCGCGAAGCTCGCTCTCTCGTCCGATGCCGAATCCGCCGCATCGCCCATGGAGGCGCTCCTCGCTGCGCTCGCGGGCTGCATGGCGATCGATGTGGTCCTGATCCTGAAACGGATGCGCGCCGCACCGGCGCGGCTCAAGGCGCGGGTTTCGGGCGAGCGGAGCGAGGATCACCCGCGCCGCTTCACCCGCATCCGGCTCGAGTTCGTCGCCTCCGGCGGCGCCGTGGTCCTGGACCGCCTCGAACGCTCGGTCGAGCTCTCGTTCGAGAAGTACTGCAGTGTGCTCCACAGCCTCGCCCCCGACATCCGCCAGCAGTGGTCGGCGCGGATCGAGGCCCCGGCCTCCTGAACCCTGCCCCGCCCTTGACAAGCGGACCGGCGTGCGCTAGACGGCCGGGAGAGCACATTGAGTCATCCAGGAGATATCTGCAGTTGATGAGCAAACCATGCCTTCGGTTCCTGGTCCACGGCGTCGCCGGGGCGCTGATCGGAGCCGCGGGCGCAGGTTGCGGGGACGGCGACGCGACCACGCCGGCGCTTCCGGCAGCCTCCCCCGAAGCCGCCGCGACCGACCCCGGGACAGGCAGCCCCGATTCGCCGGGAGCACTGCCCGAATCGGATCCGACCAACGGGTCGGAACCCCTCCCCCGGGCTTCCGGCCTGCGGCCGCCGTTCCTGATCTCGCCGATCTTCACGGGGCCGGTGACGGGACTGCCCGTCTCGCTTCGCGCGATGGCTTCCACGGCCCAGGACGACGACAACTGCGCCGACACCTGCTGGGCGGACTGGGGCGCATGCGTGGAACACGCGGAGAGCGGCTATCGGGGTTGCATAGATGGATGTCCGGGCCCGGACTCCGACTTCCACCACGACTGCCGAGACGGCTGTCTCGACCTCTACCGGATGGAGGTCCTCGCGTGCAACGGGGAACTCGACTCCTGCCTGTCGGGATGCGCTCCCTGACCAGGGGGAGTCCCTGACCGGGAGGCTTCCGCGAAGGAGAACCGGCGGGCTGCGTTACCGGGCTGCGCGCCCGGACCGGGGCCGATCCGCCTCGGCGAGGCGCTTCACATCCTCGAGATCCCGCTCGAGCGCCTTCCGCACTCCGCCGCTCATCACTGCGGCGAGCGGCGCGAGCAGCTTCGCCAGCCGGCTCAGCGGACGCCCGGCGAAGACCACCGTGACCCGGGTCCCGGGCCCGTCGGGTTCGAAGAGGAACTCCGAGCGGTAGTGCATCCCGCGCGACTCGGCCTCGACGACGAAGCGGCGCGGCGGCTCGAACCCGGTGCACCACATCTCCTCGGTGGCCTGTTTCCCGAGCATCGTCCGGGTCTCGCGCCAGCGGGTTCCCTCTCCGGGCGGGCCTTCGGTGAGCACCTCGACCCGATCGATCCCGGAGATGTTCCTCGCCAGGTTCTCGAGATCTGTCGAGATCCGGAAGACCCGTTCCGGGGCGGCCCGAATCGTCTGCTGGATCCGTACGCTCGGCATGGCGCCGCGAATCTACCGCACCGCCCCCGCCCCGCTCAGCAGGCTGTGGAGAAAGTCCCTCGCGCGCCGACGCGGCGCGAAGCGCCGC
>CAYGAO010000006.1:0-2559 GCA_964347715.1 uncultured Acidobacteriota bacterium
CCGCCGTCTTGCGCGGGGCGGGCGGACCCCCCCCGCACCCCTCCCCGGCGGCGCTCCGCGCCGCGTCGGCGCGCGAGGGACTTTGTCCACGGCCTGCTAGCCCTTCCGCAACACTCCGAAGGATCCAGAGGGAGGACGGGTCGGCGCCGGGCATGATGGAACGACCCCCACGAGCGGGCGCGGGTCCGTATCGGGATGCCCTCGGCGCCCCCGGAATTCCGGGACTCCGGTTCCACCTCGAGAAGGAGAGCCAGACGCGCCGCGCCGTGATGCTGACCGTTCCGGCCCGGGTCTTCGAGGAGGCGGTGCAGGACCACCTCCGGGAGATACGGAAGCGGGCCCGCGTTCGCGGGTTTCGCAAGGGGCGGGTGCCCCGGGAGCGCATCGAGAGCCTCTACGGGGAGGACGCCACCGAGCGGGCGGCCACCGACCTTATCGAGCGCGCCATGAAGGAGAGCCTCGCCCAGCTCGACCTGAAGCCGCTGGGAACCCCCGAAGTCACGATCCAGAACGGCGTGCGTGGCCGGGCGCTCACCGGCCGGCTGACCATGAGCGTCCTGCCGCAGATCGGGCCGGTCGAATTCGAGGGGATCGAAGCCACGCCCCGGGAGACTTCGGTCACCGAATCCGACATCGGGGAGACACTCGAGGAGCTTCGACGCGACCAAGCGCCGCTGCAACCGATCGGAGGACGGGAGATCCGGGACGACGACATCGTGGTCGGGGATCTCCAGGAGACCGAGACCGCACACCCGGACGCGAGCCCCCGGCTAACGAGGGGGCTCGCGCTCCAGGTCGGAACGGGCGCCTACCACGAGGCGCTCCACGAAGCGCTCCAGGGCGCGTCGCTGGGAGACACCGTGGTCGCGACCGCGCGCTTCGGGAATGAGTCCCCCGATCCCGAGCGGGCCGGACGGGCGATCCGGGCCTCGTTCACGATCCGCGAGGCCACCGCCCGGGTCCTGCCCCCGCTCGACGACGAGTTCGCGAGGAGGCTCGGGGCCGCGTCGCTGCTCGCGCTCCGGGGGGACATCCGGGACCGCCTGCGAACGCGGGCCCGGGCAGACGATCGCCAGGCGCTCGAAGACCAGCTCCTGGTCGCACTCCGCGAGAGAAACCCGATCGAGGCGCCCGCGCCGCTCGTCGAGCGTGAACTCGACTACCGGGTGCGCACTTTCCTTGCCGAGATGATCCGGAGTGGCGCCGACCCGGAGCGGGCGCGGGCCCGGATCGAACGAGATCTGCCAGCGCTCCGGGCCCGCTGCGAAAGTACCATCGCGAACGCGATACTCCTCGACGAGCTCGCCGAACAGGAGGGGATCGAGGCCTCGGAAGAAGCCGTCGAGGATCGGATCCGGAAGGAGGCGGAGGCCCGCGGGAAGTCTCCCGCGGCGCTCCGGGCGGCGCTGGAAAAGGACGGGGCGCTTTCCGGAATCCGCAACCTGGTGCGGCGGAAGGCGACTATCGCCCTGCTCCGGGAACGCGCCGCGATCGCGCGGAGCGCAGGGAACGAACCGTCATGACATCCGCCATCCGCAACCAGTTCCTGGTGCCCCATGTGATCGAGCAGACCGGACGCGGGGAGCGCAGTTACGACATCTACTCGCGGCTCCTCAAGGACAACATCGTCTTCATCGGCCAGCAGATCGATGACGCGCTGGCGAACACGGTGGTGGCGCAGCTCCTCTTTCTCGAATCCGAGGACCCGGAGAAGGAGGTCTCGCTCTACATCAACAGCCCGGGCGGCTCGGTGAGCGCCGGGCTCGCGATCTACGACACGCTCCAGTTCATCCGCTCCGATGTCACCACCTACTGCCTCGGGCAGGCCTCGAGCATGGCCGCCATCCTGCTCGCGTCCGGCGCGCCGGGAAAGCGTTTCGCGCTGCCGAACGCGACGATCATGATCCACCAGCCGCTCGGGGGCGTCGAGGGACAGGCCACCGACATCCAGATCCGCGCCAACGAGATCGTGCGGGTCCGTTCCCGGCTGATCGCGATCCTCTCGAAGCACACCGGCCGTCCGGAGGAGGAGATCGCCCGCGACATCGAGCGCGACCACTACCTGACCGCCGGGGACGCGAAGGCCTACGGGGTGGTCGACTCGGTCATCGAGCACCGCTGATCCGGGCGCCCCGAATGCCCGCGCCGGGCCTCGCCCGGCCAGCTCGCCCGGTCAGCTCGACCGGGCGGCACACCGCTCGACCCGCCCAGTCGCCCGTCAGTGCGACCGGGCGGTGCACCGATCAGCCCCCCGCAGCCACCCGTCAGATCGTCCGGGCGATACACCGACCAGCCCGCCCAGACGCCAGTCAGCTCGGCCAGGCGGTACACCGATCAGCCCGCCCAGACGCCAGTCGTTTCGGCCAGGCGGTACACCGATCAGCCCGCCCAGACGCCGGTCAGCTCGGCCAGGCGGTACACCGATCAGCCCGCCCAGACGCCGGTCAGCTCGGCCAAGCGGTACACCGATCAGCCCGCCCAGACGCCGGTCAGCTCGGCCAGGAGGTACACCGATCAGCCCGCCCAGACGCCGGTCAGCTCGGCCAGGCGGTACACCGA
>CAYGAO010000006.1:2659-18651 GCA_964347715.1 uncultured Acidobacteriota bacterium
CCCAGACGCCGGTCAGCTCGGCCAGGCGGTACACCGATCAGCCCGCCCAGACGCCAGTCGTTTCGGCCAGGCGGTACACCGCTCGGCCCGCCCAGCCGCCAGTCGTTTCGGCCAGGCGGTACACCGCTCAGCTCGCGCGGACGCCGGTCAGCTCGGCCAGGCGGAACACCGACTCGAGGCGCACCCCCGACTCGGCGAGGAGGGCCGCGGCGCCCATCTCCCGGTCGATCAGCGCGATGGCCCCGGACACCTCGAAACCGGCCTCCCGGGCAGCCAGGGCCGCAGCGAGCGCGGACGCCCCGGTGGTCGCGGTGTCCTCGAGGACGACCGCAGCGCCGCTCGGATGCTCGACGCCCTCGACCCGGCGGCCGCGCCCGTGCTCCTTCGCCGCCTTGCGGACGAAGAATCCGGAGAGGCTCACCCCCCGGGCGCCGGCCTCGAAGACCACTGCGGTGACCAGCGGAATCGCCCCGGCAGCCATTCCGCCGACCGCCGCCGCCGCCGGGAAAGCGTCCCGCAGCGCCTCGAAGAGCACGCGGCCGACGAGCGGGACGGCGTCGGAGCGGAGAACGCTCAGCCGGGCGTCCACATAGACGTTCGACACCCTGCCGCTCGCGAGCTCGAAGGTCCCGAACCGGACCGACTCCCGGCGGAGCACCGCGAGCAGCGCGGCGCGGTCCGCCGCGCTCTTCACCCGCTCGTCCGGAGCGGCTCGATGGCGGCGATGATCCAGCGCGACGGAACTTCGCGGTCGTGCTGGTTCACCAGGTCGTAGCGGATGATGCTGAACCGGTAGTCGCGCGACTCGCCGTCCTCGACCGTCCGGACGAGGAGTTCGCGGTCCACGACCTCGCCGCTCAGGTAGTCCACCGGCGCTTCCCGGAGCAGGCTGCGCGCGGTCCGGCGCCGTTCTTCCTCGAGCGCCATCTGCAGCTCGCTGAGCGAAGAGACGATCCCCCGCCGCGTGGCGAGGTGTTCCTCCCACACGGACCAGATCCCCGCGAGTCGCGCGCCGAGCGCGGCGTCCGGATTCCGGTCTCGGCGCGCCGCGATCTCCTCGAGGTCGTCCCGGTTCGCGCGTCGGTAGGCGTCGAGCGTCTGGAACTGCGCGTCCCGCTCCGCCGTCCGGGTGCGCTCTTCCTCGCGGAGCTCGGGAACCCGGTAGGGCCCGCGGACCTCCGGTCCCACCTCGACGAACTCCCACGACGCCACCGGCCCGCCCGGAAAGGAGACCATGGAGACCCCGGCGGCGCTCGCCCGGTCGCCCTGGCCGAGCGCCCGGAAGAACTGCCCGACGAGCGCCTCTTCGGGCGGCGTCCCGCAGGCGGTCAGAGCGGCGACGGCCAGGACCGGAGCGGCCGACGGGAGTCTCCGGATCAACCCGCTACTCCGGTGCTCCCGGCGGTTTCTTCCGGGATCTGCTCGGCCTCCTCGCACCGGGGAGGCGGCGGAATCCGGGTCACCGCGACGACCTCGTCGCCTTCCCGGACCTTGATCGCCCGGACCCCCTGGGTCGTGCGGCCCAGGTTGCGGAAGTCCTCGACCTGGATCCGCACCGCCTTTCCGCCTCGGGTGATCGCGAGCACCTGTTCGCCGGGGCGCACCCGGACGGCGCCGACGGTGGTTCCGTTCCGCTCCGAGGAGCCGATGTTCCGGACCCCCTGGCCGCCGCGTTTCTGGAGGCGGTAGAGGCCGAGCGGGCTCATCTTGCCGTAGCCGCGCCGGGTCACCGTGAGCAGCGAACCTTCGCCACCCGGCTCGGCGACCACGAGACCCACGACTTCGTCGCCCGCTCGCAGCGAGATCCCCTTCACTCCGGCGGAGACGCGCCCCATCCGGCGCACATCGTCGGTGCGGAAGCGAATCGCCTGGCCGTTGCGGGTCGCCAGCACGACCTCGCTCGTCGGGCTCGCCAGCGTGGCGGCGAGGAGCGAATCGCCCTCCCGGATCGCTACCGCCCGGAGGCCTCCCGAGTGCAGGCGCCGGTACCGCGAGAACGCGGTGCGCTTCACGAGGCCGCGCCTGGTCGCGGTCAGGAGATCGAGCGAATCGAGCGCCCCGTCGTCGTCGGGCAGCGGGACGACCGCGACGACCTGCCGCTCGGCGGAGAGGCGGAGCAGGTTCACGATCGCGCGGCCCCGGCCCGCTTTCCCGCCTTCGGGGATCTCGTAGCCCTTCAGCCGATACGCCACGCCTTCGTCGGTGAGGAAGAGGATCCGGCTGTGCGTGTTCCCGATCAGGAGGTCGTGGATCGCATCGCCGCCGCGAATCCCGGCGCCGGCGTGGCCGGTCCCGCCGCGCGCCTGGGCGCGGTAGTCGCTGAGCGGCGTCCGCTTGATGTACCCGGCCTGGGTGACCGAGATCACGGCGTCCTCGATCGGGATCAGCGCCTCGATGCCGAGGTCGGAGGCCGCCTCGACGATCTCGGTGCGCCGCTCGTCGGCGTGCTTCTTCGCGGCGGCGGCGGCCTCGTCGCGGACGACCCGGTCGATCGCCTTCGGGCTCGCGAGCAACTGGCGGAGCCGCTCGATCTCCGTGCCGAGCTCCGACATCTCGGCCTCGATCCGCTCGCGCTCCATCCGGGTCAGCCGCTGGAGCCGGAGTTCGAGGATCGCCCGCGCCTGCCGCTCGGAGAGCCGGTCCCCTTCCGAATCCTCGGCGGGGGCCCGGCCGTTTCCGGAACGCCGGAGCAGCTCCCGATCGATCGCGAGGCGACGGGGCCGGAGCCGCTCCATCAGGCGAGCCCGCGCGGTCTCCGTGTCCTTCGAGGTCCGGATCCACTCGATCACCTCGTCGAGGCGATCCACCGCCCCGGCGAGCCCTTCGAGGATGTGGAGCCGCGATTCCGCCCGGTCGAGGTCGAACCGCGTCCGCCGGCGGATCACCTGCCGCCGGAACTGCAAGAACTCCCGCAGCATCCCGACGAGCGAGAAGGTGCGCGGCCGGTTCCGCGAGATCGCGAGCAGGTTCATCCCGAACGACGACTGCAGCGCCGTGTGCCGGTACAGGTTGTTCAGGACCACCCGGGGTTCTTCCCCGCGCTTCAGCTCGATGACGATGCGCATCCCCCGCCGGTCCGATTCGTCGCGGAGGTCCGAGATGCCGGTGAGCCGCTTGTCGCGCACCAGTTCCGCGATCTTCTCGATCAGCCGGGCCTTGTTCACCTGATAGGGGATCTCGGAAACCACGATCCGGTCCCGGCCCTCCCGCGTGGTCTCGAAGTCCGCGACCGCGCGAACCTGGATCACGCCGCGCCCTTCCCGGTAGGCGCTCTCGATGCCCTTGCGGCCGTGGATCCGCCCGCCGGTGGGGAAATCCGGCCCCGGAACGATCTGGAGGAGTTCCGCGGTGAGCTCCGCGTCGCTCGAGTCGGAGTGCTCGATCAGGTGGAGCAGCGCTCGCGCCACCTCGCCGAGGTTGTGCGGCGGGATCTTGGTGGCCATCCCCACCGCGATCCCGTCGGACCCGTTCACGAGCAGGCTCGGGACGACGGTCGGGAGCACCCGGGGTTCGACATGCTGGTTGTCGAAGTTCGGCGAGAAGTCGACCGTGTTCCGGTCGATGTCCTCCATCATCGCTTCCGCGAACGGGGTGAGCCGCGCCTCGGTGTAGCGGTAGGCGGCGGGAGGATCGCCGTCCACCGAGCCGAAGTTCCCCTTGCCGTCGATCAGGGGATGGCGCAGGTTGAAGTCCTGCGCGAGCCGCACCAGCGTGTCGTACACCGAGGCGTCGCCGTGCGGGTGGTACTTCTTCAGGACCTCGCCGACGATCCCGGCGCACTTCGAGTAGGGGCGCGAGGAAAGGAGCCGCTCCCGCAGCATCGCGTAGAGCACCCGGCGCTGGACCGGCTTCAGGCCGTCGCGCACATCGGGGAGGGCGCGCCCGATGATCACGGACATGGCGTAGTCCATGTAGGACTGCGTCATCTCGTCCTCGATGTTCTCGAGGCGCTCCGGGCGCACCCGGAGTCCCGGTTCGGCCGGCGGCTCGTCCCGTGGATCCGGGTTCCGGGGCTCAGACATCCAGGTTCATCACTCTCAGGGCGTTCTTCTCGATGAACGCCCGCCGGGGCTCGACCTGGTCCCCCATCAGGGTGCCGAAGAGCTCCTGCGCGTTCAGGTCGTCCTCGACCCGGACCCGCTTCAGGCTGCGCACTTCCGGATTCATCGTGGTGTCCCACAGCTCTTCCGCATCCATCTCGCCGAGACCCTTGTAGCGCTGGATCTTCAGGTCGCTCCGCGCGCTCTCGAGCAGGTACTCGACGAGTTGGCCCGCCGAATCGAACTGGCGCTCGAGCTCCGCCTCCTTCCCGGACCCGCCCTGGTACACCCGGAGCGGCTGCTCCCAGAGCGCCCGGATCGCCTCGTACGCCTTCTCCAGCCGCCGGTAGTCGGCGCGCTCGAAGAAGGGAACCCCGAGCCGGCGAGTGAACGCCGGGTTCTCCGCCATGGCCTCGAGCCGCTGCGGGGAGGAGTCCGGTTTCTCGCCGGCCGGATCCGGTTCGATGCCGAACCGCCCCGGCGCGTCCGGATCGGGGAACACCCGCGCCGGAGCCCCGGACTCGGTGGCCCGCCGGGCGAGGGCTTCCATCCCGGCGCGGGAGGCGGTGATCTCGCTGCCTCCGGGATCGCCGAGCACCCCGAGGACCAGCGCGCTCGGATACCCGCGCCGCTTCAGCGTGTCGAGTCCCTCGCGCACCTCGACGAGGCGCCGGACGCTATCGAGCAGCGCGTCTCCGGAGAAGTCGGAGCCGTTCGCCGAAACGACCCGGCCGTCCACCGCCCGCTCGAGGAGGTAGGCGTTCAGCTCCCGGTCGTCGAGGCAGTACCGGTCGGGAAGTCGCTGCCGTTTCGGGTGTTCGACCCGGTAGAGCGGCGGCTCGGCGATGAAGAGATGCCCCTCGTCCACGAGCCCCTTCATCTTCCGGAAGAAGAAGGTCAGGAGCAGCGTGCGGATGTGGGAGCCGTCCACATCGGCGTCCGTCATGATGATGACCGAGTGGTAGCGGAGCGCCGACAGGTCGAGCTCCGCATCGATCCCCGCGCCGAGCGCCGAGATCAGCACCTTGATCTCCTCGTTCTCGAGCATCCGGTCGAGGCGCGTCTTCTCGACATTCAGGATCTTCCCCCGGAGCGGGAGGATCGCCTGGAAACCCCGATCGCGCCCCTGCTTCGCCGACCCGCCGGCGGATTCGCCCTCGACGATGAAGATCTCGCTGCGCGCCGGATCGCGCTCCTGGCAGTCCGCGAGCTTCCCGGGCAGCGAAGCCGAGGAGAGCGCCCCCTTGCGCCGCGCCATGTCGCGGGCCTTCCGCGCCGCTTCCCGCGCCTGGAACGAGTCCACCACCTTGGTCACGATCTCGTTCGCAACCTTCGGGTTCTCCTCGAAGTAGCGGTCGAGCCGTTCGTAGACGAGCGAGTCCACGAAGCCCTGGACGCTGCTGTTGCCGAGCTTCGTCTTCGTCTGCCCCTCGAACTGCGGCTCGGGGACCCGGACGCTGATCACCGCGGTCAGCCCGACGCGGGTGTCCTCGCCCCCGACATTCCCCTTCAGCACCTTGCCGGCGCGGGCCTTCGGGGCGTAGGCGTTGATCGCCCGCGTCAGCGCCGCGCGCATCCCGCTGAGGTGCGTCCCGCCCTCCGGCGTGGCCACGTTGTTCACGAACGAGAGGACCGCTTCCTGGTAGCCCCGGTTCCACTGGAGCGCCACCTCGCAGGCGTGCGCCCCGTTCGCGCCGGCACCCGCACCGTTCGGGAAGTCTCCGGTCTCCGCGGCGAAGTGGATGATCCGGGAGTGGATCGGCGTCTCCTTGCGGTTCAGGTGGGCGACGAACTCGGAGATTCCACCCTCGTAGTGGAAGACGCTCGCCTCTCCGTCGCGCTCGTCCGCGAGCTCGATCCGGACCCCGCGGACCAGGAACGCGAGCTCCCGGAGCCGTTGCGCGATCTGCTGGAAGTCGAACTCGGTGGTCTCCTCGAAGATCTTCGGGTCGGGCAGGAAGTGGACCAGGGTCCCGCTCTCGCGGGGATCGGCGGGCCCGACCCTCTCGAGCGGCCCGGTCCGCTCCCCCCGGTGGAACGCCTGCCGGTAGATCGCCCCGCCGCGGCGCACCTCCACCCGGAGCCAGGTGGCGAGCGCGTTCACCACCGAGACCCCGACTCCGTGGAGGCCGGCGGAGTACCGGTAGGTGTCGGCGTCGAACTTGCCGCCGGCGTGGAGCCGGGTCATGACGACCTCGACCGCGGGGAGTCCGGTGCTCGGTTCGGGATCCACCGGGATCCCGCGGCCGTCGTCCCGGACCGAGAGGCTGCCGTCCCGATGGATCGTCACCCCGATCCGGCGGCAGTGCCCGGCCATCGCCTCGTCGATCGAGTTGTCCACGACCTCGCGGAACAGGTGGTGGAGGCCCGACCCGCCGGTCGAGCCGATGTACATCGCCGGGCGCTTCCGGACCGCCTCGAGCCCTTCGAGGATCCGGATGGCGTCCCCGGAATAGCCATCCGCCTTCGGGGGCGCGCCCGAACCGGGCGTCTCGGGAGGGGGCGCTTCCCGTCCGGGAGCCTCCGGTCCCGATCCGCCCCGCGCCCGAGCCTCCGGTCCCGGCGCCGCCCGGTTCCGCGCTCCCGGCTCGGGCGTCGCCGGCGTGGGGATCCCGCCCACCCCGGTCGCGTCGGTCGGAGCGGTCAAACGAGCGGCATCCCGACGCAGAAGTGCTCGACGCCGTCGCCTTCGGCGATCGGACGGAGGAGGAACGCGGTGTCCTCCGTGTTGAACTCGAGCGACACCGTCTCGCACTCGAACGCCTTGGCGAAGTCGCGCAGATGCACCAGGTTCGCCTGGAGCGTCAGCGGCGGCCCGGAGATCTCCGCCACCTCGACCTTCCCGCCTTCCTCGCCACGCACCGAGCTCACCTCGATGCCCATCGAGCCGTCGCCGATCTCGACCTTCCCACGATGAAACTCTCCGGTCGTGACCGGAAGCGCCTGCTGGACCGCCCGGAGCAGCTCTTCCCGAACCATCACGATCCGGATCGGGCAGTCGCGCGGAACCACATGCTCGTACTCGGGCAGACGGTCCGCGAGCTTCGCGCAGACGAGGAGCCTCGGGCCGAACTCGAAGAAGATGTGGTTCCCGACATGGAGGCTGCCCGGGACGGCGGGGCTCTCGTCCTCGCCGGCACTCTCCCCGTCGAAGAAGCGCACCGGAGCGTCCCCGGCGCCGACGAGCAGCTGCAGCTGGGCGATCGCCTTGCTCGCGATGCCGAAGACGGCCCGCTCCTTCGAGGCGCCCTCTCCCCTGCCGGCCTTCGCGCTCGCATAGGCGAGCCGCGAGTGATCCGAAGACACGATCCGCAGATCGTCCCGGGCGACCTCGATCTGGGCTCCCGCAGTCGCGACGGTCTGGTCCGCCGTGGCCGGAAACGCATAGGACCCGGTGCGGAGCAGAATGCCGAGCGTCGCCGCGGGAATCGTGGCCAGCGGTTCCTCGGGCGGAGACGGAAGGAACGGCGGATCGGCGACCCGCCCGGGAATCCGGATGCGGCGCCTGCCGCAGTGGGCCTCGACCCAGTTCTGCTCGGTGTCCTCGAACGAAACGGTCTCGGCCCGACTCGGCTGCAGCCAGCTGGTGACGAGGCCCACCGGAACGCTCAGCACCCCATCGCCCTCGACCTCGCCGGCGAGCCGCGACCGGAGGCCGATCTCGCCGCCGGTCGCGGTCAGCTCGCACCCGTCGCCCGAAGCGCGGAAGCACACGTTCGAGAACACCGACAACGGGTCGGACGGCTGATTCTTGACGACCCCGCCGAAGATGTTCAGTTCGGCGAGGAGGGCCTCCCGGTTCGTCGTGAATTTCATGGCCCCTCCCGGGAAAGCGGATGCTGGCGGTTCTCGCGGGAACTGCAGTGAGCGAAGGTCAACCTGGAATTATAGTGGGAAGGATTGCGTTGGGGAAAGCGGCAAAAGGAGATGTAACTCGTTGAAAGAGAAGGGATTTCGAGTTCGCGACAACGGGGGGTTCGCCGTGCTTGGGGGGCGGTATTGCGGGGGTGGGCGGGGGGCTTCGGACCCGGGCCCCGCGCGGGGTCGCCGGGAGGCGGCGTTCTCCCCGCCGAATCCGCCTGGATTCGACCGGTTTTCCACGGGTTTTCCCCAGCAGCCGGTGGACAGGGTGCCCCGCATGGGACTCCGTCCTCGAAGAGATGGGGGACCCCATCGTTCCGGGCGGATGCGAGGCGCTTTCCCCACCGAATCGCTGGCGCGATCCGCTCCGCCCTCTTTCGCGGGGAGGGAGGACCCTCCCCGGCGGCGCTTCGCGTCGCGTCGGCGCAAGATGGACTTTCTCCACAGCCTGCCTGGTGGACCGGAGCTCCCCGGGCCGCGAACCGGAGGGATGCCGAAGCGGGCCGGTGGTCGCCCGGGGGTCAGCCGAGGCGCGCGATGAGGCTCTCGACGAGCCGGTCGAGCCCGGCGTCGCGGCGGCACTGGTGCCTGACCCGCCGCACGCCGTAGGCGACGGAGGAATGGTCGCGGCGAAACGCGCGCCCGATCTCCTGCAGCGTGAGCCCGGTGACCTCTCGGCAGACGTACATCGCCACATGCCGCGCGAGCACCAGGTCCTGGCTCCGCTGCGGCCCCTGGAGACGGAGGAGCTGGACCCCGAAGGCGTCCGCCGCGGCGATCATCACCTCGTTCACCGAAGTCCGGCGCGCCCGGCGCGGGCCGACCTCCGAGAGGGCCTGCTCGACGAGCTCGGCGGAGATCCCGGAGTCGTTCGCCCGCGAGGTGGCGATGATCCGGTTCAGCGCCCCCTCGAGTTCGCGGACATTGTTCTTGTAGCGGGAAGCGATCTTCTCGGCGGCGCCGGCGGGCAGCGAGATCTGGAGCGTCGAAGCCTTGCGCTCGACGATCGCGACGCGCGTCTCCCAGCTCGGGCGGCCGATGTCGGTAGCGAGCCCGCTCTCGAGCCGGCTCTTGACCCGGCTGTCGAGATTCTGGATGTCCTGGGGGTGAGCGTTCGCGGTGACGACGACCTGTCGCCCCCGGTCGGCGAGCGCGTTCAGGGTGTGGAAGAACTCCTCGGTGCTGCGCCCGAACCGGTCGAGTCCCGCGATGAATTGCAGATCGTCCACGAGGAGCGCGTCCAGCGACATGCAGCGGTCCCGGAAGCCGTAGAGGTCGTTCGTCCGGACCGCGTTCACGACCCGGCGAGTGAACGCCTCGCCCTTGGTGCAGAAGAGCCGGATCCCCGGATTCCGCTCCCGGAGGCGCTTCGCCACGGACTGGAGCAGGTGGGTCTTCCCGAGCCCGACATCTCCATAGATGAGGAGCGGGCTGTAGGGCGAGTGCGCGATCTTCGGGTCGCTCACCGCGCGAGCGGCGGCGTAGGCGTAGCGGTTGCTCGGCCCCACGACGAAGGTGTCGAACGAGCAGGAAGGCGAGAGCGGGTCGCTCTCGGCGTCGGGGTCGGCCGAGCCGACCGTCGCTCCGGCCGGCGACTCGTGCGCATCGGTGTTCTCGCGGACCCGGCAGCGAACCGCCGCGGGCGAACAACCGGCGCTCCGCAGCGCCTCGAGCAGGGCTTCCCGAAAGTCGGCCTCGAGCCGGCTCGCGAAGGTCTCGTTCGGAACCTCGACCAGGATGCCGGTCTCGTCCTCGCCGAGGAAACGCACGGGGGCGAACCAGGTCCGGTAGGCCCGCGCCGAAATCCGGTCCCGGAGGTGTTCGAGCGCGTGGCGCCATCGTTCGGCGGCGGTTCGGGGGGGCGCATCGGCAGCGTTCGTGGGGGGGAGAGGGGGCAAGGCGTCGAAGGTGCTGGCAAGCGCCCGACTCGCGGGAGCGCGGAAGGAGAAGAGCGGACGGCGCCGGAAGGCGCGGCGCGACCGACCGGGGGGCAGGCTAAGCCTGCCCGGAAGCCCGGGACGCCGTTCGCGCGGAAATCCCGGAACATCCGCATTGGACGGAGGCCTCGGGGAGACCGGTTCGGTTCGGGCCCGAACCGGTCTCTCGCGGCGGGCTGGATCCGGGTCTCGTCCCGATCGGTAACGGGCGCGCAAACGAGGAAGGAATCAAGGAGATGCGGACCCGGAAGCACCGGCGGCGAGTCGGGACTTGACGCGAAACCGGGCGACGCGGTACGTTGCCCGCCCGATTCCGCCGGTCCTCGCGGCGTGGTGAGATCGCTCGAAGACCCTCTCGGAAAAGGAACCTGGAGTCGATGAAGCGGACTTTTCAGCCTCACAGACGACGGCGGAAGCGGAAGCACGGCTTCCGGGCCAGGATGAGCACTCCGGGCGGGCGGGCGGTGCTCGCTCGACGGCGTCACCGGAGACGCCGGAAGCTGGCGGCCTGAGCCCGAGCGCATCCGGTCCGCCAGCGGAACGAGCCGCGTTTCCCGGCGAATCCAACCGGGACCCGTTCGCGCCCCCCTTCCCGGTGAACGACGCCTGCCCGAGCCCTGCGGGTCCCATGGGTGAGGCTCGATACCCGGGCGAGCGGCTCGCCCGGGCGAACCGGATCCGGCGGCCTCCGGAGTTCCGCGCGGTGCTCGGTGGTGGCGCGCGCGGGGTCGCTTCGTTGCTCGTCGCGTTCCTCGCGCCGGGACCTCCGGGTTCGGGCCGGCTCGGCGTCGTCGCGAGCCGCAGGATCGGCGGGGCGGTGAGCCGGTCGCGGGCGAAGCGCCGGCTGCGCGAGGTCTATCGTCGCTCCCGGAGGCGGCCGGCGGGGGATCTCGTCCTCGTGGCCCGCCGCGGCATCTGCGAGGCGCCGTGGCCCCTGGTGGTGCGCGACTACGCCGCGGCGCTCGCGAGGGCCCGGCGGGCGAGGCCGCGCGCCGAGGGCTCCGCGCTCGCTCGGGAACGGAGGCGCAAGTGAGCCGAGGGGTCGGGGAGAGCGGCGCCCGGGGGCGGTCCGCCGCTCCGGGACGGCGCGGCGCCGGAGTTCCGGCCGCCGGTCTGATCGGGCTCATCCACCTCTACCGGATGACGCTCTCGCCGCTCTTCGCCGGGGTCTGCCGGTTCGAGCCGTCCTGCTCGCGTTACGCGGAGGAAGCGATCCGGGCGCACGGGCCGGCTCGCGGGACCTGGCTCGCGGTGCGGCGGCTGCTCTCCTGCCGTCCGTTCGGTCGTTCCGGGTACGACCCGGTTCCCGACCGGATGGCCCCCGAAGGGAGGAGCTGAGCGATGGAGCGGCGGGTCCTGCTGGCGTTCCTGCTGTCGTTCGTCGTCTTCCTGCTGTTCGTCCGCTTCTTCGGTTCGACCCCGCCGCCTGCCGAGGTCGCGACCGAGGCGCGGGAAGCAGCGGGTCCGGTCGGACGCGAAACGGACTCGCCTCCGGCTCCGTCGTCGGCCCGGTCAGCCCCCCGGCCGGCCGGCGAAATCGCGACCGAACCGGTCGAGGCCGAGCGCGAGCAGCTCGTCACCGTCTCGAGCCGCCTCTACGAGGCCGAATTCTCGAACCGGGGCGCCCGCCTCCTGGGTCTGCGGCTGCGCGAACACACGGATTCGCTCGGCGACCCCTACGAGGTGATTCCCCGGGGCGATGAGCTCGTCCGGTCGGTTCGGCCGCTCGATGTGGTCCTGCCCGGGGACCCGGCCCCGAACCGGCTCCGGGACGCGCTCCACGAGGTCGTCGTGGACGGCTCGGTCCGCACCGGGCCGGTCGTGCTCGACCTCGCCGACGGGGAATCGCGGGAGATCGAGTTCCGGCGGGTGGCGGCGGACGGCCTCGAGGTCTCGAAGACCGTCCGGGTAACCGGCGGCGACTACCGCATCGAAGCGACGGTCTCGGCCCAGCGGGGCGGGGCCGAGCAGGTGAAGGAGGTCCTCTACGGTCCCGGGATCGGCGACGAAGTGGTCGCCGGCACCTATGTCGGAGCGGACCAGGGGGTCATCGAGGCGGGTGGCGAGAGCAGGCTGTACTCGGTGGGCGCGGTCTCCCGAGGCGGCGTCGAGAGTCTTTCGGCGCAGGCGGTCGGGGTCACCTCCCACTACTTCGCCGGGCTGCTCGTGGCCCGACCCGGCCAACGCCACGAGGGACGGCTCGAGTCGTTCGAGATCCCCCGCGAGAGCTTCACCCGGCCTTCGGAGGGCGACGAGGCCGCGCGCGAACTGATCGTGGCGCGGCTCGTTTCTTCGGGCGCCAGCGAGTTCACGCTGTTCGCGGGGCCGAAGCAGGTGGAGCTGCTGTCCGGAATGGGCGTGGACATCGTCGAGTTCGGCGCCTGGCTGCGCTTCCTGGTGGTGCCGATTCGCTCGCTGCTGCTCTGGGCCTACGGCTGGCTCGGGAATTACGGCTGGGCGATCGTGCTGGTCACGGTGCTGATCAGCCTGCTCCTCGCTCCCCTGAAGCACTACAGCTATGTCTCGATCCGGCGAATGCAGAAGATCAGCCCCCAGATCAAGCGGGTCCAGGAGAAGTACCGCTCGCTGAAGCCGACGGACCCGAAGCGGAAGGAGATGAACCAGGAGATGGTGGCGCTCTACCGGGAGCACAACGTCTCGCCGATCGGTGGCTGTCTTCCGATGCTGCTGATGATCCCGTTCTTCTTCGCGTTCTACCGGTTGCTCGCGGTGTCGGTCGAACTGCGCCACGCGCCCTTCGTCTTCTGGGTCCAGGACCTTTCGCGCGAGGACCCCTACTTCATCCTTCCGATCCTGATGGGGGCGAGCCAGCTCGTCATGCAGCGGATGACGACGACCCAGGTCGAGGGGATCCAGGCGAAGATCATGATGTTCATGCCGGTCGTCTTCACGCTGATCCTCGCGTGGGCGCCGTCGGGCCTCGTGCTCTACTGGTTCGCGAACAACCTGATCTCCATGGGACAGCAGGCGGTGACGATCCGGATCATGGATCGGCGCGAGGCGGCGGTGGCGGCGGCGACAGCGCCGACCGAGTCGCGCAAGGGATCCCGGAAGGAGTCCCGGAAACCGTCCCGCCAGGCGCTCGCGAAGGGAAAGAGAACGCGCAAGGGACGGAATTGATCCTCGGGCCGGGAACCGGCGAATATCCACCGGCTCCCGCCGGGCCGTTTCCCGCGCCGCTCCGGGCGGTACTCGGGGACCTCGATCCACCGCTCTCGTCGGATGTCACGGCGAAACTGGGTCTTCTGTTCGGCCTTCTGGTCGAGTGGCGGGGCGCCGGGGTCACCGGGTTTCGCTCCGCCGGGTCGCTCGCCCGGCACTACTTCCGGGAGGCGCTCGAGCTGCGGCCGTTCGTCGCGGGATGCGCCCGGGTCCTCGATGTGGGGAGCGGCGGCGGGACTCCGGCGCTGCCGCTCGCCACGGCGTTCTGCGACCAGGAGTGGACCCTCCTCGAGCCGAGGCGGGTGCCCGCGACCTTTCTGGAACTGGCGGTCGGGCGCCTGGGGCTCGAGTCTCGGGTCCGGGTGGTTCGGCGGCGCCTCGACGACTACCTGAGAAGCGATGACGGCATGGCCACGCTCCGGAGCGTGCCCGCGGTCACCTTGCGCGCGGTGCGCCTCCGGGCCGGGGAATGGAAGGGGCTCGCCGGAGCGCTGCCCGCCGGCGCTACCGTGATCTGGCCCACCAGTCGGGAGGCCCGGAGTCGCGCCGATCTGCCGGCAGGGCTCTACGACGAGGAACAACGCCCTGCGGATCGCGGGATCGTCTGGATCGGGTGCCCGCGGCGTCCCGCCGAGGAACCTCTCCCCGATGTTTCACGGGAAACATCGGACGGCGACGCCGGCAACGGGTGAACGAGGTGGCGCGGGCATCCGTCCCGGCCGGAGTCCGCGGGATGCCGGGAGCCGATCGGTCCTCGATGCGCGTCTTCGCGGTGGCCAACCAGAAGGGGGGAGTGGGAAAGACGACGACGGCGGTGAATCTCGGCGCCGCGCTCGCGGCGGCCGGTCGGCGCTGCCTCGTGGTGGACCTGGATCCGCAGGCGAACCTGACGATGAACCTGGATCTCCAGATTCCGGAGAACGGTTACAGCGCCTACGATGTCATCGTGGACCAGGAGCCGCTCGGCGGTGCGGTGCTGGAGACGAGCACGCCGGGCCTCATCGCCTGCCCCTCGGATCCGTCGCTGGCCGGAGTGGACCTGGATCTGGCCGCCGAGGAACCCGACGCGGACCAGCGCGCGTCGCGCCTGCGGCGGAGCCTCGCCGAGTTCGCTCGCGGAGACCCGACGGTCCGGGTCGTCCTGCTCGACTGCCCACCCTCGCTCGATCTCCTGACGGTGAACGCGCTGGTGGCCGCCGACGAGGTGCTGGTGCCCATGCAGTGCGAGTTCCTGGCGATGCAAGGGTTGTCCCGCCTGCTCGACACGGTGGACCGCATCCGCGGCTCGTGGAACCCGGGGCTCGACCTGATCCGGGTGTTGTTCACGATGGTGGACCGCCGGACGAACCTCACCCGGCAGGTGATGGCCGAGGTGCGGCAGCGGCTCGGAAACCGCGTTCTACGCGCCGAAATCCCGCGATCGGTCCGGGTCGCGGAAGCCCCCTCGTTCGGTTTGCCCCTGCGAAGTTACGATGCCCGTTCCCCTGCGGCCGTCGCCTACTCGGAGCTGGCGCGC
The DNA here is from genome assembly GCA_964347715.1 of uncultured Acidobacteriota bacterium. Taxonomy (GTDB): domain Bacteria; phylum Acidobacteriota; class Vicinamibacteria; order Marinacidobacterales; family Marinacidobacteraceae; genus CAYGAO01. Next base: position 17,197 of record CAYGAO010000006.1, read on the forward strand.
GAGGTGATCTCCCGATGAGAAAACGTCGTCTCGGCCGGGGGCTCGACGCCCTGCTGCCGACCCCGTCGGTCGGCGAAGAGTTCCGCCACCTTCTGGCCGAGCAGCTCGAACCGAACCCGGAGCAACCGCGGTCCGACTTCCCCGAAGAAGACCTCGAAGGGCTGACGAGCTCGATCGCGTCCCGCGGCCTGCTGGAGCCCATCGTCGTCCGCGCGGCGGGCGACCGGTTCCAGATCGTGGCCGGGGAGCGCCGCTGGCGGGCGGCGCGGAAGGCGGGGCTCGAGGTCGTCCCGGTCGTGATCCGCGAGGTCGAGGACGGCGACCTCGGCCTCCTGGCGCTGGTCGAGAACCTGCAACGGGAGGATCTGAACCCGATGGACGAGGCGGCCGCCTTCCGGCGCCTGGCCGCCGAGGGTGGGCTTACCCACGAACAGATCGCTGCCGAAGTCGGTCGGAGTCGCGCCGCGGTCACCAACGCGGTCCGCCTCCTCGACCTCGCCCCCGAGGTGCGACGGCTCATCGCCACGGGGAAGCTCCGGGCGGCTGCCGGTCGAGCGCTGATTCCGCTCGACCCCGCCGATCAGCATCGCCTGGCCACGGAAATCGTCCGCGACGACCTCTCGGTGCGCGAAGTCGAGGGTCGCATCCGAAGGCTGCGCGCCGCCCGGAAGCAGGGCGACCCGAAGTCCGGCGCGCTCGACGCGAACACCCGCGACGCCGGGCTTCAGATGGAACACGCCGTCGGGCTCCCGGTGCGCATCGTCCGCCGCGGCAAGGGCGGTTCGGTGCGCGTTCGTTTCTTCTCCGAGGACGACCTGCACCGGATCTTCACCGTCCTGACCGCGAAGCGGGAGGCACCCGACTGACCCATGTCGAAGACCCACCCACCCGATGCCCACAGCGGCTATGTCGGTTCGGGCTGCGAGCTGAACGGCCGGCTCCACGCCCCGGGCCCCTTTCATGTGAACGGCGCGTTCCGCGGCGAGATCCTCTCGGAGGATGTCGTCTCCGTCGGGAAGGGCGGGTCCTTCGCGGGCACGGTCTTCGCCCGCCGGGTGGTGGTGGAGGGTGGGGGCCGGATCGCCGGCGACATCGAGGCCGACGAGGTCGAAGTGAACTCGGGGGGCTCCATCGCCGGAGCCACCGTTCGGTCGGGGAGCCTCTCGCTGGCGCCGGGGGGCGACGCCGACGGCGCCAGCTTCCAGGTCGGGCGCGATTTCCGGAGGCCCCGCCCCGGCGCCGACGAACCGGAGCCGGCGCAACGGCAACCGGAGCAGGGGGAACCCCCGCAGCCGGATCCGGTGAGCCGGGACTCGGCGCGAGCCGAGGCGGTAAGCGATCCCCCAGGCGACCCGGGCCGGAACTGAGCGGCCCCGGTCTCGACCGGTTGCCACCCACGGAAGTCCGCTGGTGGCGCCACCGAGCCCCGGGAACGGAGATCGTCCGCGGACGCCA
>CAYGAO010000006.1:18751-27938 GCA_964347715.1 uncultured Acidobacteriota bacterium
AAGTCCGCTGGTGGCGCCACCGAGCCCCGGGAACGGAGATCGTCCGCGGACGCCAGCCACGGGGGCGCGCCGAATCGCGCCGAATCCGCGGCGCGAGTTTCCGCACCTGGCCGACCCCCGGACGGCTCCCCCGTGGCGGCGTTCGCCCCCGAGCGCGCGCCACCGAGCCGCCCCGAGCTCCGACGCGCCGGGAACGACGTCCGTCGCGCACCTGCTGCCGGTCAGCGACGAGGCGGGCAGGCCCACCGAAGCGGAGCCCGCCGGCGAGCACCCGCCGGGGGTGGGCAACGGGGCGAGCGGGCGCCGTAGCAGGGCGCACCGGCGAGCACCCGCAGGGGGCGGCCAACGGCGTCGGCAGTGTTGGAAACCGCCTGGCCCGGTGATAGCCTTACCGCCGTTCTCGGCGGAACTTTCCCTGCGGACCGCCTGCGGATCCCTCCGGATCCCGCTCCGCGGTCGCCCTCCCGGCTCTTCGGCCAGCGCGACCTCCCCCTCGGGAGAGTCGCCCGATTCCACCCGCCAGGCCCGTTCCCGGCTCGTTTCGTGACGATCATCCCCGACTTCACCGCTCTCATCGTGTCGGGGATCGTGGTGTGCCTGGTGCTCGTCCTGAAGTCCTGGTTCTTCGAGCCGCTCGCGCAGGCGATGGAGCAGCGGGAAGCCACTTCGAGCTCGGCCAGGAAGGCGCGGGACGACGCCGACGCTGCGGTCTCCGAGGTCGAGGCTCGCCTCGCCGAAGCGCTCGCCGAGACCCGGCAGGAGGGGTACCGGGAGATGGACCGGATCCGGCGCGAAGCGACGGAACGGGCGGAAGCGAAACTCGGCGAGGCGCGGGGGGCGGCCGAGGCCGCGCTCGCTGCCGGGAAGCAGTCGCTCCGGGAAGAGAGCGTCCGCGCGGCGGCCGAACTCGAGCGGTCCGCCGAGGACCTCGCCGGAGAGCTCGCCCTGCGGGTGCTCCGCAGGGCTTCCTGAGCAGGCTGTGGTGAAGGTCCCCCGGGTACAGAGGCGGCGCGCAGCGCCGCCGGGGAGGGTTCCCCCTCCCCGCGAAAGACGGTGGGGCGAATCGCGGAAGCGATTCGACGCACCGGCCCGCGGGAAGAGTGCCCCGCATCCCCGAATCGGGGTGGATTCCGGTTCCCTTCCCGGAGCCGTGCGGATGCGGGGGACCCTTTCCACGGGCGGTGAAGTGACCGCGGGAAGTCTCCGGGCCGGTTTCCGCTGGCGGCGGGCTGCCTTCGTGCTGACGGTCCTTTCGTTCGCCGCCCATCCGGAGGCGGCTCTCGCCGCCGAAGGTTCGGTGATCGACCTGCCGAAGATCATCAACTTCACGATCGTGGCGACGATCATCGTGCTCGCGGTCCGCAAGCCGCTCGGCAGCTACCTGACGGCGCGCGCCGAGGCGATTCGGGAACAGCTCGCCGAGGCTCGCGCGGCCCGGGAACACGCCGCCAGCGCCCGGGATCGCGCCCGAAAGCAGGCCGCCACCCTCGACGACGAAGTGGAGACGGCGCGGCGCCGGATCGCCGAGGCAGCCGTGGAAGAAGGCCGGCGCATCGTGGCCCGGGCCGAGGAACAGGCAGAGAAGATCAGCGCGGCGGCGAAGGCGGAGCTCGACAAGGAAGTGCGGGCTGCCGAGCGACGGCTCTCCGCCGGCGCGGCCGGGGCCGCAGTCCGCCTGGCGCGGGCCCGGCTCCGCACCGAGATGACCGATGAGGATCACCGGCGCCTCGTGGCTTCCGGAGTGGCGGCGATCCAGCCCGACTGAGATCGCGGGAGCCGGAGCCGTGGCGTCGAGCGAAGTGGCGCGGCTCTACGCCGGCGCCCTCCTCGATGTCGCCGTGGCGGCGGGCGACGATCTCGATTCGCTCGCGAAGAGCCTCGGCGAACTCGGCGACTCGATCCGGAAATCTCCCGAACTGGCGACGGCCCTCTCCACCCCCCGGATTCCGCGGGCGCGCCGGGCTGACCTCGGCGTCGCGGTCGCCGAACGCATCGCGGCCCGTTCCCGGCTCCCGCAGTTCGTCCGGGTCATGGTCGAGCGCGAGCGCGCCGAACACATCCCCGAGACCGCGGTAGCGTTCCGGTCTGCGCTCGACGCCCATCAGGGGGTGGTCGAGGCCGAAGTCGCGTCGGCGCGGCCGCTCGACGAGTCCTCCCGGAAGGATCTCGAGGCGGCGCTCGGGAAGGCCTTCTCCGAGGGGGGGCGCCCCGGTCGGGTGCGGCTCTCGTTACGCGAGGATCCGTCGCTGCTCGGCGGGCTCGTGGTCCGCATCGGGAACCGGATCCACGACGCGAGCCTCGACCGGAGCCTTTCGCGCTTTCTGGCGAACGCGGGCGCCAAATCCCTGTAGAGAATCCGAATTCAAAGACATACAAGGAACGCAATGAGTATCCGAGCAGACGAGATCGCCGCGTTGCTGCGGGAACAGATCGCCGGGCACGACCCCGGAGTGGATGTCGCGGAGGTCGGCACCGTGGTCTCCTCCGGCGACGGGATCGCCCGGGTCCACGGCCTCGAAGGCGTCATGTACGGCGAGCTCGTCGAACTCCCGCGCGAGGTCTTCGGACTCGCGCTGAACCTCGAAGAGAGCGCGGTGGGGCTCGTCCTCTTCGGGGATGTGACCTCGGTCCGCGAGGGCGACACGGCGAAGCGGACGCGGCGCATCCTCGAGGTCCCGGTGGGCGAAGCCCTGAAGGGCCGGGTCGTGGACGCGCTCGGCCGACCCCTCGACGGGAAGGGTCCGATCGAGTCCCCGGAGAAGAACCCGGTGGAGCGCATCGCCCCCGGGATCGTGGCGCGGCAGCCGGTGAAGGAGCCGCTCCAGACCGGCGTGAAGGCCGTGGACGCCATGATTCCGATCGGCCGCGGGCAGCGCGAACTCATCATCGGCGACCGCCAGACGGGGAAGACCGCGATCGCGGTGGACGCGATCATCAACCAGCGCGACACCGGGGTCGTCGCGGTCTATGTGGCGGTGGGGCAGAAGCTCTCGACCGTCGCCCAGGTCGTCCGGACGCTCGAGGACCACGGGGCGCTCGACCACACGATCGTGGTCTCGGCGTCCGCTTCCGATCCGGCTCCGCTCCAGTACCTCGCTCCCTATGCGGGTTGCGCGATGGGCGAGTACTTCATGGACCGTGGCGGCCACGCGCTCTGCATCTACGACGACCTGTCGAAGCACGCCGCCGCCTACCGCGAAATCTCGCTGCTGCTGCGACGCCCGCCGGGGCGCGAGGCCTATCCCGGCGATGTCTTCTACCTCCACTCGCGGCTGCTCGAGCGCGCATCGAAGCTCTCCGACGCCCGTGGCGGCGGCTCGCTGACGGCGTTCCCCTTCATCGAGACGCAGGCCGGCGACCTCTCGGCCTATGTGCCGACGAACGTGATCTCGATCACCGACGGCCAGATCTACCTCGAGAGCGATCTCTTCAACGCCGGCATCCGCCCCGCGATCAACGTGGGGAACTCGGTGAGCCGGGTGGGCGGGTCGGCCCAGATCCGGGCGATGCGCCAGGTCGCGGGAACGATGCGCCTCCAGCTCGCGCAATACCGCGAGATGGCGGCGTTCGCCCAGTTCGGTTCCGATCTGGACAAGGCCACCCGGTCCCAGCTCGCGAAGGGCGAGCGGCTGACCGAGGTGCTGAAGCAGAACCAGTACTCGCCGTTGCCGGTGGAGAAGCAGGTAGCGATCATCTTCGCGGCGAACGAGGGCTTCCTCGACGAAGTCGCCCCCGCGGACTGCGCCGCCTTCGAGGCCGGGCTCCACGGGTTTCTCGACGCGCGCCACCCGGGAACGCTCGCCCGCATACGGGAGGAACGAAAGCTCGACGAGTCGCTCACCGCCGAGTTGCGCGAGGCGATCGCCGAGTTCCGGCGCGACTCGTTCCGACCGGCGCAGCCTGCCGCGGCGCTCGCGGAGTCCGCCGCCTGACAGCCGGTGGACGAGGTCACGCGGCGTACGGCCGGCGGTGCGATCCCGGCGGCGCTCCTCTTCTCGTTGCGTTGTTCCGATAGCGGACCGGGGGTTCATCTCTCGACCGGCGGTGGCGAATGCCCCCCGGGCACCGACGCGACGCGCAGCGCCGCCGGGGAGGGTTCCCCCTCCCCGCGAGAGACGGTGGGGCGAATCGCGGAAGCGATTGGACCCACCTGCCCGTGGGAAGAGAGCCCCGCGTCCCCGGATCGGCGTGGCTTCGGGTTCGCTTCCCGGAGCGGTGCGGATGCGGGGGGCTTTTTCCACGGGATGCCGAGCGCCGGTTCGGTCGGGGGGCCGACAGCGCCTGTGGCCCCCGCCATCCTGCTCACCGACTTCCGGGGCTGAACCAGGTGCCGACGCTTCTCGAACTCCGCCGCCGGACGCGCAGCGTCCGGAACACGGAACAGATCACCCGGGCCATGAAGATGGTCGCCACCGCGCGGCTGCGCCGCGCCCAGGACGCGATCGTCTCCGCGCGGCCCTTCGCGGCGCGAATCCTCGAGGTCCTCCAGTCCGTCGTGGAGCGAGCCGAACCCGAGGCCCACCCCCTCCTTCGCGAGCGCCCGCCCTGCCGGGTCGAGGTCGTCGTGATCACCTCGGACCGGGGGCTGTGCGGTTCGTTCAACCAGAACGCGCTGAAGCGCGCCGACCTCCTGCTCGATTCGCTCCGCGAGACGCCGCCGACGGTGCGGGCGGTGGGACAGAAGGCCCGCGACCACTACCGCCGCCGCGGGCTCGCGCCCGACGACTCCGAGGGCGACGATCTGCGCGACCTGGGCTACGAGCACGCCCGGCGGATCGCTGCCCCGCTCATGGAGCGCTATGCCCGCGAGGATCCGGATGACCCGGAGGGGCTCGACGCCGTCTATCTGGTCTTCAACGAGTTCAAGAACATCCTCCGCCAGGATGTGCGGGTCGAGCCGCTCCTGCCGCTCGCGAGGCTGGATATCCCGGGGGCCGATGAAGAGGCGAAGGGAACTGCGGCCGGGCGCGACTTCCTGTTCGAGCCCACCGAGGCCGAGATCTTCGCCGAGCTGCTCCCGCGCCATGTCGAATACCAGGTCTGGCGGGCGCTGCTCGAATCGGCCGCGGCCGAGCAGGCGGCGCGGATGACCGCGATGGACAACGCGACGAAGAACGCGAACGAACTGATCGCCGAGCTCACCCTGACGACGAACCGGGTGCGACAGGCGGCGATCACCAAGGAAATCCTCGAAGTCGTCGGCGGCGCGGAGGCGCTCGCCTGACCGCGCGGGGACCGGACGGGCTCCCGGAGGAGCGAAGGACGAGAAGTGGCTGAGAACATCGGACGGGTCGTCCAGGTCATCGGCAATGTCGTGGATGTGGTCTTCGAGGACGCGCTCCCGCCGATCCACAACGCGGTGCAGCTGCGTGACGACCGCGGGCTCTCGACCGAGGAGCTGGACATCGTGCTCGAGGTCCAGCAGCACCTCGGGGAAAAGCGGGTGCGGACGGTGGCGATGCAGCCGACCGACGGCGTCGTGCGGGGGCTCGCCGCGGTGGACACCGGAAAGCCGATCACGGTTCCGGTCGGCGAGGGAACGCTCGGCCGGGTGATGAACGTCCTCGGGCGTCCGGTGGACGAGGCGGGCGAGATCGAGGCCGAGGCGCGCCGGCCGATCCACCGGGATCCGCCGGAGTTCGTGTCCCAGAGCACGAACCTCGAGATGTTCGAGACCGGGATCAAGGTGATCGACCTGCTCGAGCCCTACATGCGCGGCGGCAAGGTGGGGCTCTTCGGCGGCGCCGGCGTGGGCAAGACGGTCATCATCATGGAGCTCATCAACAACATCGCGACGAAGCACGGCGGTTTCTCGGTCTTCGCCGGCGTCGGCGAGCGCACCCGCGAGGGGAACGATCTCTGGCTCGAGATGACGGAGTCCGGGGTGCTCGAGAAGACCTCGCTCGTGTACGGGCAGATGAACGAGCCTCCCGGGGTGCGGCTCCGGGTCGGGCTCACCGGCCTCACCGTGGCCGAGTTCTTCCGGGACGAGCGCGGGCAGGATGTCCTCTTCTTCGTGGACAACATCTACCGCTACACGCTCGCCGGGATGGAGGTGTCCGCGCTCCTCGGGCGGATGCCGTCGGCGGTGGGATACCAGCCGACCCTCGCTTCGGAGCTGGGTGAGCTCGAGGAGCGGATCACCTCGACGGACAAGGGTTCCATCACCTCGATCCAGGCGATCTATGTCCCCGCCGACGACTACACCGACCCCGGCGTGGCGACGACCTTCTCGCACCTCGACGCGACGACGAACCTGTCGCGTCAGATCGCCGAGCTCGGCAACTACACGGCGGTGGAACCGCACGCCTCCACCTCGCGGATTATGGACCCGCGGATCCTCGGCGACGAGCACTACCAGGTCGCGCGGCGCGTCAAGGAGGTGCTGCAGCGCTACAAGGACCTCCAGGACATCATCGCGATCCTCGGGCTCGACGAGCTCAGCGAAGAGGACAAGGTGACGGTCTCGCGGGCGCGCAAGATGCAGCGGTTCTTCTCCCAGCCCCTCCATGTGGCGGAGCAGTTCACCGGGCGCGAGGGACGGTATGTAGAGCTGAAGGAAACGGTGGCGGGCTTTCGCCGCATCGTGGACGGCGAGCTCGATGAACTGCCCGAGCAGGCGTTCTACATGGCCGGCGGCATCGACGAGGTCGAGGAGCGGGCCCGCGAGCTCGCCGCCGCCTGAGGCCCGGCCGCCACCGAGCGATGAAGAAGAACCCTCGACTCCGGCTCGAGGTGATCACTCCGGGAGGGGTGGCCTTCCGGGACCAGGTGGACTATGTCGAGGCGCCCGGAGTGCTCGGCTACTTCGGGGTCCTCCCCGGCCACGCGCCGCTGCTGAGCCAGATCCGGAGCGGCCGGCTCCGCTACCGGAAGGGCGGGGAAGAGCACTTCCTCGCGGTGCACTGGGGATTCCTCGAAGTGCTCGACGACCTGGTGACGGTGCTCGCCGAGACCGCCGAACGGCCGCAGGACATAGACCTCGAGCGAGCCGAGACCGCCCTCCGGAGAGCGCGGGAGCGTCTCGAGGAGTTCGGCGCGGCCTACGATGTGGACCGGGCGCAGCGTGCGGTCGCCCGCGCGGAGGCCCGGCTCCGGGCGGCCGAGGCCGAAGCGGCCACTTCCGGCGGCGACTGACGCCTCCCGGAGGCGCCGTCGCCCGGAGCGGCAGGAGCGTCGCCGCCCGGTCGGCGGCGGATCCTCCGGCAACCGGCGAGCTGGCGGGCGCCGTCGGGTGGAGCGGCAGGAGCGCCGCCGCCCCTCCGGAAGGCCGATTCCGGGGGCGACGAGATCGCCGTGCCGGGCGGGGCGACGCGCCTCCACACGGCGGGGCGATTCCGGGGGGGACGACCGACGCCCGGTGGCGCGCCGCCGGGCGGGGGCTACAATCGCTCGTCGTGCTTTCCGGAATCCTCGTTGCGCTCCTCTTCCCCGCACCCGTCGTCGAAGCGGAAACCTCGCCCGCGGCTCCGGAGCTCGCCGAACCTCGGCTCGAGCTCCGGGGGCCGCGGAACCTGCTCCTGCGGCCGCGGATGCCCGGCGACACGCGCCGGCCATCGCTCGACATCCGGGTCTCGGCCCGGCTCGAGGATCTGGACACCGCCGAGAACCCCGAGGACTACTACTGCCTCGAAGAGGTCTGGGACTGGGACGACGACACCGAGTCGGTCTATGAGCCGGACTGCGACCCCTACGAAGAGGGAGACGAGATCGAGACCTATTTCTCGGCGAGCCACCGCTTCTCCCTTCCCGGCACCTACCGCGTCTGGCTGCGCCTCCAGCGGAACGGGGAGACCGTGGTCGCTGGCCGCGTATCCGTCCGCATCCGGAACTGACTTCCGGCGGCGACCCGGGACGAGAACCGCCGCGGCCACCGTCGCCTTCGGCCGCTTCGCCGCCCGTTCCTCCCCGCGCCGTCCCTGCCGGAACGCGCCGCGATCGCGGCGGCGAGCGGGCGCCGGAACGGGGGTCGGCACACCAACGGCACCATCCGGCGCGCTGACGAGAAACGCAGCGCGTTTGCGATCGGCGGCGCGGCCACATTCGTCGGCTCCCGTCTCTGGCGCCGCGCAGCTGCCGGGGCCCGGCGAAGTTCGCCAGGATTTGCCGCCCGCAGGTGGGGATCGCCTGGTCCTGGGCGGGTCAGCAGCCCGTGGCAAAAGTCCCCCGCATCCGCACCCCTCCGGGAAGGAAACAGGAATCCGCCTCGATCCGGGGATGCGGGGCACTTTCCCACCGGCAGGTGGCCCGAATCGCTCCCGCGATTCGCTCCACCGTCTCTCGCGGGGAGGGAGGGCCCTCCCCGACGGCGCTACGCGCCGTGTCTGCGCCCGGGCGACTTTCTCCACAGCCTGTCAGGGAGAGTGGGCCGGTGGTCAGGCCCGGGCGCGACGAAAAGGCGCCACCCGGCAGCGAAAGGGTCTGGCGACGCCGACGATGCCCCCGGCTCGGGGGCGGGCGTCGCGCTCGAAGTCGTCTCCACCGCGTGTCTCATCGACCATCGTGACCGGGCGACCGGGACCCCGCGCCGCCCCACGGGGACTCCGGGCCGGCGCGGTGGCGTTCGGGATGTCCGGGTATCCTCCCGGGTGCGGGAACCCGGTCCGGCCGCGCCCGGAAAGGAACGCCAGGATGAGAACGACCGCCGCCACCGTCGTCTTCGGCCTCTTCGCCGCCCCGCTCCTTGCCGGGCCGTCGTCCTTCGCGCCGTCCCTGCTGGAACGCGCCGGGATCGCGGCGGCGAGCGGGACCTGGCGGGCGCAGAACACGGGCCAGATCACGACCGGAAGGATCCGGCCCGACGACCGGAAGCGGAGCGCGATCGCGTTTGCGATCAGCGGCGCGGCGGCGTTCGTCGGCGCGGCGCTCTGGCGCTTCGTGCCGTGCCGCGGGGTGAAGCCCGGCGATGCCCAGGATGTCGGCGGCGTTGCGCTCAAGGGCAGCCAGTCCCTCAAGTGCTACGAGCCCGACGGGAGCCGCTCGGGTTTCAATACCCCGACGAAGCTGCTGCTGGGAGCCGGGGTTGCGCTCGAACTCGTCGCGATCGGGTATCTGATCGCCCATCTGCGGCAAGGCGACGACGACGGACCGGCGCCGGCCCGGAGTTCGGCCCGTCAGCAGCCTGTGGATAAAGCGCCCCGCATGGGAATCCGTCCTCGAAGAGATGGGGAACCCGGTCGTCCGGGCG
>CAYGAO010000007.1:0-26798 GCA_964347715.1 uncultured Acidobacteriota bacterium
CGCCTCGGCTCCCGACCTGACGGCGCCGCTTCAATGAGGCCGGGGCAGTATCCCCGGTGGGCACGTTCGTCGCCGCGCGGCCTAACGCGCGCCGGTCCGTGCTTCAATGAGGCCGGGGCAGTATCCCCGGTGGGCACCGCGGCTCGGGCGCAGTAGTAGATATGGATCGAAGGTGCTTCAATGAGGCCGGGGCAGTATCCCCGGTGGGCACACCCCCTATCCTAACTTCTTTGTGCTGTCGGCCGATACGGCGCGGATTCGATCGCTGACGCTTGGAGGCCCTGATCCGGTCGGATCGTCCAGAATCCTCGGGCCACGAGCGCCAGGAGTGGGCCTTGAATCAACGGCTTATGAACTGGCGAGCGCTCACGGCCAGAATCTGGGTGATGGAGTGCTCGCTGGGTTGCGGCGGGGCGGTCCAGAGAGTGTCAGATGACATGCGCGGCCCGCGGTTTCACTTCGAACGGGCGGCCGAGGCTCTCGACGCGAGGGGACACCTTGTCGGCCGGACCGAGATCCAGGAAGAGCACGTGGTCGGCGTCCCGCTTGATCACCTCCTCGAGGCGCGCGGCCAGTTCGATGCGGCGCCGTGCCGTGAGGCGACACTGGAAGACCGAGAGCTGCACGCGATCTCCGAAGCCTTCGACGATCGAGAGGACGCGGCGCCAACGCCGAGGATCGGAGATGTCGTAGGCGACGACGAACAGACGTTCTTCGGGCACGGGTTCAGCGGGGAACGTAATGGGGAATGCTCGGTATTTCGCCGAGAAGGTGGCGGGCGAGGAGGCGGCACTGAACGACGAGGATACGGCGCATGCTGATTCTGTAGCCGAAGACCGGATGAGTCGCTTCTTGATCGAGCCTTCGCTCCCAGGCTGCGATGAGGGCCTTTCGGCCCGACGGCTTCATCGCGCACGCCGGTCCGTTACGGACGAAATCGGACGCGCCCACTTCGCCGTTGTTGATCACCATCAGAACGGTGCTGTCGCAAAGGACCGGGCGGAAGGGCTCCATCATGTCGAGCGCCAGAGCGGGTCGGCCTGGCCGTGGGCGATGGAAGAAGCCGAGAAGTGGATCGAAGCCGGCGGTCTCGAGAGTGACGGTGAATGTTCTGACCGCGAGGGTGTAGGCGAAGGAGAGCAGTGCGTTGACCGGATCGGTCGGGGGTCGGCGAGTGCGGGTCGAAAAGTCGAATCCCCCGTCGAGCGCGCGTTGCCGCGAGATCAGGTTCTCGAATTCGCCGAAATAGAGCGCCGCGGCTTCTCCTTCATGCCCGAGGATCCTGTTCGGGTCGGGTTCGCGCTCGGCGTTGGACGCGAGGCGCCGCAGCCGATCCAGGATTCGGTCGCGCCTCGGGAGCGCATCGTCGGAACCCTTCCAGTTGCGACGAAGGATGGTCCGCTGGTTCCGGATCTTGGCCGCCACGAGGCCCGTGGCGATCCTCGCCGAAGCGGACGGATCGTCGGCGAGTCGGAACTGGGCTCTTCTCGTGTCCAGAGCGCGCCTTCCGGGTGCGCGAGCGTGGCCGAGAAACCAGCCGCCGGTCGAATGCCACGAGACGGGAGATTCCTGTCGCAGCAGCGCAGCGACGGTTGGCGTCGTGACCGTCACGGCGCCGTAGAGGTTCAATTCGGAGACATCCGCGAGAGGAACCGACTTCACCTCTTCGCCTGCTGTGACGAGCAGACGGCCGCCCTTCTTGCGCACGAGGGCGCCGGGCGTCTGGTTGTGCTGTGGACGGGCGGAAGGGGCCGCGGGGTTCAGGGGGCGTGGCGGGTTCGGGGCGTTGAAGAAATTGAGTTCGTCGGGGAGGCAGATTCCGGCGAGCGAACAACGCGGGCATTTCGGCGAGTCCTCGAGGGGCGGGGGCCGTTCGCGGCCCGTCGCCGCCCGCCGCAGGCCGTCGATCGCCGCGAGGGTGCGCTCCCGAAGTTCCTCGTCGAGTACGACGCGTACTCGTTCCCGACTGCCGGCGAACCACAGCGCCCCTTCCTCGACCTGATACCCGGCCTCCTCGAGGATCATGGCCTGGGCGCAGACCTGGACCCGTTCCGGTTCGAAGGCGCCACGATCCGTGTGAGGGCGTTTCCCCCTCTTGAAGTCCACCGGCGCCACCCGGTGGCCGTCGCCTTCGATGACATCCATCTTGGCGATGATCCCGAGCCTCTCGGACGACAGGGTGACGGAGCGGGAACGAAAGGGTGGCCCCTCCCCGTCGGGGTCTTCGGTCGGCTCAGGCAACCGCCCCTTGGCGGCGTCCACCCGGCCGTGCGTGCGACGCCCGTCTTCGGTGTCGGCGCTGTCGGCCCATTCGCCATCGACCCATTCGAGGTAGGCGAGACGCGGGCAATACACCCACTCGTTGACCATGCGTACGGGGACCAGCCCGACACCGGACGGGCCTCGAACCGTTTCTCCGGAGGCGTTGGGCGACGAACGGGGGGTGCTCGCCGTGGCAGGGACACCGGGTCGTTGGACCATCAGTGCGAAGTCATCGAATCCCCGGACCGGCGCCCGTTCCGGGGCTGGCACGAAGAGCGAAGGCGCTGCGGGGGTTCATGAGGCGCCATCACCGTTCCGGGAAGTGGGGAGGGATGGCTGGAGTGATCGCGCGGTCCGATGGGGAGGAACAGGCCCAGGCCGAAGTGACTGCCGTACCCGATTGCCAGCGGGCCCGGAGTCTCGTCGGGAAATTCGATCTCGAGCAACGCTCCGGCGGCGTCGGGCTGGGCTTCCCGTCCACGGGAACGGAACCGGTGGAAGTGGATCGCACGACGCGGCGCCCCGCCGACGGTGATGCTCGGCAGGATGGTGACGTCGATGTCGTTGCCGGCGAATTTCCGGAGCCTCAACAGCCGGCGCACTTCGCCACGATAGCCGGCGGCCTTCAGGTGCCCCGAAGCCAGGAAGGGCGTCGCGCTCCGCCAGCGTCTCGAGGCGCCGAAGATCCGGGCGTCGCCGGCGAAGTCTGCCGGGTGGCCGAAACCCTCGAGGGCCAACCGCCATTCCCTCGTCGGGACCGGCTCGGCGTCCGCTTCGTCCGATCCCTGCTTCGGCGACAGCCAGAGCTTCGTGATCCGATCCAGGCGGGCCCGGACTCCGGGGTCCATGCCATCCCGGACGAACACGGACACATGGTCGATCCAACCGTCTCCGTCCGTATCCTCGGGAAGCCAGAAGGCATGCTGGTGGGTCGGGTCTCGCAGGGGTTTGCCGTCTGCGTCGCGGCCGGAAATGGTCCATGGCGCCTTCGGAATCCAGTGTTCCTTGCCCTGACGCTCGTCCCGTCGCCACCCGAACTGCGCCAGGGCCGCTCGACGCATCAGTTCCCCGATCCTCACTGCGTCCTCGATTCGAGGCAGCGGTCGCCCGGCCAGGAGGAAGCGGGCGACGGTCGGCGGACGGGGTTCGGTTCGAGCCCGTCGGGATCGGACGGCCGGGAGGCGGGCGACGACGCGAGGAACGGTGTCCGGCTCGCGCGTATAGACGACCTCGCGTGCTGCCGGAGGACGGCTCCAGCCACGATTGCGGTAATCGGCCGGATCGAGTGTGAGCGCATCGACCAGGCGCTTCGGCAGCGTGTGGGCCTGTCCTTTCTTGCCCCGCAGATCCTTGTCGAGTCGTTTCTCGATCTCGCCCGGGCTGATGGGTCGCCCGGACGAAGCGAGCAGCTGGCTCCTTCGCTCTTCCAGGAGTCGGGCCCGTTCGGCCGCGTAATCGCGGGGGGTGCGCGGCGCCAGCAGCCGGACGGGTAGTCCTTCGGACGAGACATCCTGCGGTCGGCAGTTCGCTGTTCCGGCCCACTCGGCGAGGGCCTCGCACTGCGTCCAGCTCTCCGTGCGCCCGAGGTAGCCGATGGCGCCGGCGAGATCTGCGCCCAGAGAGAAGGTCGCGGAGTCGAGCGTCAGGTCCGGCCAGGCGGCCACGAGAACTGCATCGGGGGCCAATCGAACGAAGGCGTCGAAGACGAGTTCGGTCTCTGGCTGGCCCTTGGGGGCGAGCTTGGCCGTCGGCATGTAGTGACGGGTGTGCGCATGGATCGCACCGGTCGGAAGGAGGTATTCCGGTAGCGTCGCCGCGAGCTGTTCGATCAGGCGCCCGAGGTCCTCTGTGGACCAGCGATCCCGGTCGCCCTTGCGCCACCAGGCGGCGATGAGCGTCCGGAGCAGCCGCCACGGCTCCGGCGGCCAGGCGATGTCTGCTTCGTTGACATTGCGGCTCCAGGGCGTCCCGTGGTACTGCCCGGCGGGGAAACGGAACGAGAGTGCGAACATCGCCTCACTTCTTGTAGGTGACGGTGTGAACGGGGTTCGCGCCGAAGAGACCCTTTCTGCCGACATCGGTGATCAACCGTGGAAGCTCGGATTCCAGGTCGTCGAGAGTCGGCAGTTCGAAGTCGTCGGGGCGCACGACCGTGATCCCTTCCAGGTCGAGATCGCAGGCGGTGCGAAGTCGAAGGCCCGCTACCAGGAATGTCCGGATCTTGAAGAGCGCGAGCCCGATCAGCAGTCTCTCCACCTCGTTGCCGAGGCCAAAGGAGCGGATCTGACGCAGGTCGATGTTGAAGTAGGCGGTGATCCTCTCGGCGACCCATTCGTCGCGGGCGAAGATCACGTTTGCGAAGCCCTTCCCGGTATCGCCCTTGGCGCTCACGATGTCGGTCTTCACGCCGCCACTGGCTGCGACGCTCGCGTTCTCGGCTTCCACGAATGCGGAGAGCGACCGCGACAGGCGCAACCGGCCGCCGGCGAGTTCCTTCTTCGCAAGGAAGACTCCGTGGAGCAGGGCGTTCGTGTCGAATTCCAGGAGCACCTTCGCCAGTTCGCCCAGGTCGACGCGACCGAACTCCAGGGCGGCCAGCCGCTTCTTGAGCAGGTCGAAGACCGTTTTGTCCTTTCCCTCGAGAATGTACGGAGAGTTCAGTCGGTGGGCCTCGATCAGCGAGTTTGTGAGCGGATTTCCACTCTCGTCCACGACCTTCACGACGGGCAGGCCGCGGAGCGGA
Organism: uncultured Acidobacteriota bacterium; assembly: GCA_964347715.1. GTDB lineage: Bacteria > Acidobacteriota > Vicinamibacteria > Marinacidobacterales > Marinacidobacteraceae > CAYGAO01. Next base: position 5,006 of record CAYGAO010000007.1, read on the forward strand.
GCGACCCAATCGTCCGCCACTGCGTCCCAGCAGACGGTCTCGAGACGGTTCGCCATGGACTGGGCACTCTCGACCAGGACCATGCGGTGTTGGCCGTCCGGGGAGTCGTACACCGCGTGGCCGAGATTCGGGAAGCCCGTCGGCTGGAATCTCGCGCCCTGGACGGGCTTGAGATCCGCCTCGATGAGAAGGCGCGGCGCGTTGGCGATGGGAGTGAGGTCGAGGGGCATTCGTCAGGTTCTCCGTGGAGAGTCATCGGGTTCTGGCGGAGCGCCCGGATAGGCGCGCCTGATGAGGGAAGCCAGTCCCCGATCACCGACGGGAATCAGCAGGGCGGCGGCGAGGCGATCCGCCGGGAGTCCGGCGCCGATGCAGCCGTCGCGGCCCGTGGGCGCCCGCGGGCCGGCGGTACCGAAGGGCGAGGGCAGACCGGATGCGCGAGCGCGGGCGAAGCCGGTCATCACGGCTTCGTTGGTCGCGCGCCCGTCCCGGGCCGGCCCGCCGGCCCGCAGGCGCGCGATGAGCCCCGGCGGGACTGGCAATCGAGTGGCGGGGGGCAGCGCGGCGATGGCATGCAGGGAGGCATCGGGAGACAGCACCGGTTTGAGCGCGGCGTAGGCGAAGGGAACCGGAGCAGGGCGTGTGGCCCGATCCTGCCCGCGTGGTAGCCGTGTCGGCCGCGTCCAGACGAGGCCGGCGAGAAGCGCTGCACAACGCGCGTCGTCGAAGTCACCGGCGAGGAACGCGGCCACATCGGCGAGCCGGGCGAAGGTGCCGCTGGCCAACGGCTTGTCGTCCAGCCCGCGGATCGCCGCTTCCACGAGTCTGCGCTCCAGCACGGCGATGAGGTTGGACACGAGGGACCCGGCGCCCCAGACCACGGTGGGCGGGGTGCTCTTTTCGGACCATGCGCGACGAGCGAAGAAAGCGGTCTCGTCGAGCGGTGCGAAGTGGGCGGCCATGGGCGGTCCGGACTTCGAGAGCGAGGCGGTTGGTTGCGTGCGGGAAGGTGCCGGAAGGCCGGCCGACGACCCGGCGGGGTCGCCGGCTTCCGGTGCGCCCGTGGCAGGTTGCGGATCGGCCGGGGCTGGCGATCCGATCCCGGCGAGGGCGGCGGCGACGCGCAATTCGGGGGTTCTGTCGTCCGCTCCCCGCAGCCAGTCGGACTGCAACGGCGGCGGTGCGCCGACTGCCTTGCGGCCGCTCGGGCTGACGGCGAGCCAGGCGACGACCTGGCCCAGGGCGACGAGGGCCTTCTGGACTGGCGCTCGGTCCATCTCCGCTGGTCCGCCGGAGGTAGAGACGAGCTCGAACAGCGCGTCTTCGAACAGCCCGATGGCCCGGCGGGCTGCTGTCGGTTCCTCCTTGCTGCGGCCGATTCGGCGAATCCGATCGAGCCAGCCTCCGGCGTCCAGATTGGCCACCAGACCGGCGCCGGGTGAGCGTGCGGCCGAACGGCGGCCGATCGGTGCGGCGATGTACATCCTCCCGGCCCGCGGCAGGAACCCGAAGCGCTCGAACTCCCGGAAGCCGCGGCTGACGCCGAGACTCCCGGCCGCCCGTGCGAACTCGAGCCCATCTTTCGCAGTTCGGCCGTTCAGCACGGCGCGGCCCTCACCGAACAGGGCAGCGATTTCCGAGTAGCGGGCCGGGCGCTTCCAGAGAGGCGCCCAGAATTCGGATCGAGCAAGGTTCTCGTCGGCAGTTCCGACCCCTCCCGAGCCAGCGCCGATCGGTCGCACGGTGAACGGAAAGCTGGCTCCCTGACTTCCGGCGGTGCCCTGGTGGCGTCGCGTTGCCGCCCCGGCGAACGCCGTGGCGCCTTCGAGCATGAGAACGAAATCCCACGGATTCACCCTGCCGTGGGCCGCGGGCGCGAATTGGCCGGCCGATGCGTCGTGGAGCGCGGGCGCCGGAGTCGAGAGCAGGGCGCTGGCGAGCAGTGCGGCCGCGTCGTTCGAGGGCTCGCCCGTCTGCGCGTCGAACAGGCCCCGGGGTTTCCCCCTCGACACGAGACGGCGCTGGAAGTTGTTCGTGAATTCGAGCCGTCCGTCGTTCCCGCCGGTGCCGAGCAATGCGGGAAATGCGAGGTCCTCGTCGGACAGTGCCAGCACGGCGTCCATCCACGGGATCGCTGGATCCGGAAGTTCCGCGCGGAGCCGCGCTACCAACCCGACCTTGGCGGCCTTCGCCGAGGGTTTCTCGTTCGATTCCAGTCTGGCCTTGCCGAGACGGATGGCCGAGGAGATCTGGAAGAACCGTGGCGCTACTTCGGTCGTCGCGAGAGGTTCGAATCCATCCTTCTTGTCCTTCGGGTAGAAACCACTGCCGCCGTTCCACGGCGCGATGATCGGACTCGGCGCGTAGTCGTGCAGAAAGAAGCGCCGCAGGCCGTCGCCGTCCAGCGTGGTCCGCAGGTGGAAGCACTCGTTCTCCCACCAGCCGCGAGCGCGTGGGTTGGCGGCGCGACCCGAGACATGGCTGGTCGGCGACGAGATCAGGCGCAGGACGCCGACCGCCTTCAGGTAGGACGCGAGCGGAGTCGGCGCGCATCCGGGGAGCGCGAGAGGTTCACCGACCATCGTGGCCTCCCGCGCGCTCCCTCGCGGATGCCCGCCAGTCCGCGATCCGCACGAGCGTCTCCAGCCAGGCGAGGCGGAACGGGCCGAGATCGGCGAGCAGGTCGCGGGTGCGCTCGGTCCAGCTCTCGAGAGAGATATCGTCCAGGCCGAGTTCCATGATCGAGAGGCGGAGCGAGCCGCCCTCCCAGCGTTCGCCCCCCTGCAGATCGAAGGCGGGCAGCTCGTCGCCTTCCCATACCCCGCGGGCGAAGCGCGCATCTGCCCGATCGTTCCTGGGAGGTCGTTCGCGGGGCAGGGCGCGCAGGTTCATCCGAACCTTTCCGTGATGCGCCGCGATCAGGTAGGCGGTCAGGTCGGCGTCCCGCGACCAGTCCTCGTGAGCGAGGAACGCCAGCGCGGAGGCGAGTTCGTGACGGAAGGGACGTGCGTGCCGGCTCTTGCGGACCGTCTTGGCGAGTGGCGCTTCGGGCCGAACCTCCCGATCCTCGGGGAGGCCGCGACGCATCGTGTCCTGGAAGACCTCGTGCGTCTTGCCCAGGTCGTGCCAGCGCGCCGCCCGGACGACGGTCTTCCGCGATCCCGAGTCCAGCGCCAGCGCCCGACAGAGGGATTCGGCTTCCGCAGCGACATGCTGCAGATGGTCGGCGAGCGTGACGACCGTGCCGAGCTGGCTCAGCGGGTCTTCGTCGTGCCCATCGGACTCGTCCGACGCCAATGCGTCGGGCTCTTCTGGAGCCACGGGTTCGGGCTTGTCCTTCGGGTTGCCGGTGAACCCGACGGCGTTGCGGTAACCGCCGGCGTCCGGGCTCGCAAGCAGAACCAGTCCCGGCCACGGGTCGTCCTGCAGCGGAGCCCATCCGGGAGGCGCCGCTCCCGTCTTCGGACGGTCGCCAGGTCGCCACTGCGGATCGCGCTGGAAGATCGGGATCTTCCGTTTGCGGAGCGCCGCAATCCACTTCCTGGCCACGCCGATCGACACGGCGCACAGTTCCTCACGGCGGGGACGAGGCGGGACCTGCCCGCCGTCTTCCGGGAGGTCGCGCCAGAAGACCCGGAGGTCCGTATCTCCGGCGTCGCGCACCCAGGCGGATATGTCCACCTGGAAGCCGGTCAGGTCCGGATCCGTGTCGAAGAGATCGTCGAGATCCTTGCGACGGATCACCTGGCGGGACGGCTCGATGGCATCCGGCGGGGGGAGATGCTTCGGGGCCACATCGGCCAGCCGCAACAGCCGTTTCTTCGCCGCCTGCAGTTCCTCGACCTCGTAAGGGACGGCCAGCTGCCTGGCTTCCTTGCCATCCGCCTCCTCGTCTGTCGGCGGCAGCAGGTCGATCCAGTACACCTCGGCGCCGTTGGACAGTTCCGCATGGCGGTTGGCCCGGCCAAAACGCTGGACCAACGACGCCCAGGGGGCGATCTCGGTGAAGAGGACGGCGGCGGAAATGTCCACCCCCGCTTCGACCGCCTGCGTGGCAACGACGATGCGCCCGTTCGGGTGCCGGTCGTCCGGCTCGACGACCCTGGTCATCTCGCGTTTCCGGTCGGCTGGACGGAAGCGCGAGTGGATGAGGGACAGGGTGGGCGCCGCCGACTTCTTGCCGGACAGCCTCTTTTCGAGGGCCCGGTAGAGAGCTTGCGCCCGGTCCACCCGGTTGACGACCGCGAGCGTCCGGCGTCCGGTGCGGTGCGCGTCCACGATGGCGTCCGCCAGCCGCGCGACATGGTCGGCGAGGTCGGCCTTCGTCCCCCCCCTCGGCGTCACGGGGGAACGGACCAGTCTCTTGGCGGCGCTGGAGCGGCGGGCGACCAGGCTGTCGGACGGTGCTCTTTCGGGATCGACCCGGAAGACCGATTCCGGGGCCGGGTGGTCCACGGTGGCGAGCCACTGCGGATCGAGCGTGGCCGAGATCCAGAGGCTCCGGGAAGGAATCCCCGGCGGGCGCCCGTCATTCCGGGCGCGTCGCGCCTCGGTCTGCCGAAAGGCCTGGAGCTGCGCGGAGGTGGCGCGCCCGGCGTTCATGAGCTGGACCTCGTCGAACACCCACTGTGCGTCTTCGTGCAGGAGGGCGAAAGCCATCGGCCACTTCGCCGCGGGCGACGCGTAACCGCGCATCAGCGCCCGGCTCAACAGCATGTCCTGGGTGCCGACGAGAACCGAGGGGCGTTCCGGCTCTTCCATCCACTTGTCGCTCCCGGCTCCGCCCATGAGCACATGCACCTCGTCCGGGCGGGGAAGCCGATGGCCGTCGTCCAGATCAGCCAGCCTGTCGAACCAGTCCCGGACCACTTCGGCGGTCTGCTCCACGAGCGTCCGCATCGGCAGGCACCAGACGAGCCGGCGAGGGGTGGTCTCGGGATGGCCCAGGCGATGCGCCGCCCAACCGAGCGTGACCGCGGCCGTCTTGCCCGAGCCGGTCGGTGCGATCAGGACCTGGGGCCAGCAATCGGTCGCGAGGGCGAGCTGCCACTCATCTGGCTTCGCGTCTCCACCGAGTGCGCTCCGATAGATGGAAGTGGCGTCCATGGTGGAGATTCAGGGGAGGGGTTTCGATTCGGATCGGAGCCGCGAAGCGCGGAACGCGGAGCCCCATGACTTCGAGGGCTCGCGACGCGGGTGCGCCGAAGGGAGAAGCATCAGACGATGCGATGACCATAAGCCCGGTCCATGACAAAAGCCGTCACCGGATGAATTCGGCATCGCCGCCGTCGGAATCCGTGGCCGGGGGGGGTCAGGGATCGGGGAGCGCGGCGACGCGGGCGCGTGGAAGGCCGGGGATCTCGACGGTGGCGCCGGGGGGCACTTCGGCGCGGAGGACGGCGAGCGCGACGGGACCCCGGGTCTCGGGCCAGCCCGCCGGGCGGGGGGCGGCGCTCGTGATGCGGCCGACGACGGTTCCGGCGCTCAGGAGCGCGGCGCCGGGGGCCGGTGGTTCGCCGCCCTCGATCTCGAGGCGGCGGAGGAGGCGCGGGACGCGGCCCCGGTGGGCCTGGCGGGCGACATATTCCTGGCCGATGTAGCAGCCCCTGCCGAGGCGGACATGGGCGGCGAGCCCGGAGGCGAGGGGGCGCGAGGCCTCGTCGAGTTCGGCGCCCCAGCGCGGCTCGCCGGCGAGGATGCGGAGGTATTCCTGCTCTTCGGGGGTGGCCGGGGTCCCGGCGGGGGGAGGGCTGCCCAAGGTGGTGAACGAGGGCCAGGGGCGGAAGTCCCGGCGGCGGAACCCGCCGTCGCGCAGGGCGACCGATCCCGGCGGCGCGGGCTCCTCGCCGGGGGCCTCCCGGCGACCGAGGGAAGGCGCTTCGAGGAGCCGGATCTCCACCGCGTCGGCGATCCGGTAGCGGTCGAGGGTGGAAGCGAGCGCGTCGCCCCGGGAGCGCTCGGTCTCGAGGAAGACCGCCGCCTCGGTGACCGTTGCCACCGCCGCCGCGACCAGGTTCCCCTTCGGGCCGAGGAGGGCGGTCCGGGCGGCGCCGGGAGCGGGGGGGAGGTCGCCGGACATGATCCGGGTCAGGAACGAAACGCGGTCGGCGCCGGTCACGGCGATCACGGCGACCGAGGGCGCGAGGTCGGTCCACCGGGGGGAGTCGGCGGGGAAACGAAGCGGCGTCATCGGAAGCGGTCGCGCCTATCCTAAGCGGCCGCCATGCGCTTTCCGTCGTCGCTCGTCGCCGAATCGTTCGCTCCGCCGGGCGACCCCGCCCTCGACTTCGACGCGGTCGGCGCCCCCCGGGGCCTCCGGCCGAGGCCGGTCGAGGCCGACCCGGACGCGCGGCGGGCGCTCGGGGCGGGGCTCGCCTGGTTCTGGAATTCGAACGAGGAGTGGGCCGACGAACAGATCGGCGTCGGGGACGACTACGGGGCGCTCGCGCGGCGGCTCGTGGCCTCGGCCGGACTCCGGGAGGGAGACCGGGCGGTCCTGTCCGCTTCCGAACCCGACGACCGGCGGGAGGCCTGGCGAAACGCTCTTCCCGGAGGAGTCGGGGTCTCCGACTGGAGGCCCCGGAGGGACGGGCGCCTCGCGCTCGAGGACCTCGACCCGTTGCTCGGCGGCCGGACGCGCCTCGTGCTGCTCACGAAGGCGTGCCCCGTCACCGGGGCGCTGAACGAGGTGATCCCGGTCGCCCGTCGCCTGTCCGGAACCGGGGCGGCGCTCGTCGTCGAGGCGAGCCATTTCGCGGCGCACGGGTCGCTCGACATCCGCAACCTGCGCTGCGACGGGCTGATCCTCGCCGGGGACGAGCTCTTCGGCGCCGGGGGAGCGGCGGCCTGGTCGCGGCGGCTCGGGGGAGAGGACGAACCGGCGGCGCCGGGCGCGATGTCCGGGCTTTCGCGCTTCGTTTCCTACGCGGAGCGGCTGGGGGGAGTCCCCGGAGCGCCGGTGGCGCCGCCGTCGGACCGGTTCGGGCGGCGCGCCCCGATGCGGCAGGGGATGCAGGGCATCCGGCAGCAGGAGCGGGTCCTCTCGCGGGTGATGCTGCGCGGGCTCGCCCGGATGCCGGGGATCGGGGTGCTCGGCGAGCGGGATCCGGCGCGGGCGGCCTGCCGCACCCCGGCGTTCACGCTCACCGTGAACGGAGGGGCGGCGTCGCTAGGGGAGGCGCTCGGAAGCGCCGGGGCGCAGGTCGCCGCCGGGGATCTGGGGTCCGCCGGGACGCTCGCGGCGCTCGGGGTGGACCCCGGCGCGGGGGCGGTCCGGGTGTCGCTCGCGCACTACCACACGCGGGAGGAGATCGGGCGTTTCCTCGCTCTCCTCGGATCGCTCCGGTAGGCGCTTACGATCCTCGGCGGAGGACGACCGCCGATGCCATCTCCGAGAGCGCTCCCCCTCTTCCTGCTGCTCCCGCTCGGGTGCGCGCCCGAGCCGCCGGCGCCGGCGACGGCGCCCGGAACCCACGCCGACCTGGTCACCCTCTTCGCCGAGTGGCGCGAGTTCGAGCGCCCGGCGTTCGCGGACGGGGTCCCCGACTACACCGCCCCGGCGATGGCTCGCCAGTTCGCGGAACTTCCGGCCTGGCGCGCCCGGCTCGAGGCGCTCTCGCCGGACGGCTGGAGCGTCGGGGACCAGGTGGACTGGCACCTGGTGCGCGCCGAGATGAACGGGCTCGACTTCGATCACCGGGTGCGGCGCCCGTGGGCGCGAGACCCGGCGTTCTATGTGACGATCTTTCCCGCCGAGAGCGATGTCCCGGCGCACGAGGGCGCGGTGATCCACGGCTGGATCGACCTCTGGACCTGGGGGTACCCGCTCTCTCCCTCCTCGGCCGCCGAACTCGCCGGGCGGATCGGGGCGATCCCGCCGCTCCTCGAACAGGCGAAGGGGAACCTCGCCGCCTCGAACGCGAGGGATCTCTGGCTCGCCGGGCTCCGGGCGTTCCGGAACCAGGCGAACGACCTGCTCGCCTTCGGGGAGCGGGTCGCCGGGACGAGCGCCGATCTCGATGCGGCGGTGAGCGCCGCGCGGGAGGCGACCGAGGACTTCCACGCCTTCCTCGAAGCCGAGGCGGACGGGAAGACCGGCCCCTCCGGAGTCGGGGCCGACGGCTACACCTGGCTCATGCAGCGGGTCCACCTGATGCCCTGGTCGTGGGAGGAGATGGTCACCCTGATCCGGCGCGAGCTCGCCCGTTCGCATTCCTCGCTCCGGCTCGAGGAGAACCGGAACCGGGCGCTTCCCGAGCTCGAGCGGATCGCTTCCGCCGAGGAGTTCGACCGGCGGCTCGACGAATCCGTGGACCGCTACCTGGCCTTCCTGGAACGCGAGGAGGTCCAGACCACCGAGCCCTGGATGGACCCCGCGCTCCGGGCGGTGAACGGCGCCTTCCAGCCGCTCGCCGACCCGGACGATCTGCGGAACTTCTTCAGCGAGGTGAACTACCGGGATCCCGACGCCTTCCGCCCGCACATGCACCACTGGATCGAGCTCGCCGCGATGCGCGAGGCCCCGCATCCGCGGGTGATCCGCGCCGGACCCTCGCTCTACAACATCTTCGCGGCGCGTTCCGAGGGGCTCGCCACCGGAGTCGAGGAGATGTTCATGCACCTCGGCCTGCTCGAAGGCTCCCCCCGTTCGCGCGAACTCACCTGGATCATGCTCGCCCAGCGCGCCGCCCGCGCCCTGAGCGGGCTCCACCTCCACGGCGGCGGGTTCGACATGGAGGAGGCGGTGGCGCACGCGATGGAGTGGACGCCGCGCGGCTGGCTCACGGAAGGGGCGCTGGTCCGGGGCGAGCAGCACCTCTACCTGCGGCAGCCGGGCTACGGGACGAGCTATGTCGTGGGGAAGCTCCAGATCGAGGAGCTCCTCGCCGAGGTGGCGCTCGCCGAGGGCGAGGCGTTCACCGTGAAGGACTTCTTCGACCGGTTCTACGCCGCCGGGATCATCCCGATCTCGCTGGTGCGCTGGGAGCTGACCGGGGAGAAGGACCCGGTGCTCGACCTCCGTCCGTGACGGGGCGGCGTCGGCCGGGCGCCCCGGAACGCCCGTCCCGGCGGGTTCGCCGGGGTTCTGGCTGTGGCACACTTGGAGCGCGGGGCGCGTGACGATGATGGACCGGAGACTCGCCGGCGCCCTGTCGCTGGCGCTGCTCCTCGGGGCGCCGGCGGCGGGCGAGACCTTTCGCCTGGGGTCCTTCGAGCACCGGGGCGAGGCGTTCCTCGGGATCGTGCTGCGGGACGCCGTGGCCGTGGACCTCGCGCGGGCGAACGCCTCCTTCGAGCGGCGCGACCGGCTCGCGGTGCGGCTGCCGATGCCGGAGGACATGAGCGAGCTCGCCGGGCGGTGGAATCTCGGGATGCGCGAGCGGGCGCACCGGATCGCGGCGTGGGCGGCGGCGTTCCTCGATTCCGGGGAGGAGCGGCCGGTCTGGATCCACGACCTCGAGGGGCTCCTGGTGTTCCCGCCGGTGCGGCCGGGGAAGATCCTGGCCACGGCGCTGAACTACCCGGCGCACGGCGTCGAGATGACCACCGGGGCGCCGGCGGCGATGTCGGATGCGTCGGCGCTCGACGACGCGCCCGACCCGATGGACCACTTCTGGCCGCGGGAGGCGGGGGACCGGCGGCAGAACCCCTACCTGTTCCTGAAGCCGGGGAGCATCGCGATCGGGCACGGCGAGCCGATCCTGATGAAGCCGGAGCGCGAGATGGTGGACTGGGAGTGCGAGCTCGCGGTCGTGATCGGGCGACCGGCGAGCGATGTCGCCGCCGGGGACGCCGAGGCGCACATCTTCGGCTACACGATGATGAACGATGTCGGGGACCGGGAGGGGCGGGGCGACGACCGCTACGGCTCCGACTGGCTCGTCTGGAAGTCCACCGAGACCTTCGCCCCGCTCGGCCCGTTCATCACCCCGGCGGAGTTCGTGGCCGACCCCCACGACCTGGACATCCGGTTCACGCTCTCGGGCGAGGTGATGCAGGATGCGAACACCGGCCTCATGGAGCACCGGATCCCCGAGCTGATCCGGTTCGCCTCGCACAACCTGATCCTGCGCCCCGGCGATGTGATCGCGACCGGCACCCCGGATGGCGTCGGCTACGCCCGCACGCCGCCGATCTTCATGGAGCCCGGAGACACCGCCGCCTGCTGGGCCGAAGGGATCGGGACGCTCGCGAACCCGGTGCGGGCGTGGGCGGACGGGATCCGCTGACCAGAGGCCTCCGATGATCCGGGATCCCTTCGGGATCTTCCTCGCGCTGGCGGCGGCCGTCTTCTTCGCCGTCTGGCTCGAAGGGCGCCACCGCTTCTTCCGCACCGCCAGCGCCGGGCTCCTCTGTCTGGTCTTCGGGATGGCGCTCTCGAACTCGGGAGTCCTCCCCGGCGAAGCCGAGGCCTACTACCAGCTCGGGAACATCTGGGTGAATGCGGCGATCGTGCTGGTTCTGCTGAATGTGGACCTCGGGACGATCCGCCGCGCCGGGAGGGCGATGCTGGCGGCGTTCGGGCTCGGGGCGCTCGGGACGATGCTCGGGACCGCGCTCGCGGCGTTCCTGCTCGCCGGCGCGGTGGGGCCGGAGGCGTGGAAGCTCACCGGACAGTTCACCGGCACCTACATCGGCGGGGGCGCGAACTTCTACGCGCTGGCGAGCGCCTTCGGGACGGACCCGAACATCATGTCGGGGGCGGTCGCCGCCGATGTGGTCGTGACCGTGATGTGGCTCGCGGCGTGCCTCGGGGTTCCGGCGTTCCTCGGCCGGAGCCGGGGGCCCAGCGTGGAACGGCCGCCGGGCCCGCTGACGCTCGAGCAGCGGCTCCGGGAGAGCGGCGAGAGCCTGCGGCTCCTCGACTTCTTCGGGCTTGCGGCGATCACCCTCGGGGCGATGGGCGCCGCGCGTCTCCTCGCCGGAGCGGTCCCGGCGATTCCCCCGGTGCTCTGGCTGACGACGATCGCGCTCGCCCTCGGGCACACCCCGGCGGTGCGGCGGCTGCGGGGGGCGCCGGTGCTCGGGAACGGCCTGCTCTTCCTGTTCCTCGCCGGGAACGGGGCGCAGTCGCTCGTCTCGGAGATGCTCGCCGCCGGACCCGCACTCTTCCTCTTCGCGCTGACCGTGGTGGCAGTCCACGGAGGCGTGCTCTTCGGGCTCGGGCGGCTGTTCCGCCTCGACCCCGGGACGCTCGTGGTCGCCTCGCAGGCGAATGTGGGAGGCGCGGCCTCGGCGGTCGCGGTGGCCTCGGCGCGGGGCTATGGGGAGAAGCTCGTTCCCGGGATCGCCGTGGCGCTCGCCGGCTACGCGGTCGGGAACTATCTCGGCTACGGGATGGGGGTGGCCGCCCGGACGCTCCTCGGCGGCTGATCCGCTTCCGGCAGGGCTCGCGTCCGGTCCGGTCGGACCATGGCTCCTCGACGAGCGAGCGTCTCGCGTCTCCCTGCGTGGTGGACTTCTCGCGGTTCGGGAACACCGGACGGTCTCCCCTCGCGCCGCGAACCGTCGGGGCCGGCGTGATCGGCCAGGATCGCGTTCAGCTCGGTGTCGGTCAGCGGACGATGATCTCGTCGAGGTAGATCCAGGCGGTCTCGCCCTCGCGCCGGGCGCCGTCCGGGCCGGTCGGCCAGGGGGCCGGGATCTCGCCGAGCCCGGTGATGCGGACCCGGACGAAGCGGGCGGGCGTCCCGTCGAGCGGGACCGTGACGCGCCGTCGTCCTCCTTCCGGGGTCCCCGCGGGCTCGGAGACGGGCAGCGTCACCGGCTCGCCGAAGGTCTCGCCGTCCGCGCCGAGGGCGACCTCGACCCGGCGCGGGAAGTACACGCCCGAGCCGGGGTGCTGGAGGAAGCCGAACTTCACCGAGCGGACCGGGAGCGCCTCGCCGAGGTCGAGCACGGCGGTGACGCTCCCGGTGCGGTATCCCTGCCAGTGGCCGCCCCGGCGGTCCACCGAGCCGCGCACCCCGTCGGTGAGCCCGGCGTCGCCGGCGGCGGAATACGGCGAGCCCTGGGGCGGCTCGACCCGGGCGGGGACGCCCCGCGCGAGGTGGTCCGCGAGGTTCCGCGCGGCGAAGTCGTCGAGGGAGAGCGAGCGGCGGGAGACGGCCGCTGCCGCGGCGGCGTCGGGCAGGGCGCGGGCCGCCGTCCCCGGATCCTCGCCGGGGCGGAGCGGGCGGAGCAGGAAGCGATACGCGAGGTCCTGTGGCCAGAGCGTGTACTCCCGGTGCGGGACCGCGCCCCAGGAGTCGTCGCCGCCGACGCCGGTCTGCCGGTAGTCCACGGTCAGCGTGACCTCGTCCCGCGGGACGAGTTCCGCGGCGTGGCGCCGGGTCTTCGTCTCGCCGCCGTCGAGGTCCGAGATGCGGTAGGGCAGCGCCGAGAACGAGACCGTCGGGAGCCCGGTGACGAGGAGCCCGGCGCCGTGCTCGTCCGTGATCGCCGCCCAGCGGACATCGCTCCGGGTCCCGGTCTCCTGCGGGCGGACATAAGGGTGCGCGAACCCGGCGACGCTCGCCTGGTAGCGCCCGACGAGCGCGGCGGTGCGGCGGTCCCAGTAGTTCTCGAACGGGCCGCGCCCGTACCAGGTGACGCGGTCGAGCGCGCCGGGAAGCGTGAGGAGGACCCCGAAGCGGGGGATCTCCGGGAGGTCCTCCCCGACTTCGGACATCCGCGCGCTGACCGAGACCGTCCCGTCGGGGAAGACCTCGTGGGTCAGCGCGTAGCGGGCGCCGACCGACCGGATCCGGAAGACGCTCTCGACGAGGACCCGGCCGTCGGCCGCGCGGGCGGTCATCGTTTCGAGGGCGCGGGCCGGCGGGCGCCCGGCGAGCCGCCAGACCCCCGAGCGCACCGGGAATCCGTTCCCGTAGTCGTTGTCGGTCGGGGCGCGCCAGAAGTTCGGGGCCGGGCCGGACGAGATCAGCTCCCGGCCGCCGGCGGCGAACGAGCCCAGCGTGCCGAGCTCCCGGTCGAAGCGGAGGACGAAACCGGAGCCGGCGACCTCGATGGTCTCTCCGGTCTCCCGGATCGTCGGCGCGGCGCCCGCGGGGGCGGCGACGGCGGGCGCGGGTGCCCGGAGGGCGAACTGCTCGCGGGCGACCTCGTGGCCCGCCGGGACGAGCGGCGCGTCCGCGCGGGTGCGGAAGCGGACCGCGAGCAGGATCTCCGCGGCCGGGTCGGCGATCTCGGGCAGGTCGAGCCTCACCGTCTCCGCGGCGCCGGGGGCGGTGGAGAGCCGGGGCAGGGCGCCCGAGGCCGCGACCTCGCCGTCGGCGGTGATCTCCCAGCTCCCCTCGAGGTCCGCGAGATCCGTGAACGAGCGCCGGTTCGCGACCGTGATCTCGGGGAGCCCCGCCGACTCGATCCGCACCGGCTGATAGACCTTCCGCACCTCGAAGGCGTGCGGGTGCGGCTCCCGTTCCGACGAGACCAGCCCGTTCGCGAGGAAGTTGCCGTCCGTCGGGAACCCCGCGGGCCCGAAATCGCCGCCGTAGGCCTGGTAGGGGCGTCCGTTCTCGTCCCGCGCGGTGAGCGTCTGGTCCACGAAGTCCCAGAGGAAGCCGCCCACGAGCTTCGGGTGGCCGTCGAGCACCTTCCAGTAGTCGGCGAGGTTCCCGACGCTGTTCCCCATCGCGTGGGCGTACTCGACGAGCAGGAACGGCTTCGGACTCGGCGAGGCGGCGTAGCGCGCGACCCAGTACGGGCGGACGTACATCGGCGCCACGAGGTCCACGCTCTCCCGCTCGCCGGCGGGCTCGTAGAGGATCGGGCGCCCCGGGTCCGTCTCGCGGATCCACTCGGCGGCGGCGTCGAGGTTCTCGCCGTCGCCGGCCTCGTTCCCGAGCGACCAGACGATCACCGAGGGGTGGTTCCGGTCGCGCCGGACCATCCGCTCGATCCGGTCGAGGTGGGCGTCGCGCCAGGCGGGCCGGCCGGCGAGCGTGACCTCGGGGAGGAACCCCATCCCGTGCGACTCGATGTTCGCCTCGTCCACCACATAGAACCCGTGCTCGTCGGCGAGCTCGTAGAACCGGGGCAGGTTCGGGTAGTGCGCGGTGCGCACCGCGTTGATGTTCAGCAGTTTCATCAGCCGGAGGTCCTCGGTCATCGAGGCCTCGTCCACGGTGTGGCCGCGCACCGGGTCGTGCTCGTGGCGGTTCACCCCGAAGAGCGTCACCGGGCGGCCGTTCACGAGGAGCCGGCCGTCCCGGGTCTCGACCGAGCGGAAGCCGATCCGGATCGCCGTCGCTTCGAGGACGGCGCCCGCCGCGTCCCGGAGCGTGAGCAGCAGGCGGTAGAGGCTCGGCGTCTCGGCGGTCCAGGGACGCACCCCGGGAACGGTCGCTGCGGTCTCGACGGTGGCGGCCCCGCCGGGCGACACCGAGGCCGCAAGCGTTTCCGGTTCGGCCCAGACCGGGTTCCCGTCGGGGTCGAAGAGCTCGACCAGGAGCTCGCGCGCGCCGGCGGTCCCGGACCCCCGGTTCGAGAGCTCGGCCTCGAGGGCGAAGTCGCCGTTCGGGTCGGCGCGGACGACGAAGTCCCGGAGCATCGTCGCCGGGCGGGCGAGGAGCGAGACCTCGCGGTCGATCCCGCTGATCCGCCAGAAGTCCTGGCTCTCGAGGTAGCTGCCGTCGCTCCAGCGGAAGACCTCGACGGCGAGCTCGTTCGCCCCCGGGCGGAGCGAGCCGGTGATCCGGAACTCGGTCGGGGTGCGGCTGCCCTCGGAATAGCCCACGAAGTCGCCGTTCACCCAGACGGAGTACGCCGAATAGACCCCGTCGAAGCGGAGGAAGACCTCGCTCCCGGCCCACTCGCCCGGGACTTCGAAGTCCCGCCGGTAGGAGCCGACCGGGTTGTCGTCCTCGGGGACGAAGGGCGGGTTCGCCGGGAAGGAGTAGGACTCGTCGCGGTACACCGGGTGGCCGTAGCCGTGGAGCTCCCAGTTCGCCGGGACCGGGATCTCGTCCCAGCCGGAGTCGTCGAAGCCGGGTGCGAAGAAGTCGGTCGGGCGTTCGGCCGGGCGGGGGACCCAGTGGAACTTCCAGACGCCGTTCAGCGAGCGGCGGCGGGTCGAAGCGCCCCCGGCGAGGGCGGCCTCCCGGTCGGCGAACGGGGTGAACGAGGCGCGGGGGGCCTCGCGGCCGATCCCGAAGACCCCCGGGTCCCGCCAGGGCGGGGGTTCGGGTTGGGCGGCGAGGGCGGCGGCGAGGGCGAGGGCGGTCATGGCGAGAGCGGATCCTCCGGCGGGGCGAGCACCCCGGCTTCGGTGAACGCCATCACCCCGAAGAGCGCCCCCCAGGAGTGGAACGGGTCGCTCGAAAGAAGCGGGTCGTCGCCGGTCCCGGTGATCGCCGAGAGGTTCTCGCTCACATACCCCTTCCGCCGCCATTCGGAGAGGAACATCGTCAGCGAGCGCGCGGCGAGCGCGGAAGCGGTCTCGCGCTCCCCGGCGGTCCGGAGGGCGAGCCAGGCGAGGAAGTTCAGCGGCGGCCAGATCGCGCCCTTCCAGTAGCGCTGGCGCGGAAAAGACGGGTCGTCGCGGCTCGTCGAGGGGAGGACGAACTCGCCCCAGAACTCCTCCGGGTTCCGGAGGTGCTCCGCGACGAGGCGGCGGGCGCGCTCGGGCGAGGCGGCCCGGGCGAGGAGCGGCCAGAACAAGGTCGGCGAGCGGCGCTCGGAGAAGCGCCCGAGGTCGGTCCGGTAGTTCAGGTAGTAGCCGCGCTCCTCGACCCAGAGCGCGTCGAGCGCGCGGGTGTACCGCTCGGCGCGGGCCTCGAGTTCGCGGAGCTCGGCGTCGCGTCCCAGCCGTCCCGCGAGTTCGGCGAGCGCGCGGCAGTCGGCGATGTAGAGGCTCGTGAGCCCCACATCCTGGAGGGCCATGGTGTTCGTCTCGCGGTCGAACGGGACCCCCTCGTACATCGGGGAGTCGTCCATCCCGGACTCGTAGCCGGCGGCGGTCTTCGTGCGGACGACCGGCTCGGCGAACGGGTTCTTCGCCGCGTGCGAGCCGTAGGCGAGCAGCTCGCCGTTCGCCCGCGCCCGGGGCCACCAGCGGTTCCAGGCGAGGAGCGGGTCGAACGCGGCCTCGAGGAGCCAGCGCTCGGGGAAGCGGCGGAAGACCTCGCGCGCCATGAGCCCGCCCACCGGGGGCTGCGACCGGTCCCACGACTTGCTGCCGTTCCCGCGGTTGTCGTTCGGGAGGAAGCCCTCCGGGGTGTGGCCGCGCAGGTGCTCGATCAGGTTGGCGAACGCGAGGTCCCGGTTCTCGAGCAGCGACAGGTAGGCGAGGAAGAAGTTGTCCCAGCCGAAGAGCGCGACGCCGCCGTACTCGCGGTTCCAGAGGCGCCCGACGGTCGAGACCACCCGCTTGTGGCGCGGCTCGAAGACGGTGTTCCAGGCGAGCGCCGAGGTGATGGCGAGCCAGGGCTCGGCGAGCTCGCCGAACCCGGCGGCGCGGGCCCGGATTCCGGCGCGGCGGGCGTCGAGCGCGGCGCGGATCTCGTCGCGGGTGCGGGGCGCCCCGGTGAAGACCGCGACCGGCCCGTCGAGGCGGAGGACCCGGTAGGGAGCGAGGCCGCCGGCGTAGGGGTCGGGGTCGGCTGTCCCGAGCGTCCGGACGATCCGCTCGCCCGCGGGCAGCCGGGCGCGGAGCCCCTCGGGCGTGGCCTCGACGGTTCCGGGCCGGTTCCAGAGCACCCCCGCGCTGACCACCAGCTCGAAGGGCGACCCGGTGGGGAGCTCGGGCGTCACCAGCGCGACGAGGTCGTCGCCGTCGCGCCCGAACTCGAAGACCGCGGTGAGCCCGCGCCACTCGAGGGTGAGCCGCTGGTAGGAGCCGTCCCCGGCGTGGATGCCGGGGCGGACCCGCGCTTCCGGTTCGGGGAGGCCGATCAGCGCGGTCTCGAGGTGGTCCTCCTCGAGGAAGGCGTGGCGCTTCAGGCCGAGGTCCACCGCGAGCCCCTCGGGGAGGAGCACCTGGCGGAGCACGCTGCGGCTGTCCCAGGTGTTCCAGCCGCGCGCGAGACGCTCCTGGATCGCCCGGTACTCGGCGGTGTCGCCGAGGGCGGCGTCGTACTCGGCGTGGCGGTCGGGCCAGTCGGGTTCCGCCGCCGGCGGCGGTTCCCCCGCTCCGCAGCCGAGCGCCGCGAGGACGAGCGCGGCGCCGAGCGCCCGCGCTACTCGGTCTTCCAGAACGCGATCCCCGACGCCTGCTTCCCGACCTCGACGACCGCCTCGCGCTCGAGGGTCTCGAGGTCGTAGAGCTCGACGCGCCCCGGCTCGCCCCCGATCTCCTCGACGGTGACGATCGCGAAGCGGCTGTCCGGGGTGATCACCACCCCGTGGGTGATCCGCGCCGAGGCCGGGATCGAGGCGCGCTCGGTACCGGCGGCGAGATCCCAGAAGCCGACGGAGTGGTTCGTCTTCTCGGTCACCACGAGATGCCGGCCGTCCGGGGAGACATCCAGGTTGTAGGGACCCGGTTTCGTCCGGAACCGGCGCCTGGGCTCCCAGGCTTCGAGGTCCACCTCGAGGACCTGGTCGAGCCCCTGGAGCGCGATGTAGGCGTGGCGTCCGTCGGGGGCGGGCTGGACCCAGGTCGGACTCGCGCCGCCGTGCTCGCCGTGGCCGGCGTGGCCGCCGGCGCCGGTGGTGGCGTCGTCGCCGGTGAGGCGCATCCGGCGCGTCGGCTCGAGGGTCATCGAGTCGATCTCGAAGAGCTCGGCGCTCATCATGGCGACGGAGTAGGCGAGCAGCCCGTCCGCGCCGAAGCGCTGCCCGTGCGGCATGACCCCCTGCTCGACCTGGGCGATCTCGGTCATCGAGACGGTGTCGATCACCGAGATCGTCGAGGGGACATGGTCGCCGTGGAGGTTGAAGTTCACCACGAACAGGAACCCGGTCGCGGGCGAGATGTCCATCGTCGCCGGGAAGAGCCCGGCGGTGGCGTCGCCGACCTCGAGGTCGGTCCCGGTCTCGAACTTGTGGACCGTGCCCCAGGGCATTCCGTGGGCGATCGACACGTACCAGTGGCGCCCGTCCGGGGAGACGCGCACGCCGTGCGGCCCCTCGATCTCGTTCGGCAGGATCCCGACCGGGATGCGCCGGACCAGCTCGCCGCCGTCCGGCCCGAAGCGGACGAGGTCCACGGTGTCGTCGGACTCGGCGGCCACATAGACGAAGTAGTTCCGGTCGGGGCTCGTCCGGGCGGCGACGGGTCCCGCGGACAGGAGGGACAGGAGAACGATTGCGGCGGCGATTCGCATGGAGCGGATGGTACCGGGCGGATCGTCGTTGCCCCGGAGCGACCGGGAACGCACAATCCGCAGGATGAAGCGTTCCACCATCTTCCTCACCCTGCTCCCGGTCCTCGTCGCGGCCGTCGCGCCCGCGCGGCCGCAGAAACCCGTGCTCCACGGGAAGCACTGGATGGCGATCACCGGCAAGCCGCTCGGGGCCACCGCCGGCGCCATGATCTTCCAGCGTGGCGGGAACGCGGTGGACGCCGCCTGCGCCATGCTCGGCGCGACCGCGACGATGTTCGATGTGCTCAGCTGGGGCGGCGAGACGCAGGCGCTCATCTGGCACCCCGAGGAGAAGCGCGTCATCGGGATCAACGCCCTCGGCGTGGCCCCCACCGGCGCCACCCCCGAGTTCTTCCGCGAGCGGGGGATGGACTATCCGCCCGCGGTCGGGCCGCTCGCGGCGGTGACTCCGGGGACTCCGGGAGGCCTGCTGACGATGCTCGCCGAGTACGGAACGATGTCGCTCGCCGAGGTGCTCGCGCCGGCGATCCAGATGGCCGACGGGTATCCGATCGAGGCGCAGACCGCGCGGGCGATCGAGCGCGGCGCGGAGCGGATCGCCGAGTGGCCGTACTCGAGGCGCACGCTCCTCCCGCACCGGAGCGGCGAGAGCGGAAGCAGCGCGGAGCTCGACGAACGCGGGAACTTCTGGGACCGCGAGGACCTCGGGGGGCAGGCGTTCACCGCGGGCGGGCCGAGACCGGGCGAGGTCTTCCGCCAGCCCGAACTCGCCGCCACGCTGCGGAAGCTGGTCGAGGCCGAAGCCGGGGCGCTCGCCGCCGGGAAGTCGCGGAAGGAGGCGATCCGGGCCGCCCACGACCGCTTCTACCGGGGAGACATCGCCGCCGAGTTCGTCCGCGGGGTGCGGGAGCAGGGCGGTCTGATCACCGCCGCGGATCTGGCGAACTGGCGGGTGGAGATCGAAGAGCCGGTCTCGACGACCTGGGACGGCATCGAGGTGTACAAGCTGACCCACTGGGTCCAGGGTCCGGTGCTGCTCCAGGCGCTGAACATCCTCGAACCGTTCGACCTCGCCGAAATGGGCTACAACAGCGCCCGTTACATCCACACGCTCTACCAGGCGATGAACCTCGCCTTCGCCGACCGCGACTTCTACTACGGCGACCCCTACTTCCCGCCCGAGGAGCCGATCGTCGGGCTGCTCTCGAAGGACTACGCGCGTCACCGCGCCGCGTCCATCCTCGAACACCGGAACGACCCCACGATCGGCCCCGGCGATCCGTACCCGTTCCAGGGCGGGGAGAACCCCTTCCTCGAGTACCTGGAGCGGTTCTCGGGAACGGGCGGCGAGCCGACCACCGAGGAGGAGCGGCAGGAGTTCCTCGACGGCTTCTCCGCCGGGACCACCTCGATCCAGGCCGCCGACGCCGCCGGCTGGGTGGTCTCGGTGACCCCGAGCGGCGGCTGGCTCCCCGCGGTGCTCGCCGGCGAGACCGGGATCGGGCTCAGCCAGCGGATGCAGAGCTTCGTGCTCGATCCGGCGATGAACCCCTACAACGTGCTCGAACCGGGGAAGCGCCCGCGCGCCACCCTGACGCCGAGCCTCGCGGTGAAGGACGGGGAGCCGTTCCTGTCGTTCGCGGTCCAGGGTGGCGACGGCCAGGACCAGAACCTGCTCCAGTTCTTCCTGAATGTGGTCGAGTTCGGGATGAACGTCCAGGAAGCCGCCGAGGCCGCGAACTTCAACAGCTACCAGATGCGGAGCTCGTTCGGGGCGCACGAATCCGAGCCGGGAGCGCTCCTGCTGAACGAGCGGGTGCCCGACTGGGTCCGCTCCGAGCTGACCGCGATGGGCTATTCGCTGCGGTTCGCGCCGCGCACCTCCGGCCCGATCAACGCGATCTGGTTCGACCGCGAGCACGGCACGCTCTGGGGCGGGTCGAGCCAGCACGGCGAGGACTACGGGGTGGCGTGGTGAAGGTCGGAGTCGCTCTCGCCGCGATCCTGCTCGCGGCTCCCGCCCTCGGGATGCAGGAGGGGGAGCCGGCGTCGCTGACCGTGTCCCCCGAGGAGATCACGCTCACCGCCGGCGACACCTTGCAGATCCAGGCGACGGTCCTCGACGAGAACGGCGGCGAGGTCGAGGCCGAGGTGCTCTACCTGCCGCTCTACGGGCAGTACTGGAACCTCGACGAGCGCACCTGGGGCTTCAACATCTTCAAGGTCTCGCGGGAGGGCGAGGTCTCGACCCGTCGCGCCGGCGAGTTCGCCATCCTGGTGCGGGTGGTCGGCTCGGGCCCGGACCCCGCGGCGCGAAACGCCGAGGCCGAGGGGTATCTCGAGCAGCGGATCCCGCTGACGATCCTCCCGCGCCCGGTGGCCTCGCTCACCCTGAGCGCCGACGGGCCGCACTGGGCCGGGACCGAGGTCGCGGTCCGCGCCGAGCCCCGCGACGACACCGGCGAGCTCGCCGAGGAGGCCGAGGTGGCCTGGACCTCCTCGGATCCGGCGGTGGCCCTCCCCGTCGGCCGGCCGCTTACCATCGAGCGGACGGACACCCGGGCGGTCCTTTCGCTCGGGGAGCCGGGGCCGGCGACGATCGCGGCGACCGCCGGCGCGGCGACCGCCGAGATGCAGTTCGAGGTGCTCCCGAATCCCGTGGCGCGGATGACGCTCGCGGCGGAGCGGAGCGCGGTCCGCACCGGCGAGGTGACCCGCCTCGAAGCCTCGGCGTTCGACGCCGCCGGGGAGCCGCTCGCCGGGGTTCCGGTCGGGTTCAGCGTGGCCGCGATCACCGATGCGATGGGGAGCGGCGGCCCCTCGGCGGGCCTCGTCACCCAGGACGGCCGCTTCGTCGCCGACCTGCCCGGCGTCTATACGCTGGTCGCGCGGACGGGCGGAGTCTCCGCCCAGACGGTGATCCGGGTGCGCGAGCGCGGCGTCCGGCGGCCGATCGAGCTCGTCGGACACGGCCGGGTGAAGGACCGGGCGACCTCGGACCTGTGGGTCTGGGAGGCCCCGAACGGGCGCGACTACGCGATCACCGGCACCCACAGCGCCGCCGGGCACGCCTATGTCTGGGAGGTCACGAACCCGGAGAGCCTCGAGATCGTGGATGTGGTCCGGGTGGACGCGCGGACGGTGAACGATGTGAAGATCGCCGAGGACGGGGCGGTCGCCGTGATCTCGCGCGAGGGCGCCTCGAACCGGCGGAACGGGCTGGTGATCCTCGATGTGTCCGACCCGTCGGTCGGCATCCGGAAGCTCGCCGAGTACGACGACCAGCTCACCGGCGGGGTGCACAACACCTTCATCCACGAGGGGCACATCTACGCGCTCTCGGGGGGCCGGCGCTTCGACATCATCAACATCGAGGATCCGTCCACGCCGCACCGGGTGGGGAGCTTCGCGCTCGACAACCCGGCGCGCTCGATCCACGATGTCTGGGTCGTCGAGGGGATCGCCTACTCGGCGAACTGGAACGACGGGGGGGCGGTGATCGATGTCGGCGGGGCCGGGAAGGGCGG
>CAYGAO010000008.1:0-5449 GCA_964347715.1 uncultured Acidobacteriota bacterium
TCCCCGGCGGCGCTTCGCGCCGCGTCGGCGCACCAGGGACTTTCTCCACAGCCTGTCATGGGCGGCGGTCGCGTCACCTCCCGTCGCCCCGCCGGGCCACCTTCGGGACGCGAGGCGTGTTCCTCCGCCCGGGCCCCCGGAGCTGGCGCAGCAGGGAACGCCGGAGCGCGGCGCGCATGAGGGTGATCCGCCGCCCGACCGTCGAGCTGCTGAGCGTCACCGCCCGCATCCGGGCGATCTGGGGGATGCTGCAGCCGTCCAGGAAGTAGAGCCGGAACAACAGGCGGTTCAGCGCCCGCTGCCGGTCGTCGGGGGAGATCTCGCGCAGCGTCTGCTCGACGACCTCGCGGAGCTCGCGCTTCTCGACCACCAGCTGCGGATCGTCGCGGTCTTCGCCGGCGGCCGCTTCCCGCGCCGGTCCCTCGAGTCGCCAGAGTTCCTCCGGCGGCACGAGGCGCTCCTGTTCGAGCCGGATGGTGTCGCGCCGGAGCCGGTCGAACAGGATGTTCTCCGCGATCCGCCGGATGTACCCGTCGAACGTCTCGTCGCGCTGCCCGGCGAAGCGGACCAGACCCCTCCGGTCGTGGGCGAGCAGCCGCTCCATCACTTCCTGGCCGAGGTCGTCGAGGAGCGCCGTCCCGCCACCCGGGCGGCCGCGCAGGTGAAGCGTCATCGTGCGCCGGATCAGGGCCTGACACCGTCGCAGCAGGACGGCCCACAGCGGGTCGTCCGGACGAGCCGCGATCAGCCGGCGCAGCAACTCGAAGGAGTCCATCGGAAGTTCGGTCAGTGCTCGGAACGGAGTCTATTCCCGTGGCCTCCGGGAGAGGGCGGCGCTGCCCGCACCAGCGCGAACACCGTCGCCACGGCCAGCATGCCGTCGCCGGCCGCGAACGCGAGGAAGGCGGGAGGCGATCCGCGCAGCAGGAAATCCAGGACGAACAGCAGGGCCCCGCCGCCCTTCAGCAGCGGACCCATGATCCAGAGGTACCAGCGCCGTTCCCACGGGTTCCGCAGGACGGCGAGGTACCCCGCACCGACGGCCATCGCGAACAGGCCGTTCAGGTTCTGGTTGATCCGGAAGCGCGGCGGTTCGATTCCGAGCAGCGCGCCCGTCTCGTCGAGCGCGAAGAGCAACGCTCCTCCGAGAACGAGGTCGTAGATCGCGCTGGCGACGACGACCGAGGTGAGCAGGAGTCGCGGACCCGGGGGACCCCGGAACCACGCCCGTTTCCGGGAAGACGAGGCGGGGCGCACCCGGCTATACTGCCCCATCGGTCTCAGTGGGTACCGCGCCGGCAGACCATGGCGCAGTCTGGATCATCCGGATCCGGATTCTCCGGGTCGGGCCGCTCTTGGCGATGATCCGTCCCCTCGGGGGAGATGCCACTGGGCCTTGTTTCGCTGCCCGAGAGTCGCGGGCCAGGAGGCCCTGCGATTCCGTCTCGTCCCGTGCCCTCCCGATTCCACTCGACCACCGTACTCGCCGTGCGCCGTGGGGCAAGCACCACCCTCGCCGCCGACGGGCAGGTGACCCTCGGTGACATCGTCGTGAAACACGGGGCGACGAAGTTGCGCCGGATGTGCGACGGGAGTGTGCTCGCCGGGTTTGCGGGCGCCACCGCCGACGCCCAGGCCCTCTTCGCGAAGTTCGAGACGAAGCTCGATGCGCACCGTGGCAATCTGCGGCGGGCCTCCGTCGAACTGGCGCAGGACTGGCGGACGGACCGGGTGCTCCGGCACCTCGACGCGCTGTTGCTCGTGGCGGACAAGGATCATGTCTTCCTGCTCTCCGGAGATGGGGACCTGATGCAGCCGGACGACGGCATCATGGCGATCGGGGCCGGGGCCCCCTTCGCGATGTCCGCGGCGCGGGCGCTCGCTTCGAAGACCGACCTCTCCGCCCGCGAGATCGCGGCGGAAGCGATGCGGATCACGGACGGCATCTGCATCTATACGAACGGCGAAGTGGTCTTCGAAGAGGTCTGATCTCTGGGCGCTGACGATCTCACCGAGTCCGGAGGGCGGCGGCCGGCAGAGTTCGAGGAACCCACGCCTCGCGAAATCGTCGAGGATCTCGACCGGTTCGTCGTCGGGCAGACCGGGGCGAAGCGCGCGGTCGCCGTGGCCCTCCGCAACCGGGCCCGGCGAGTGCTGATCGATCCCGAGCTCGCCGACGAGATCGCGCCCAAGAACATCATCATGATCGGGCCGACCGGGGTCGGAAAGACCGAGATCGCCCGGCGGCTCGCCCGGCTCTACCGGTCGCCGTTCGTGAAGGTCGAGGCTTCGAAGTTCACCGAGGTGGGCTATGTGGGGCGCGATGTGGAATCCATGGTCCGGGACCTGGTCGAGGTGTCCGTCGAGATCCTCCGCGAGGAACTCGTCGAGGAAGTGCGGGAGCAGGTCGAGATGAACGCCGAGGAGCGGCTGCTCGATCTGCTGCTGCCGTCTTCGATGCCGCCGGCGTCCGACTACCAGCCGGACGGCCGCTCGCCCGACGACATGGACGCCGCGCCCCGGGCGGAGCGAGCCCCGCCGGCGCCCGACCCGACGGAGGTCCGGCGCGCCCGACGGAGCCGGGAGAAGCTGCGCGAACAGCTCCGCCGGGGCGAACTGGCCGACCGCCGGGTCGAGGTCTCGGTCCGGGAGCCGCAGGTTCCCTTTCTCGAGGCGTTTTCGGGCCCGGGGGAGGACCTCGATGTGGACACTTCGGAGATGCTGCGGGGGCTCTTCGCCCCGCGCTACCGGAGGACGGAGATGGTCCTTCCCCAGGCGCTCGAGTACTTCATGCACGAAGAGGAGGATCGGCTGATCGATCGCCGGCAGCTCTCGCGGCTTGCGCTCGAACGCGCCGAGGATCAGGGGATCATCTTCATCGACGAACTGGACAAGGTCGCGAGCCGCCATGATTCCCCGGGGCCCGATGTTTCGCGCGAGGGGGTCCAGCGAGATCTGCTGCCGCTGCTCGACGGGTCCTCGGTGGTCACTCGTCACGGTTCGTTTCGCACCGATCATGTGCTCTACATCGGGGCGGGGGCGTTCCAGGAGAACCGCCCGTCGGACCTCATCCCGGAGCTCCAGGGACGGTTTCCGATTCGGGTCGAGCTCGACCCGCTCACGGTCGAGGATCTCGAGCGGATCCTGACCGAGCCCGAGTCCGCGCTGGTGAAGCAGTACGAGGCGCTCCTCGCGACCGAAGGGCTGCACATCACCTTTTCCGCCGACGGAATCCGGGAGATCGCCGATGTGGCGGCGCGCGTGAACGAACGCACCGAGGACATCGGCGCCCGCCGGCTCCATACGATTCTCGAGAAGGTCCTCGAGGAACTCCTCTTCGATGCCCCGGATCTCAAGGAGAAGCGCTGGACCATCGGCCGCGACTATGTCAGCAGGAAGCTCGAGGGGATCGTCGAGGACGAGGATCTCTCGCCCTACATTCTCTGAAGGGTCGTCGCCGGTCCGGCAAGCGGTGGGGCTCGGCTCCCCGGGGCGGCGCGAGATGTCCTCGGTCGTCCGCTCCGCGCCGGGCGCCGCCGTCCTCCTGGGGCTCGCCCTGTTCGGTTGCGGCCGCCGGGGGCCGCCGCTTCCGCCGCTCCGCGTGGATCCGGAGCCGCCGACGCTGCTCCCGCTGCGACAGGCGGAGGGAGCGGTCGAGATCCGGTGGGTCGCGCCCCGATTCGCGGCGGACCGGAGACCGGCGGACCTGCGCCTCCGGGAGGCGGTGCTGCTCTACCGCATCGTGGACATCGGCGAGCTCGCCGCCACCGAACGCGCCTCCCGGGGCTCGCCGACCCCGGACGAGGGCGCGGAGGTCGCCGGCGGAGCCGAGGCCGAACCCGTTCCGGAACCGCCGGAAGGCGAACCTCCGCCACCCGGCGAGGAAGCGGAAGCGCCTGCCGGGGAGTCTCCGTTTCCGGACCGGGAAGGACCGCCCCCCGCGGCCGAGGATCCGCCGCCGGCGTCCGCCCCCGGCGCTCCGGCGGCGGCCCCGGGGCGAGCGGCCACCGATCCCGATGCTCCGGCGGAGGCTGCGGTTCCGGCGGAGGATGATCCCGAACCCCGGCCGGCGACCCCGGTTCCCGCAGCGTCCGCCCCGGGCGCTCCGGCGGCGGCCCCGGGGCGCCCGGCCACCGATCCCGATGCTCCGGCGGAGACTCCGGCCGCCACGGAGCGAGATCCCGAATCCCGGCCGGGGGCCCCGGCTCCCGCAGTGTCCGCCTCCGGCGCTCCGGCGGCGGCCCCGGGGCGAGCGGCCACCGATCGCGATGCTCCGGCGGAGGCTGCGGTTCCGGCGGAGGATGATCCCGAACCCCGGCCGGCGACCCCGGTTCCCGCAGCGTCCGATCCCGGCGCTCCGGCGGCGGCCCCGGGGCGCCCGGCCACGGATCCCGATGCTCCGGCGGAGACTCCGGCCCCCACGGAGCGAGATCTCGAACCCCAGCCGGGGGCTCCGGCTCCCGAAGTGTCCGACCCGGAGGTTCCGGAGGCAGGCCCGGGGGGAGCGGCCACCGATCCCGAGACTCCGGCGGCGGCCCCGGTCCGCGCGGAGGGTGATTCCGAACCCGTGCTGGAGACCCCGGCTCCGGCAGCGTCCGATCCCGACGCCCCTGAGCCGGACGCCGGTGAATCGGTTCCCGACGAGGCCCCGGCCCGGATCGTTCTGGATACCAGCGAGATCGAGTTCGAGGTGCTGGCGGAACTCGATTCCGAGATTCCCGGTGAGGAGCGCCGTTTCGAGCTGCCCGTGGATCCGGAGTGGGTCGGTCGCCGCCTCGAGGTCGCGATCCGCTACGAGGCGCGGGGTGGGTCCAGCGAGGAGAGCCCCTTTCGGGCACTCGACATCACTGGCCCGTTGCCGCCGGTCGAGAGCCTCGAGATCACCGTCGGACAGGAGGCGACGACGGTCCGGTGGGCGGATCCCGGGCCGTTGCCCGGCGCTCCGCCCGCGCCCACGCGACGGGTCTTCGAGGTGTTTCGCCGTCGGGGCTCGGACCGCGAGCGCGCGGGGAGTTCCGAGGGCCTCCAACTGCGGGACGGGGAGGTGGTCTGGGGCGAGGAGATCTGCTACGAGGTGCGCCTGCTGGTCGCCGGACACGACGAGGAACGCGAGTTCCCCGGCTCCGGCAACCTGGAAGTGGAAGCCGGATCCGAAACCGCCGTCGTCGAAGCCGGAGGGGATGCAGCCGCGAGCCCGTCGGCCACCGTGGAGCCGGCCGTCGTCGAACCAGCCGGCGCCGCGGCCGGGGAGGAGAGCGCCGCAGGGGAGGCAACCGGTGGCGCATCGGGGACCGCGGAGCCAGCCGTCGCGGAACCGTCCGGCGCCGAGGCCGGAGGGGAGAGCGCGGGAGGTGAGGCAGCGGTTGGCGCATCGGGGAGCGCGGAGCCAGCCGCCGCGGAACCGTCCGGCGCCGAGGCCGGAGGGGAGAGCGCGGGAGGTGAGGCAGCG
>CAYGAO010000008.1:5549-26464 GCA_964347715.1 uncultured Acidobacteriota bacterium
GAGAGCGCGGGAGGTGAGGCAGCGGTTGGCGCATCGGGGAGCGCGGAGCCAGCCGTCGCGGAACCGTCCGGCGCCGAGGCCGGAGGGGAGAGAGCGGGAGGTGAGGCAGCCGGTGGCGTATCGGCGACTGCGGAGCCGGCCGCCGCGGAACCGTCCGGCGCCGAGGCCGGAGGGGAGAGCGCGGGAGGTGAGGCAGCGGTTGGCGCATCGGGGAGCGCGGAGCCGGCCGCCACGGAACCGTCCGGCGTCGAGGCCGGAGGGGAGAGTGCCGGAGGGGAGGCCGCCGCGGAGCCCGTCGGCGGCGAACCGCTCGCGGCCGCCCGGAGCCTCGTTGCGGTGTGGGTTCCTCCCACCGGTTCGACGGCGTGGAGCGCCGGGCCGCTCTCGGCGGCGGCCTGCGTCGTTCCGGTGGATCTCTTTCCGCCGCCGCCGCCGTCCGATCTCAGGTTGTTGTGGGGGCCGGAGGAAACGGAACTCAGCTGGAACGAGTCGCCCGCACCGGATCTCGCCGGCTACCACGTGTACCGGTGGGCGCCGGAGGGGTCCGGCTCCGAGCGACTCACCGCGGTTCCGCTCGAAGTCCCGGTCTTTCGGGACACCGAGCGCGATCCGGCGATCGCCTACGGATATGCGGTGACCGCGGTGGACCGTTCCGATCCTCCGAACGAGAGCCCCCGCTCGCCCCCGGTGCGCGCGACGCCGCGGCGCTGAACGCCCCGCCGCCCGGATGGTAGAATCGCCGTTCGGGAGTCGGGCGAGCCGGGGTGGTCCGGTCGGCGCGGGACCGCTGCATGCAGATCTTTCTCGACACCGCGAACCTCGGCGACATCACCCGGGCGGCCGCCATGGGGCTCGTGGACGGGGTCACCACGAACCCGTCGCTCCTCGCGAGAGAGCCCGGGGATCCCCGGGAGATCCTGGCGAAGATCGCCGCGCTCGTTCCGGGAGAGATCTCGGCGGAGGTGCTCGCCACCGACACCGCCGGGATGGTCGCCGAGGGCCGCGAACTCGCGGCGATCGCCGAGAACATCGTCGTCAAGTGCCCGCTCACGGCCGAGGGGCTGGCGGCGGTTCGGGAGCTCGGGGGACACGGGATCGCGTCGAATCTGACGCTGTGCTTCAGCGTGCCCCAGGCGCTCTTCGCGGCGAAGGCCGGCGCTTCGATCGTGAGCCCCTTCGTGGGCCGCCTCGACGACCTCGCGGCGCCCGGCATGCAGCTCGTCGCCGACATCCGCGAGGTCTTCGACAACTACGATTACGACACCCGGATCCTGGTGGCCAGCATCCGGAACCCGCTCCATGTCGTCGAGGCGGCGCGCGTCGGCGCCGACATCGCGACGATGCCGGCCAGGGTCCTCGACCTGCTCCTGCAGCACCCGCTCACGGACATCGGCATCGAGCGTTTCCGCAAGGACTGGGAAGCTGCGCGGGCGACCTGAGGCCCTTGCGAGGCCAGACTGAAGTGCCCGCCGACGGGCGGCGTTCCAGGGCGCCGAAGGGGGCGCTCGCCGGCGCGCCGGCCGCGATGAGCGAACTCGAGTCGCGGAACCGGCGGGCGCAGGCCGGTGGCGGCCCCGAGCGCGCCGCGCGCCAGCGAAAGGCCGGAAAGCTCACCGCCCGCGAGCGGATCGAGGTGCTCGCCGACCCCGGCTCCTTCGAGGAGACCGGGCGCCTCGTGGAGCACCGCTCCCGCGATTTCGGCCTCGCCGACCAGCACCATCCCGGCGACGGCGTGGTGACCGGCTACGCGCGGGTCGAAGGCCGGCTCGTGTACCTCTTCTCGCAAGACTTCACCGTCCTCGGTGGTTCGCTCGGGGAGGCCTGCGCCGGAAAGATCTGCCGCGTGATGGATCTCGCGATGCGGCAGGGCGCGCCGATCATCGGCCTGAACGACTCGGGAGGAGCCCGGATCCAGGAGGGCGTGAACTCGCTCGCCGGCTACGCCGACATCTTCCTCCGGAACACCCTCGCCTCCGGGGTCGTCCCCCAGATATCGGCGATCCTCGGTCCCTGCGCCGGCGGCGCGGTCTATTCCCCGGCGATCACCGACTTCACGATCATGTCCCGGGGAACGAGCTACATGTTCCTGACCGGACCCGAAGTGATCCGGACGGTGACCCACGAAGAGGTCTCGATGGAGGATCTCGGCGGGGCGGAGACGCACAACGCCGTCTCCGGAAACGCCCACTTCCTCGGGGAGAACGACGAGGACTGCCTCGACCTGATCCGCCAGCTCCTCGCGTTCTTCCCCTCGAACAACCTCGACGAGGCGCCGCGGCTGCCGACGGACGACCCCCCGGACCGCGAGATCCCGGCGCTCGACGGACTCGCTCCCGAAGAGCCCGACCAGCCCTGGGATGTGAAGGACCTGATCGGGGAGGTGGTGGACGACGGTCGCTTCCTCGAGGTCCAGCGCTGGTACGCCGGGAACCTGGTCGTCGGCTTCGCCCGGCTCGCCGGGGCGCCCGTGGGGATCGTGGCGAACCAGCCCGCGGTGCTCGCCGGGGTCCTCGACATCCGGGCGTCGGTGAAGGGCGGGCGCTTCGTCCGCTTCTGCGACGCCTTCAACATCCCGCTCGTGGTCTTCGAGGATGTTCCGGGTTTCCTCCCGGGAACGCAGCAGGAACGGGGCGGGATCATCCGCCACGGGGCCAAGCTGCTCTACGCGTTCTGCGAGGCGACGGTGCCGAAGGTCACCGTGATCACCCGGAAGGCGTACGGCGGGGCGTACTGCGTCATGGCGAGCAAGCACATCCGGACCGATCTGAACTACGCCTGGCCGGGCGCCGAGATCGCGGTCATGGGGCCCGAAGGAGCGGTGAACCTGCTCTACCGGCGCGAGCTCGGGGAGGCCGAGAACCCGGACCAGCTGCGCGCGGAGGGCGTCGCCGCCTGGCGCGAACGGTTCGCGAGTCCCTGGGTGGCCGCCGAGCGCGGCTATCTGGACGAGGTGATCCGGCCGCGGGACACCCGGAAGAAGCTCACTGCCGCGCTGGGCTCGCTCGGCGCGAAGCGGGACCGGAATCCGCCGAGAAAACACGGGAACATCCCGCTCTGAGCGGGCCGCCGGAACCGGTGCGAAGGGCCGCGGACGAGGGGAGCCGCTGATGTTCCGCCGGGTCCTCGTCGCGAACCGCGGCGAGATCGCCGTCCGGGTGATCCGCGCCTGCCGCGATCTCGGCGTCTCCCCGGTCACGGTCCACTCCGCAGCCGACCGCGGCGCGCTCCATGTCCGGCTCGCCGACGAGTCCGTCGAGCTCGGCGGCGCCGCGGCGCGCGACAGCTACCTGAACGGCGAGCGGGTGCTCGACGCCGCCACGGCGATGGGCGCCGAAGCGATCCATCCCGGGTACGGTTTCCTCGCGGAGAACGCCGGGTTCGCCGCCCGCACCGCCGCCCGGGGCCTCGTCTTCGTGGGCCCGCCGCCCGAGGCGATGCGACAGCTGGGGGACAAGGCGGCGGCGCGGGCGGCGGCGGCGCGCGCCGGAGTGCCGGTGGCGGCGGGTTCGGGAGTCATCGAGGATCTCGGCCAGGCCCGGGAGGCCGCCGCCGGCATCGGGTTCCCCCTCCTCATCAAGGCGGTCGCCGGCGGGGGCGGCATGGGAATGCGGATCGTCCGCGAGCCCGAGGCTCTCGCTGGGGCGCTCTCCGAGGCGCGTTCCGAGGCGGTGGCGGCGTTCGGCGACGGGCGGGTCTTCCTCGAACGCCTCGTCGCGGCGCCGCGCCATGTCGAGGTCCAGGTGTTCGGGGACGACCACGGGACCGTGGTGCATCTCGGCGAACGCGACTGTTCGATCCAGCGCCGCAACCAGAAGCTCGTCGAGGAGCATCCCTCCCCGGCGATCACCCCGGAACTCCGCGCCGGGATGGGACGGGCGGCGGCGGAACTCGCCGCCGCCGCGGGCTACCGGAACGCCGGCACCGTCGAGTTCCTCCTCGACCGGGAGGGCCGGTACTCGTTCCTCGAGATGAATACCCGCCTGCAGGTCGAACACCCGGTGACGGAAGCCGTGGCCGGGCTCGACCTCGTCGCGCTGCAGCTGCGGGTCGCTGCCGGCGAGCCGCTCGGGTTCGTTCAGGACGAGGTCGAACTCTCGGGCGCGGCGATCGAACTCCGGATCACCGCCGAGGACCCCTTCGCCGGGTTCGCGCCCGCGACCGGGCGCGTCCTCGAATTCCGTCCTCCGGACGGGCCGGGCATCCGCTGCGATTCCGGAATCACGACCGGAAGCGTCGTGTCGCCCCACTACGACCCGCTCCTCGCGAAGATCATCGTCTCCGGCCCCGACCGGGAGACCGCCCGCCGGCGGGCGCTCCGGGCGGTCCGGGAGACGCGGCTCGTCGGGGTCGCCTCGACCCTGCCGTTCTTCGTCCGGGTGCTCGACTCGGAGGAGTTCCGGAGCGGCGAGTTCGATACCGGCTTCGTTGCGAACTTCTGGCCCGGCCTCGCGCGGGCGCCGGCCGGCGAGGGACCCACCTCGCGCGAGGAACTCCGGCCCTTCGCGCTCGCCGCCGCGGCGGCGGCGGCGTGGCAACGGGAGAGCCGGGCCCGGCCCGCCGCCCGACCACCGGGATCGCGCTGGTTCGCGGCGGGGCTCGCCGCCGCGCACCGGGGGAGCGGCTGATGCGTCGGTTCCTCTCGGTGGACGAGCGCGATCATCGCGTCGAGGTGGCTCCCGACCCGGATGGGGTCCACCTGCGCGTCCGGATCGAGCCCGACCCGGATGGCGCCGCCCCGGGCGAAGCCCGGGCCGCCCCGCTCCCCGGAGGCTTCCAGGTCACCCGGGGCCAGCGCACCCTCGAGGCCGGCGTCGTGCCGGACGGCGGGTCCGTGATCGTGGTCGTCGAGGGCGAGGCGTTCCGCGTGGGCATCGGGCGGTCCCCGTGGGCGAACTCCGGTTCCCCCGGAGCCGGGCGACGGGCCGGGTCCGGCGGCGCCGCTGAAGTGCGGACGCCGATGCCGGGCAAGGTGGTCCGGATCCTGCGGCAGCAGGGGGATCCCGTCGAAGCCGGGGACGGGGTCCTGGTGTTCGAGGCGATGAAGATGCAGAACGAGATCCGCGCCCCGGCGAGCGGGGTGATCGCCCGGATGAAGGCGGCGGCCGGGACCCCCTGCGAAGGGGACGAGCTGCTGTTCACCGTCGAACCCCACGCGTCGTCGTGACGAGACCGGATCCGCCGCGCCACCGGCGCCGCCGGCGGGCGGTCGTTCTCGGCGCGCTCGCTCTCGGGCTCGTCTTCGCGACGGTTGCCGCCTGGTTCCTGGTGGCGCTCGAGTCCGAACGGGTCGCGGCGTTCGCGACCCGGAGGCTCACGGCGGCGCTCGGGCGTCCGGTGGCCGTGAGCGACATCGAGGTGTCGCCCCTCGGGCGCGAGTTCGTCCTCCGGGGAGTGCAGCTCGGGCGCGAACCGCTCGATTCGGGACCGCCGCCTCCCTCGATGTCCGCGGAGGCGATCCGGGCCCGCTTCTCCTGGCAGTCGCTGTTGCGCCTCCGCCTCCACCTCGACGACCTCGGGATCGAGGGGTTCGCGATCCGGGGCTTCGACGACGCCGGCGCCCCCGCGCCCGAGTCCCCCGCGCTCGAGCGGGCGCTCGAGGCGGTGGCCGGCCGGCTCACGATCTCCTCGGACCGGATGACGCTCACCGGGACCACGGTCGGCTACCGGAACCGGCCGACGCCGTGGGAGGTCCGCGCCGATGCGGTGTCGCTCGACTTCTCCGCGAGCGGCAGCGGGGACCTGGACGGCCGGATCCGCTCCGGACGGGGCGTGGTTCGCCTCTGGGAGCAGCCCGACCTGCCCATGGCGCTCGTGGCGGACATCCGGGTTCGGGGGAACCAGCTGCATCTGGACCGCGTCGAGCTCCGTTCGGACCTCGTCGAGGTGGATTTCGCCGGCACGCTCGATCTCGACGACGATCTGGCCGGCACGCTCGCGATGACCGGGACCGGCGACGCCGGGGGACTCGGCCGGGTCCTCTTCGACTTCGAGGGCCTCGACACCGAAGCCGAACCGTGGTTCCGCTTCGACGGCGAGGCCGGCTTCCAGGAGAACGGGCTCTCGGTGGACGGCGAGTTCGTGATCCCGCGGGGCCGCTTCCACGGGGTGCCGCTCAGCGACTTTCGCGGCGTCGCCCACTGGGATCCCGAGCGGATCGAGATCCTCTCGTCTCGCGGGATCGTCGCGGGCGGCCCGGCGACGCTTCGCCTGCTCCAGCAGCAGCCGCGCGAGGAGAATCCGGCCGTCATCGTGGTGACCTCGGAGGACGGTTCGTTCCGGGCGGTCGCCGAGGGCCTCTTCGGCGTCGAGACCACGCTCGAATCGCGGCTCGCCGTCGAGGCCGACCTCAGGCTGCCGCTCGCCGAGCCGAGCCTGATGACCGGGACGATCCTGGCGCGGGGAGAGCTTCCCGAGGGCGTTACGCGCTTCGTCGAGAAGCCGCGCGGCGACCCGGACGCCCGTGGCGAGCCGCTGCCGTTCGCCTTCACCGCCGAGCTGGCGATGGACGACCGCGAGACCGGCATCCGGAACCTCGTGGTCGAAGGCCGGGCGTTCCGCGCCGAAGGGGAAGGCCGCTATCCCCGCCACGGGGCGGCCGACTTCGCGTTCCGCGGACTCGCCGGAGACGCCGCGGAGGTGGACGCCTGGCAGCAGGAGGCGCGCCGGGTCCTCTTCGCCGAGGATCCGGAGACGACCTTCTGGGATGTGGCGGGGGCCGGCGGGGCATCCGGAACGATCCGGGGACGGTGGCCCGACCTCCTCATCGAGGGGGAGGTCGAGGGTCAGATGCTTCGGTTCTCGGCGATCCGGACCGAGGCGCTCTTCGCCGCCGGCCGGATCGGCCGCCAGACGATCTGGCTCGACGACCTGAACGCCCGCCGGGGCGAGGGTGGCCGGATCCGGGCGTCCGGCGTCTTCGACCGCAGCGACACCGTCTATCCCGACATGGAGTTCGAGGCCGAGTGGGAGGAGTGGGACGCCGAGGAGATCATCGCCTTCCTCGAGTGGGACCTGGTCGCGGAGGGGATCGCCTCCGGCCGCTCCGACACGGTGCGCCGGGACGAGCGCTACACCGGCGGCGGCAGCGTCACGAGTACGGGTGGATCCATCCTCGAGCAACCGTTCGACGAGCTGCGGATCGCCTGGAGCATGGACGGCGAGACCGCGCGGCTCGCCCCGATGAACGCCTCGTTTCGCGACGGAACCGCGGCGGGCGAGCTCGACATCGGACTCGAGCAGTGGGAGATGGACGGGCGACTCGCCGGCAGCGAGTTCCCGCTGACCCCCGGACTCGCGCCCGAGTGGATCTCGATCCGCTCGGACTTCAGCGTGGAGATCGGCGGCGACCTGCTCGTGCCCGAGCTCGTCCTGGACGCCCGAGTGCCCGAGGTCCGGGTCCTCGACCTGCCGCTCGGCCCGGGGAACATCCGCGGATCGGTCGTCGGGGAGCGATTCGAGGGCAGCGGCGAGCTCGACTCCGGGGCCGCGTCGTTCCAGATGGCGGGGCTGGTGCCGCTCGGGATCGACGGGGCGGGGACGGTCCTGGTGCGGGAGGTGGATGTGGCCCCGATGCTCCTCGCGGACGCCGCGGAACGGGGGATCGCGATCGTCGCGAGTGGCGAAGGGGCCTTCCA
The DNA here is from genome assembly GCA_964347715.1 of uncultured Acidobacteriota bacterium. GTDB lineage: Bacteria > Acidobacteriota > Vicinamibacteria > Marinacidobacterales > Marinacidobacteraceae > CAYGAO01. The sequence continues at coordinate 13,184 of CAYGAO010000008.1, forward strand.
CATCGAGAGCCCCCACGACGAGTGGATGACGGGCAGCGCGACCCTCGCCCGGCTCGAGGTCACGGGGGCCGACTTCGCCGCCGAGACCACCGGGCCGACGCGCGTCGTCCTCGAGGACGCCCGCGTGACCGTCGCCGGGCTCGAGCTCGCCGAGTCCGAGAGCCGGCTGCGCGTTTCCGGCTCGATCGGCCTCGACGACGAGCTGCTCGACCTCTCCGTCGAGGGCCGGACGGCGCTCGCCGCCGCCGAGCCGTTCCTTCCCGGACTCTCCGCCGAAGGGATCTTCGATCTCGACGCCGAGGTCGCGGGTCCCTGGAGCGGGCCGGAGGTGCTCGGGGAAGGCACGATCCGGAGCGGCGCCGTGCGCCTCGAGGGGTTCCCCCACGCGCTCGAGCAGGTGGACGGGCGGATCCGCTTCGACCAGCGCACGCTGCGGATCGCCGAGGTCAGCGGGCGGCTGGCCTCGGGGGATGCGGTCATCTCCGGCTCGGTCGCGGTCGAGGATGCCGAGATCGGGGCGATGGATCTCCGGGTCCAGCTCACCGACTCGGGATTTCGCTTCCCTCGTGATCTGAGCGCCACCGTGGATGCCGACCTCCGGGTCGTCGGCGACCGGGGCGGGCGCCTGCTCTCGGGAGTGGTGCGGCTCGACGAGGCGGTCTGGAGCCGCGAATACGAGCTCTTCTCGAACCTCCTCGCCGATGTGAACAGCGTCACCGGCCCCGGCGAGAGCGAGCTGGGCGGGTTCCTCGACGATCTCCGGATGGATGTCCGGGTCGAGACCGGATCGCCGTTCTCCGTCCGGAATTCGCTCTTCCGGCTCGAGGCGGCGGCGGACTTCGGCCTCCACGGGACGGCCGGGGCTCCTGCGGTGCTCGGGCGGGCAGACCTCGTCGGGGGCGAGGTGTACTTCGGCGTCCACCGGTTCCAGGTCGTCTCCGGGCGCGCCGACTTCATCGACCCGGAAGGGATCGAGCCGGTGTTCGACATCGAATGGGAGACGAACGTGCGGAGCTACCGGGTCCGGCTCCGGGCTTCGGGAACGGCCGAGCAGATCCAGGCGAACCTGAGTTCGGACCCGCCGCTCCGGGAAGCCGACATCCTCCGGCTGCTGTCTGGCGCCCCCGAACAGGAACTCCTCACCGCCGCGAGCGACGACCCGGTCGCGGCGGCCTCGGCGGCCAGCCTCCTGAGCCAGCAGCTCAGCAACATGATCGGACGGCGGGCCGGCCGCGTGTTCGGGATCGACCGGCTGAGCATCGATCCCTTCCTGATCGGCCGCTTCAGCAACCCCACCGCGAGGGTCACCCTCGGAAAGCAGGTGTCCGAAGACCTGAACGTGCGTTACTCGTCGGCTCTCTCGGCGGCGGAGGAGTCCATCATCGTCGTCGAGTACACCCCGCAGGGACCCGTCTCGTGGATCTTCTCGCGGGATCAGGACGGCTCGCTCGGTGTGGATGTCCGTTTCCACCGCAGCTTCTGAGCACCGCTCCCGGTCCCGCCGGGGCGCCCGGTGCGTCCTGCTCCTCGGCTGGGTCGGTGCGGCCGGGCCCGCCTCGGGCCAGCTCCCCGAGAACCCGACCTCGCTCACGGTGGCTTCGGTCTCGGCCGGCTGGATCGAAACCGGCGCGGGCGATGCCGCGCGGGAGCCGGTTCCCGAGGCGGTCTCGCGGCTGATCTCGGTGCGGCCCGGGGATCGCTACCGGCCGCTCGCGGTACGCCAGTCGGTCAAGCAGATCTTCGCGCTCGGCCGGTTCCGGGATGTGCGGGTTCGCTCCGAGCCGCTGCCGAACGGGGAGGTGCGGCTGCGCTTCGAACTCGACCCGATCTCCCGGATCGCCGGTTTCCGGATCTCCGGAGCGCCCTCCGGGACGCGGTTGGCTCTCGCCGGGGTGCTCGACCTCGGGGTCGGCGAACCGCTCCCCGATCTCGACGCGCGCGCCCGGGCGGCCGAGGCCTGGCTGCGCTCGGCCGGCTATCTCGCCGCCGAGGTGGATCTCCTGGCGACCCCGGCCGGCCGCGACCTGGAGATCGAGGCGCAGGTCGTTCCGGGGCCCCGGGCCCGCGTCGCCTCGATCCGGATCGAGGGCGTGGAGGAATCGCTCGGCGGGGAGCTCGGGCGCGTCTTCGGGATCACTCCCGGTCAGGTCTGGTCGGAGGAAGTCGCGCTCGCGCGGTTGCCCGAAGTGGAGGCGCGGCTGCGGGACCGGGGGCTCCTCGCCGGGGTGGCGAACCTCGACTTCGTCCCCGGAGACTCGGGCGAGGTCCAGGTGACCCTCACGGTCCAGCCCGGCCCTCGCGTGAGCGTCGCCGTCGAGGGCTTCCCTGCCCGGAGCCGCAGTGCCCGGGATGTCCGGGCCGCGCTCTCGGAGCGGACCCTCTCGTCGGATTCGATCGAGGAGGTTCGTGGCGCCCTGCTGACCGAACTGCGCCGGGACGGACACCGGGACGCCGAGGTCGTGGCCCGGAGCGAGATCAGCGCGGACCGGCTCCGGCAGACGATCCGGTTCACCGGCCGGCCGGGGACGCGCTTCGTGATCGCGGACGCGGCCGCCGAGGGCGCTCCCCAGGCGCAGGACGACCGGGTGGCCACCGCGCTCGCCCCCTTCCGTCCGGGGCGCCCCTTCCGGGAGGACGAGTGGCGGGCGGCCGCCGAAGGGCTTCGCCGCGTCCTCCGGCGGCAGGGATACTTCGAGGCCGAGGTGGAGCCCGCCGTCCTCGCGATCCCGGGGGACCCCGGGGCGGTCCGGCTCGTCGCCCGCATCCGGTCCGGCCCGTTCGCGCGCGTGCGCGCCGTCCGGTTCGAGGATCCCGCGCCCTTTTCGGCGGCGGAACTCGAAGGGATCGTTCGGCTGCCTCCGGGCGCGCCCTATGTCGTCGAGGAGATCGTGACCGCCCGCGACGCGCTCGAAGCGTTCTACCGGGACCGCGGCTTCCTCGAGGCCGCCGTCGAGGTCGAAGCTCCGGTGGAACGCGATTCCTTCGCTGCGGAGGTCGTCTTCAGCGTCCGCAGCGGCCGTTACTTCACCGTCGGCGCGGTCATCGTCGCCGGGCTCGATGCCACCCGCGAGTCCGTGATCCGGAGTCGGCTTCCCTTCGAGAACGGGGATCCGCTCGGGCGCGGAGACCTGCTCGAGATCCGCCGGCGCCTCGCGGGGCTCGGGATCTTCAGCACCGTGGAGGTCGAACTGCTCGAGCCGGAGGAGCCGGTGAGCGAACACAACGTCCTGATCCGGGTGGTCGAGGGCTCGCGCACCCGCCTCGGCTACGGCGCCGGCTACAGCGAACGCGAACAGGTGCGCGGCGAGGTGGAGTGGACGCGGCAGAACCTGTTCGGCAGGGCCCACACCGGGAGCTTCTTCGTGCGGCTCTCCGCGAGGGGGAATCGCGTCGTCGCTACCTACCGGGGCGCGGAGAGCGCCGCCGGAGACGCCCCGGTCTTCGTGAGCGCCTTCCGCGAGGAGCAGGATCGCGAGAGCTTCGATTTCATCCGTACCGGGGCCGGGGTCCAGCTGTCGCGGCGGGTCTTCGGCCGGGACCTGTTCCTGCGCTACGACTTCACGACCAGCGAACTCTTCGATCTGGAGATCCACCCGAATCAGATCGACCGCAGCTTCGCAGATGACCTCTGGCTCTCGGTGGTCTCGGTGGCGGTCGTCTCCGACACCCGGGACGATCCGCTGGACCCACGCCGCGGGCGGTTCGGAATCCTGGACCTCGAATGGTCCTCGAGACTGCTCGGCTCGCGCGCGCCATTCGTGAAGGGCTTCGGGCAGCAGTTCCTGTTCTTCCCGATCGGCGAGCGGGTCGTCCTCTCGGTGGCGGGCCGCCTCGGTCTCGCCTGGACGCTCGGCGAAGGCGAGCCGGCCCTCGTGCCGATCACCGAGCGGTTCTTCGCCGGCGGCGCCACCACCCTCCGGGGCTTCGAACTCGACCGCGCCGGGCCGCTCGACGAGCGCGGTTTCCCCCTCGGCGGGAACCTGCTGGTCATCGGGAACATCGAGGTCCGCTTCCCGATCTTCGGCAGCCTGCGGGGCGCGGTCTTCTCCGACCACGGCGGGGTTTACAGCGAGGTGCGTTCCTTTCGCGCCGAGAACCTGAACCACGATGTCGGGGCGGGGCTTCGCTGGAATACGCCCGTGGGGCCGATTCGCTTCGATTACGGGATCCGGATCGGCGACATCGGCGAAGAGAGCCGGGGCCGGTGGCACTTCACGATCGGACACGCATTCTGAGGGCGGATCGGACCCGTCCGCCGGGCGCGGGCGGCTGTCGGCAGGCGGTGGAGAAAGTCCCTCGCGCGCCGACGCGGCGCGAAGTGCCGCCGAGGAGGGCGCGCCGCAGATTCGAGCCGCCATCCGGTCGGGAAAGCGCCCCGCATTCGCCCGGACGGTGGGGTTTCCCATCCCTTCGAGGACGGATTCCCCTGCCGGGCGCTTCATCCACAGGCTGTTAGGCTGTTCGGAAAAGCACCGTGCCGGGAGGACAAGGCCTCGAGCTCCGCGCTCCTCGGTCCGGACGCGAGTGGATGCGCGCCCGGGCGTTCGCGTTCGCGTTCCTCGGATGGATGCCCGCCGCCCCGAGCGAGGCGCAACCGGCGCCGCCATCGCCGGTACTCGACCGCGTGCTCGCGGTCGTGAACGGCGAGCCGATCACGCTCTCCGAGATCGTCGAGGCCATCGCCCTCGCGCCCGACCAGACGCCGCCGCCGAGCCTCGAGGAGATGCGGGAGCGGCTGATCGATGCCCGACTCATGGAGCACGAGGCGCTTCGGTATCCGAACGAGCCGCCCTCCGAGGCGGCGAGCGAGGCCGCCCTGAGGTCGCTGGCGGAGAGGTTCCCGACGCCCGGGGACTACCGGGCGACACTCGTGCGCCTCGGGATCGCCGAGGACTACCTCCGCGAGCGGATCCGGCGCGAGCTGATCGTGGCCGGGTATGTGGACCGGCGCTTCCGCCCCCTGGTCCAGGTCGCCCGTCGCGAGGTCGAGGACTACTACCGGACGGTCCTGCTGCCCGACCTCGACTCGGCGTCCGCGGCGTCGCTGGCGGAGGTGGAGAGCCTGATTCGGGATATACTGGTGGAACGCGATCTGAATCGGCGCATCTCGGCTTGGGTGGAAGAGCTCGAGTCGAACGCCCGGATCGTTCGCCTGCCGATCTCGCCTGCGGATCCTGGGCATCCCGGATTCGTCGAGGAGGCTGCTCCCGCGTTCTGAGAGACCTGCGGCGCCGGGTTCGGGTTTTTTCCGGTCCGCTTTCCTCCTCGGGGCAGGTTCTCCGGCAACGGAACGAAATCGGCAGGTCGAGCGTTCTCCCCCGCTGGGGGACGGCGTGGCCGGATCCGCACCCGCGGGGCGTGGCTGACGGCTCGTCCGGCGGGTCATGGCATCCGCGACCCGGGCGTCGACCGTGACCTTTTTGGCACGGTATCTGCTTGTGCTTCTCGCCCCGGCCTGCCCGGCTGCGGGCGAGAGATCGCCGGGAGACGAAATACTCATGGACACGAACACCACCGACTACGAAACGATCGAATTCGTCGACGACTCGCTCGACATCGAGGAAGAAGAGGAAGATTCGGGCGAAGCCGAAGCGGCGGAAGCCGCGGCCGAGCTCGGTCTCGCACCGAGCACCCACCAGACGGGCGACCTGGATTCGATGGGGCTCTACCTCCGCGACACCCACCGCCACCGCCTGCTCACGAAGGACGACGAACAGCGGTTCAGCCGGGCGATGCGGAAGGCGCAGGAGGACATGGAGAACTCCGACGAGCCGGCGCCGGAGGACATCGAGACCTTCTACGCGAACCGCGAGAAGATGATCGAGGGAAACCTCCGCCTCGTGATCTCGATCGCGAAGCAGTCCCGCGGAAAGGGCCTTCCGCTCGGGGACCTCATCCAGGAAGGCAACATCGGCCTGATGCAGGCGGTGCGCAAGTTCGAACCCGAGCGCAACCTGAAGTTCTCGACCTACGCGACCTGGTGGATCCGACAGGCGATCTGGCGGGCGCTCTCGCAGAAGTCGCGCACGATCAAGGTTCCGATCAACAAGCTGGACCTGCACCGGAAGGCGGCCAAGGTGCGCGCCGAGCTCGAACAGCAGTACCGGAACGACCCGAAGCGGCGGGGGAAGCGCCAGCATCCGACGACGGACGATGTGGCCCGCGAGATCGGGGTGGCCCCGGAAAAGCTGCGGGACGCGCTCCGGTCGGTGCCGCAGGTCAGCTCGCTCGACGCGCCGCTCGTGCCCGACGGGTCGCCCCGGATCGCGGTGACCCCCGACCCCGGGCAGATGAACCCGATCGAGGGCGTCACCGACGCCGAGGCGCGGCGGCATGTCCGGGACGCGATCTCGGATCTCCCCGACCGGCTGCAACATGTGCTGAAGCGGCGTTTCGGCATTCACGGCGGGGGCGAAGCGAACCTCGAGGAGATCGGGGGCGAGCTGCAGCTGACGCGGGAGCGGGTGCGCCAACTCGAGACCGAGGCCCTGTCGCGCCTGCGGCGGGATCCGCGGCTCCGGGTGTCCGCGAGCTGACGGACTCCTGACGGAGACCCGGGATTCTCCGGGGCGCGTCCGTCCGCGGCTGGCCCCCGGGGGGGGCCAGCACGCGGGGTCGTCGTCGGGGTCCGGGGCCGCTCGGCCGTGGTTCCTATCGGCGGGCGCCCGCTCCCCGCCAAGCCGACCGCGTAGCATCCCCCGCCATGCGCGTCTGCTCCCCGAAGCTCTCTCTGGCCCGCGGCTTCGCCCGGCTCGTTCTCCTGCCGGCGCTCGCCCCGGCCCCGAGTGTGGCGGCGCTCGGTCAGCGCGAGCTCGATCTGACCACGGCGACGATCGCCGAGATCAACGACGCCGTGGACGCCGGGGCGCTCGATGCCGAGCGGCTGGTCGAGCTCTGTCTCGCGCGGATCGCCGCCTACGACGATCAGGGGCCGGCGATCAACGCCGTGATCTCGTTGAACCCGGAGGCCGGGCGGCGAGCCCGCGAGCTCGACGCCGAGCGGGAACGATCCGGCCGGCGCTCCCCGCTCCACGGCATCCCCGTGGTCCTGAAGGACAACTTCGACACGGCGGATATCCGGACCACCGCCGGCTCCTTCCTGCTCCGGGACTGGCTGCCGCCGGACGACGCCTTCCTCGTGGAGCGGCTCCGCAGCTCCGGAGCGATCGTGCTGGCGAAGGTGAACCTGAGCGAGTTCGCTTCCGGGGGGCCGATGAGCTCCCTCGGCGGCATCACGCGGAACCCCCACGATCCCGCCCGCACTCCCGCCGGCTCCTCGGGCGGCACCGGCGCGGCGATCGCGGCCGGCTACGCGTTCCTGGGACTCGGGTCGGACACCGGCGGTTCGGTCCGCTGGCCCTCGACGGCGAACGGAATCGTGGGTCTGAAGCCGACGCTCGGCCTGCTGAGCCGGGACGGGATCGTGCCGCTCGCGCTCTCGTTCGATACCGGCGGCCCGATGGCGCGGAGCGTCCACGATGTCGCGGTGGCCCTGGGCATCCTCGCCTCGGTGGACGAAGCGGACCCGGCGACGGAGCGGAGCGCCGGGCGCTCCCACGCCGACTACACGCCGTTCCTCGATCCCGAAGCCCTCGCCGGGGCGCGGCTCGGCGTGGCGCGGGACTTCATGGGTTTCGACCGCGAGGTGGACTGGGCGATCGAGGCGGCGCTCGCCGCCATGGAGGGCGCCGGGGCCGAGGTGGTCGAGGTGCGGCTCCCCGGTTGGCTGCTCGAGATCGAGAGTGACCTCTACACCGCCGTCCGCTGGCCGGAGTTCCGCGAGCAGATCGCCCGCTACCTCGCGGATCTCGGCGACGGGTATCCGCAGACTCTCTCCGAACTGGTGGAACGCTCGATGACCCTGACCGCCCGTGCCGACGGGGCCCGGCCGAATCCGGGCCGCTGGAGCCTCTTCCTCCGCGAGGACGAGAGCGGCGAGACCACGGATCCGGTGCACTCCGCGGTCCGGGACCACGCGCTGCCGCTCGTCCGCGGGATCCTCGAGGGGCTCCTCGACGCGGAAGGACTCGACGCGATCGTCTATCCGACTTCGCCGACGCGCCCGGCGCTCCTGGCGAGAAGCCCCGGCACGGGCGGGAACGCGAGGTCGCCGGTCCGGTTCGCGAACCTCTCCGGGTTTCCCGACCTGATCGTCCCCGTCGGGTTCACCGGCGACGGGCTGCCCGTCGGCATCTCCTTCCTCGGACGCGCCTTCAGCGAACCCCGGCTCCTCGCGCTCGGCCACGCGCTCGAACGGCGACTCGACGCCTTCCGGGTCCCCCGGCACACCCCGCCACTGCCCGGCGAGCGGATCCCCTACCGCTGACCGGCGGTGGAGAAAGAGCCCGTGGGCCGACGCGGCGTGAAGCGTCGCCGGGGAGGGTCCTCCCTCCCCGCGAAACAGGGCGGAACGGATCGCGCAAGCGATTCGGGCCGCTGAGGCGCGGACCTCGGGCCAACCGGTTCGTCAGCGGGTGCGCGACGGCCCCGGCGGGATCCGGAGCACGCCCTCGGCGACTTCGACCGCCTGGCCGCCCACCCGCACGAGCGAGGGGCGGCCGTTCTCCCGCTCGACCTCGACATGGATCGCGCTCGGGCGGCCGATCTCGTAACCCTGTTCGACGACGAGCCGAACCGGGTCGGCTTCGCCGCTGCCGGCCAGCCCGCGCCGGACCAGCCAGGCGCCGAGCGCGCCCGCGGCGCTGCCGGTCGCGGCATCCTCGGTGACCCCGAGCCCGGGAGCGAACATGCGCGCGTGGGCGGCGCTCTCGTCGCGCACGGTCTCGGTCGAGAACACCATCATGCAGTCGGAGCTGATCGCCTCGTCGTTCAGCAGCGCCCTCGTGGCCACCGGATCGAGCTGGATCCGCTCGACGCTCCGCAGCGACCGGACGGGGACCATCAGTTGGGGGATCGCCGTGGAGACGACCTGCGCCGGCGTGTCGTTCGGGAGCAGCTCCTCGGGCCCGAGCCCAAGACAGGCGGCGAGAGCCTCGCGCCCGGTGAATTCGGAGAAGAAGCGCGGCGGCGCCTGGGTCATCACCACCTGCTCGACCTCGCCGTCCGCCACCCGGATGTCCACCGGGAGGACTCCGGCCCCGCATTCCTGGTGGATCCGGAGGACTCCGGTCCCGAGTTGCCGCAGCGCCTCGCCGAGGCCGAGTTCGCCGCGTTTCGCGAGCACGAAGAAGGCGCCCACCACCGGGTGCCCGGCGAGCGGGAGTTCGGCGGTCGGGGTGAAGATCCGCAGGCGGCAGAGCGCCTGGACATCCGTCGGCCGGAGCGTGAACGCGGTCTCCGAGAGGTTCATCTCGGCCGCGATCCGCTGCATCTCCTCGCTCGACAGCCCGTCGGCGTCGGGAACGATCGCGAGCGGGTTTCCCGCGAAGGGACGGCCCGTGAACACATCCGCCTGGAAGAAGCGGTATTCGCGCACGGGTTTTCCGAGTCTAGCAGTCCCGTGAAGCCCGGTGGCTCGCTCGGGAGCGTTCCGGCGCTCGGCGCACGGCGCGCGACTCGACCGGAGGGCGGCGAAAGGGCGGCGCGACGAACCGCCCCGGGGCCGGCTGGTTCGCGCGGAGGAAGCGTTCCGGCCCCCGGCGGCGAGGGGTGGGCGCGGTCGGTTCCGCCCGAACGGCGAGGAGCGGTGTGGCTGCCCGGATGCACCCCGCTCGAACCCCGCCTCACCTGGTCCACCGGCTGCCGGCTCCGGTTCTTCGAGGCGCGCGGGCTCGCCTCCCGGCGAGCGCCGCCGCGGCGGCCGCGAGCTCGTGCGCCCGCTCGTTCCCCGGGTGTCCGGCGTGGCCGCGCACCCACTCGAAGCGCACTCCCGGACGCGACGCGGCGAGGGCGTTCAGCTGCTTCCAGAGATCCTGGTTCTTCACCGGCTTCTTCGCCGCGGTGCGAAAACCGCGGCGGATCCAGGCGGGAAGCCACTCGCGGATCCCCTTGACCACGTACTCGCTGTCGCAGTAGAGCGGTGCGTCGGTGTTCTCGGGGACCGCTTCGAGCGCGCGGATCACCGCGGTGAGTTCCATGCGGTTGTTCGTGGTCGCGGGTTCTCCTCCGGCGAGGGTTCGCGGCTCGCCGGAGGCTCCGGCGATGACCGCGCCCCAGCCTCCGGGGCCGGGATTGCCGAGGCACGAGCCGTCGCAGGCGATCCAGGCGACCGGCGCCGGGACGCGAGGAGCCGGCGCCTCGCCGCGGCTCACGCCGGCGCCCCGCTCGGCTCCCGGTCGGGCGCCCCGTCGAGGGCGCGCTCGAGCCGCTCGAGTTCCGCCTCGAGGCCCGGCAGGCGGTTCTTCAGGTCGTCGTAGGTCGCCGTCACCTCGCGGGAGGCGTTGCGGTCGGCGAAGAAGCCGGGGGCCGCCATCCGGGCTTCGAGACTCTCCACCGCGGCCACGGCCTCCGCGAGATGCTCGAACGCCTGCTGCCACTCGCGCCGCAGCGTCCGCGACCGGTGCTTCCGCGGAGCGCGCTTTCCCGCGACCGGCCGGCGCCGAGCCGGCTTCTTCGCCGGCGTCTCCTTCCGCGGCCCTGGCGCCGTCGCCGCCCCCGGCCGGAGCCGGTCCAGACAGTCCGAATAGTTGCCCCAGTAGAGCGCCGCCCCACCGCCGCCGATCGCCGCGACCCGGGTCGCCAGCGCGTCGAGGAAGTACCGGTCGTGCGCCACGAACACGATCGTCCCCCGATAGCCCGCGAGCGCGTCGAGGAGGGCGGCCTTGGCGTCGAGGTCGAGGTGGTTCGTGGGTTCGTCGAGGAGCAGCAGGTTCGCGGGCCGCAGGAAGAGCCGCGCGAGCGCCAGCCGGCTCCGCTCTCCGCCCGACAGCACCGCCGTCTTCTTCTCCACCGCATCCCCCGAGAACAGGAATGCCCCGAGGATGTTCCGGATCTCGGGGAGCATCTCGAGCGGGGCCGCATCGGCCATCGTCTGGTGCACCGTGCGCGCCGGGTCGAGGTCGTGCCGATCGGGTCCGTAGTAGGCGAGGCGCACGTTGTGGCCGAGCTCGCGGGCTCCCGATCCGGGGGCCTCCTCCCCGGCGATCAGCCGCATCAGGGTGGACTTCCCGGCGCCGTTCGGCCCGACGAGCGCGAGTCGCTGCCCCCGCTCCACGACGAGGTCCACTCCCCGGAAGACCTCGTTCGCGCCGTAGGCCTTCGTGACCGCCCGGAGCGTGACGAGCACCCGTCCCGAGCGTGGCGGGTGCGGCAGCCGGAGCGCGACCCGCCGGGTCTCCGGCGGAACCTCGATGCGCTCGATCTTCTGGAGCATCCGGACGCGGCTCTGGACCTGGCGCGCGCGGCTCGCCTGGTAGCGAAACCGGTTCACGAAGCGCTCGGTGCGCTCGATCTCGGCGGCCTGCTCGGCGGCGCGCTTCCGCAGCTCGGCGATCTCGGCGCTCCGTTTCTTCTCGTAGCCCGTGTAGCTGCCCGGATAGCTCCGCAGTCTGCCGAAGCCGATCTCGGTGATCCGGGTCACCACCGAGTCGAGGAAGTAGCGGTCGTGGGCCACCAGCACCAGCCCGCCCCGGTGGCGGGACAAGAACCCGAGAAGCCAGGTGCGCGCCTCGAGATCCAGGTAATTCGTCGGCTCGTCGAGCAGGATCAGGTCGTTCGCCTCGGCGAGCAGCCGGGCGAGCGCGATCCGCATCTGCCAGCCCTGGGAGAAGGCCTCGACCGGTCTTTCCTGGTCCGCAGCGGCGAATCCGAGACCGGACAGGATCTCGCCGACCCGGGCGTCGAGTTCGTAGCCGCCCCGGCGCTGCCACTCGTCTTCGATCGCTCCGAAGCGTTCGAGCAGCTCCGGTGCTTCCGGGGACCCGGCGAGCCGCTCGGCGATCTCCTCCTGTTCCTGCCGCAGCAGCAGCAGATCGGCGAAAGCGGCGCGCACCTCCTCGAAGACGCTCCGGTCCCGGAGTTGGAGTCCGTCCTGCGGCAGGTAGCCGACGCGGGTGCCCCGGGCGAGCACCACCTCGCCGGCGTCGGGGCGGATCCGGCCGGCGAGGATGCGGAGCAGGGTGGATTTTCCGGACCCGTTCGGGCCCACGAGGCCGATGCGGTCCCCGCTGCCGACGCGCCACGACTCCTCCCGCAGCAGGACCTGTTCGCCGAACGCCTTCCTGGCCCGGACGAGCTGGATCATCGGATGTCTCCCGGTTTCGGGCCCCGGGCCCGAGGCCCGGAATGCTACGCGGCCCCGAGGCGCCACGGCATAATCATGAAGATGGCTTTCTCTCTCCGCTCCGCGCCGCCAGCCGTCTTGAGCCTCGCGCTGGCGGCCTCGGCCGGTTTCGCCCAGGCGCCCGAAGCTCCGGCCGGGACGATGAGCCGCGGGGTGGCGCTCATGGAACAGTTCCGCTTCTCGGAGGCGGCGGCCGAGTTCGAGCGGGTCGTGGCCGAGCGTCCCGATTCGGCGGCGGCGCATGTGAACCTCGGGATCGCGCGGTTCAACGAACGCGACTTCGGGGCCGCGCGGGATTCGTTCGCGCGGGCGCTCGATCTCGATCCGGGCGGCCTCCACGCCCACTACAACCTCGGCCTCGTCGACAAGCTCGAGGGGAACACCGAGGCCGCGCTCCTGGCCTTCGAGCGCGTCGCCCGAGCCGACTCCGACGACTCGATGACCCAGTACTACCTGGGTGCGGCCTTCGCCACCCTCGGTCGCCTCGACGAGGCGGAGCAGGCCCTCCGCCGGGCGATCCGGCTGCAGCCGAACCACGAGTCGGCCCACTTCAGCCTCGGGAACGTGCTCGTGCGCGCCGGCCGGCGCGAGGAGGGACGGGAGTGGCTCGCGCGGTTCCAGGCGCTCCGCGAGGCCTTCCCCGGGGCCGGCGTCTCGGCGGGACTCCAGTACACCGAGCTCGGGCCCTACGCGGAAGCCGTGGAGGAACCCGAGCCGTCGCTCCACGCGGGCCTCGGCGCGGCGGGCCAGGCGGAGCCGGCCCCCTCGGGGACCGTCCGATTCACCGAGTCGTCCCGGCGCCTCGGTCTCGGACTCGAGCCGCTCCCGGCGCCGCCGGAAGCGCCCGCCACCATCTCCCCGGAGGAATACTCGGCGGGCTGGTTCGGAGACGTCCTGCGCCCGCGCCTCGGCGCCGGCGTTGCGCTCCGGGACCTCGACGCCGACGGCCGCCCCGAGATCGTCTTCGTCCGGGGAGGGGCGCTCCTCGTCTTCCGGAACACCGGGGCCGGCTTCGAGCGCTGGGAGGATCCGGGCTTCGAGGTCCGGAACGCGATGAGCGCGACGATCGGCGATGTGGATTCGGACGGCGACCCCGACAT
>CAYGAO010000009.1:0-26244 GCA_964347715.1 uncultured Acidobacteriota bacterium
ACGACGGGGTTCCCCATCTCTTCGAGGACGGATTCCCATGCGGGGCGCTCTATCCACCGGCTGCTGAGCGTCCGGGGAGACGCGGCGCCCGGATCGGATCGTCCGGAAGTCGTTGCGCCGGCGCGCCTGCCGAACGCGGTGACCGCGGACCGTTCCATCGCGGGCGCTCCCGGCGGCGGTCTCGCCCCGGAACGTCTGGCCCGGGACGCCTTCGATGTCGTCGTCGCCGGCGGCGGACCCGCAGGCTGCACCGCCGCGACCCTCGTCGCCCGCGCCGGCTTCCGGGTGGCGCTGCTCGAACGCGAGCCGGTCCCCCGCTTCCGGATCGGCGAGTCGCTGGTGCCTCATACCTGGGGGGTCTTCGACCGCCTCGGCGTGCTCGACCGGCTGAAGGCGAGCGGCTTCCAGCCGAAGCACAGCGTGCAGTTCGTGAGCGCCTCGGGCCGCCCGTCGGCCCCCTTCTATTTCCGGGAGAGCGATCCCCACGAACGGTCCCGGACCTGGCAGGTGCTGCGCAGCGAGTTCGACCGGATGTTGCTCGACAACGCCCGGGCGAACGGTGTCCGGGTTCGTTCGGGCATCCAGGTGCAGGAAGTCCGGTTCGACGGCGGGGCCGCCGTCGGCGTGCGGGCGCAGGCGGAGGGCGAGCCGCCGTTCGACCTCGGCGCCCGGGTGGTCGTGGACGCGACCGGGCAGAGCGCCCTGCTCGCCAGGAAACTGGGTCTTCGGGTGAAAGACCCCGAACTCCGCAAGGTGTCGCTCTTCACCCACTTCCGGGGCGCCCGGCGCGACGGTGGCCGGGACGAGGGCGCGACCCTCATCCTCCACACCCGGAACCGGGCTTCCTGGTTCTGGTTCATCCCGCTCGCCGGAGACCTCGCGAGCGTCGGCGTCGTCTCCGACCTCGATACGCTGACCCGTCGGGGCGGCGCCGACCGGGCCCAGGCCCGGTTCGACGAGGAGCTCGCCGACTGCGCGGCGCTCGGAGAGCGTCTGCGGTCGGCGCGCCAGGTGCGCCCGGTCCGGGTGGTCCAGGACTTCTCCTGGTGCGCCGGGCAGATGTCCGGCGACGGCTGGGTGCTCGTCGGAGACGCCTTCGCCTTCCTCGATCCGATCTACTCGACCGGCGTGGTGCTGGCCCTCAAGTCGGGAGAGATGGCCGCGGACGCGATCTGCCGGTCGCTCGAGGAAGGGGACCTGTCGGGGGCCGCCCTCGGACGGTTCGCGCCGGAGTTCCGGCGCGGCCTCGACAACTTCCGCAAGATGGTGTACGCGTTCTACGACCCGAACTTCGGGTTCCGCGACTTCCTCCGGGCTCACCCCGAGTGCCGGCAGGGGCTGATCGATCTCCTCTCCGGAAACGCGTTCGGCCCCGCGGTCGGGCGCATCCTCGAACCGATGGAGCGGATGCGCCGGGCGGGGGCCGGCTGAACCGGCCGCCGGGGAGGGGCCGCTTGCTGCTCGGGGAGATCCTGCGGCACACCGCGGCGCGCACTCCCGGACGCACCGCCGTCATCGCCGGGGACCGGCGCCTCGATTACGCCGCCTACGACGGGCTCGCCAACCGCTTCGCCAACCTGCTGATCTCCTCGGGCATTCGTCCGGGCGACCGCGTTGCCTGCCTGCTGTTCAACGGGCCGGAATACGGCATCGTCCACTTCGCCAGCGCCCGCGCCGGCTGCGTGCTGGTCCATGTCCCGCCTCTCTGTACCGAGAACGAGATCGCCGGGATCCTGGACCGCACCCGACCCGGGGCGCTCGTCTGCGACGCCACGTTGCGGAGCCGTCTCCCCACCCGGGACGCCGCACCGACGGTGATCGTGGTCGGCGCCCGCGCTTCCGGGGCCGAGCTCGCGTTCGACCGGGCGCTCCGGACCCAGCCCGACCGGGCGCCGGAGCTCGACCTGAACCCCGCGGCCGCCGCCGCGATGACCTTCACCGGCGGGGCTACCGGACGCCCCCGAGGGGTCGTGGTCAGCCACGCGGCGCGCCATGTCTCGGCGATGACCACGGCGCGGGAGCACGGCGTCACCGAACGGGAGGTGGTCGGCGTGGTCACCCCCATGTTCCACGCCGCCGGATTGCTGATCTGGCACCAGGCCGCCGTGCTCGGGGGCGCGACTTCGGTCCTCTTCCGAACCTGGGACCCGGCGGATTTCATCGCCCGGACCGAGCGACACCGAATCTCCTCCGCGTTCCTGGTGCCGGTCCAGGTCCGCGACCTGCTCCGGTCCCCCGCCTTCGACCGCCGGCGGCTCGCGTCCCTGAAGAACATCGCCGTCGCCGGGGCGCCGACGCCGGCCGGCCTCATCGGGGACTGGCTGGCCGCGCTGCCGCACTGCGGCTACACGAACCACTACGGCCAGTCCGAGACCGGGCCCCTGACGATCCTCGGACCCGGGGACAGCGAAGCCCACCCCGAGACGGTCGGTCGGGCGGCCCACGGGGTGGCGCTCCGGATCGTGGACCGGCGCGGCGTTTCGCTGCCGCCGGGGAGGGTCGGAGAGCTGGTCGCGCGCGGCCCCTTCCTGATGGACGGGTACTTCGAGGACGAGGAGGAGACGGCGCGCTACTTCCGGGGCGGCGACGGCTGGGGCTGGACGGGCGATCTCGCGCTCGCCGACCGGGACGGCTTCATCCGGCTGGTCGGCAGGAGCCGCGAGCTCATCATCTCCGGCGGCTTCAACATCCATCCGGGCGAGATCGAGACCGCGCTCGGCAACCACCCGGCGGTCGAGGACTGCGTCGTCTTCGGCGTTCCCGACGCCCGCTGGGGAGAGGCGCCGGTCGCGCAGGTGGTCGCCGCCACGGGCCGCCCGGCCTCCTCGGCCGAGCTCCGCCGCCACTGCGCCGACCGGCTCGCCCGCTTCAAGCTCCCCCGCGAAATCGTCTTCGTGGAACGCATTCCGAGGACCGCCTCGGGCAAGGTCCAGCGACGCCGGCTCCGGGACGCCTGGCTCGCCGGACGGCCCCCGGCGTGACTTTCGCCGGGTTCGGGCGCGATGGCGCCGAGGTTGCCGGGACGGGGAACGAGGCCCGGATCCGGGGTTCGGAGAGACGCTCGATCGCGGCGTCCCGACCCCGGCGGAAAGGATCGGATCCTCGAGGCTGGCGCAGCACAGCGCCCTCGGAAGGGCGCCCAGCGCCGGGATCTCCCGAAAGCCCTCGACCATCCGTCCCGCGATCCGGGCCGGCGTCGAAGCCCTCCGCCTCGACGCTCGCGGTGAACTGCGTCGCGCCGCGCGCCCGGACCCTCACGGAGGTGATCGCGGCGCCCGGACATCCATGTCGGTCAGCCGGATGCGTCGCTCTCGACCGTTCCGGCGCGGTTCGTCCATTTCAGCGACCTCCGGGCGGGGCACGGCGTTCCCGACGAAGGGAACCCACACTTCCGGAAGCTCCTCGCAGCGTGGATGGATCATCGGCATGAGCAGCCCGGGGGCGACCTCCCGGCTGCCCGATTCCCGGCCGTTGAAGATCCCCCAGAAATCGATCGTGGTGAAGGTGAGGTCCTCGTGGAGGGAGTCGAAAGACGAAACCGCCCTTCGCGAAATCCGGCCGGACCTGGCCCGTCGCGGCGATCTTCCGCCCACTCTGGAGACGCGGTGCTGAAAGGGACAGGAGGTGCGCTCGGTCGAAACCCGGAGACGGACCGCGCGAGGAACCGATGGTAGCGGGGTCCGGAAGACTGCCGCCATCCCTCGCTGGCGCAGGTTCGCCTTCCTCTCCCAACGCGCGAAGAAACTCCGCGCCGGCGCACCCATCCGTCGCCCCGACCGCTGACCGGGCACGAGCGGATCGTGCGGGCGGAAGGGGCGGCGACTCGAAGACAGACCCGCCGCCCGGAGAGCCGCGGATGAGCGAGATGATCTATCATTGCCGGGAACCGAGCCGGCTCGCGCGGCCCACCCGGCACGGCGCAGAGCACCAGAGAACGAACCCATCCCGCCCACACACCGGATGCCTCCTCTCGATGACCACCTCAAGGCTTCTCTCGGCCGGGATCTGGCAGAAATCGAGGGACTGCTCGACTGCGATAGTCATGGGCTTGTTCGGTCCCATCGTCTCGTCGCTCGACGACTCCTTCAGGCGCGCGATCGACGATCTGGGAGAGAGACGATCCGCGCTGGCAGTGATTCTGGATACCCCGGGAGGAATCGTCGAGGTCGTTGAACGTATCGTGGATACGATCCGGCATGCCTACAGCGCCGTGAGCGTCATGGTGCCGGACCGAGCCATGTCGGCAGGGACTCTCCTCGCCCTCAGCGGGGACGAGATCGTGATGGATCACTACTCCAGGCTGGGACCCATCGACCCGCAGGTCTGGCGTAACGACCGCCCGGTACCGGCGTTGGCCTACCTGAACCAGTTCCAGAAGCTGAACGAGAAAGCCCAACAGAATCAGCTCACGGCAGTCGAATTCGCATTGATCGGGAAGCTTGATCTCGGGGAGCTGTACGAATACGAACAGGCTCGCGAACTGACGATAGAACTGCTCGTCAAGTGGCTGTCCCGGTACAAGTTCAGAACCTGGACCAAGACCGAGACCACCGGGAAGGAGGTTACGGAGGCCACGAGAAACGAACGTGCCCGCGAAATAGCGGACCTTCTCAACGACACCGATCGATGGCACAGCCACAGTCGCGGCATCGGTATGGATACGCTGCGATCCGAACTCAAACTTCGCATCGAGGACATGGATTCCAACGCCGCCCTGGCAACTTCCGTACGGCGGTATCATGAGCTTCTGCGAGACTACATGCGGCGGCAGGAGATCCCCATCTTCGTACACACGCGGCGTTTCTTCTGATGAAACCGAAGAATCGGGAGGAGTTCCTGCAGGGTATCCTCGACCGGAACCCGGGAGTCGACAAGTCCGTCGTACAGGAATGGAAACGGCTCACCGACGAAGTGGCTCGCCTTCAGGGAACACCGGATCGCGTTGGATCGCGTTACCGCATCGACCATCCGTTCGTCCCGCCGAAGCGAATTCCCGCTTCTCCGCCGGGCCTGGGTGGCGTCCATGTATTCCGCGCTGGCGGTTTCCCGCGGGATTGAGAACGAGAGGCGGCGGACCTGCCCGGACGCGACCCTCAGTCGGTCGATGCGATGCAGGCGGTTCGCCTGCATCCGAGAGTTCATGAGGGGGCGGGCGCGAATTTCGCCAGGAGAGGCATTCTCCGCTCCATCCGGGAGGACGGCAAGCGGGCAGCTCCAGACCTGGACCTGCGCCGACCCTCGGCGTCGCACCCGTATTCCACATGCGGAGACCGTCCATCAGGTCGCGTCCTCCCTTCGAGTTCGCCGGATACCGTGGCGACGTTCTTCTTCCTTTCCGCCGTCGCGATCGCTTCGTAGTCCGGCGAATCAGCCATGACAGAAGTCGTCGCCCCATGAGAAGCCGAGGGGCCCGCGCCGGATTCCGGCCGGCGGATGCCCCGGCGAGCGGTTCCATACTGGCCACGGGCCCGGCTCCCGCTCCGTGGCGTGGTGGTCGTATCGGTGGGGCGGGCGCTTCCGGACGCGGATAGGCTCCGCAGGAAAGTGCGCGGAGCGGAATCCTCGGGGGGCGGGTCCCCGCTCGCAGCGAGGTGTCGGCGGCTCGACGGAAGGGGGTACCCGGCCTACCGGAGCCTCGAAGGGGAGTGGTCGGTCGGGGAGGGGATCACGGTGCGCCTCGACCGGGCGGCGCGGGACCCCTTCGCGCCGCCGTCGCGGGTCCGGCTCCGGGTCGGGGGAGCGGTCGCCGGGTTCCCGGCGGGCCTCCATGCGAACCGGATCCGGAGGGTCGCGCTCGCCGACCATCTCGCCCGGTGCGTCGTTCGGGAACTCCCGCGCTCGAAGGGCGAGGGCTCGGGGCGTAGCGGCGAGATCGGGATCGACGCCGGCGGGCAGGAAGTGCTCGAACGGGCGGCGGTGCGGATCGGCGGCGAGACTCCGGCATCCGTCGAGGCGCGACTCGAAGTCGGCCTGCCGGCGGCCGGGCGGCGAATCCTGGGGCGCCGCGCCGCCGAGCTCCTGACCGTCGAGCTGCCCCGCATCGCCCGCGCGGCGCTCGTCTGGAAGAACCTCGGGGCGGACGCCGCGACCGCGTTCGTGGAGGACATCGAGAACCAGGAACATCTCCGAGCGCAACTGGCCGCCCGCGGACTCGTCGCGTTCGTCGCCGACGGGGCGCTCCTCCCCCGCGCCCATGGCGCCAGCGAACTCCCGCTCGCCGCAGGCCGGGCGGTCCGCTTCGAGAGCCCGCCCTCGCTCCGGATCCGCCTTCCCCTGCTCCATCCGGGAGACGGCGCGCCGGAGATCGCCGGCATGGGGATCCCCGAGGGGGTCACCCTGATCGTCGGCGGGGGCTACCACGGGAAGTCCACGCTGCTCCAGGCCCTCGCGGCCGGAGTGGTTCCCCATCTCCCGGGCGATGGGCGCGAGCGGGTCGTGACCCGGGCCGATGCGGTCACGATCCGCGCCGAGGAGGGCCGCGCGGTCTCGGCGGTGGATGTGAGCCCGTTCATCCGCGAGCTTCCCGGCGGGCGGACGACCGAGGACTTCTCGACGGAGAACGCGAGCGGCAGCACGAGCCAGGCGGCGTCCGTCGTGGAGGCGATCGAGGCCGGGTCGCGGCTGCTGCTGCTCGACGAGGACACCTCGGCGACGAACCTCATGATCCGCGACGCGCGGATGCAAGCCCTCGTCGCGCGCGAAGCGGAGCCGATCGTTCCCTTCCTCGACCGGGTGCGCGAACTCGCGGAGCGGCGCCGGATCTCGACGATCCTGGTGATGGGCGGCTCGGGCGACTACTTCGAGGCCGCCGACACCGTGATCTCGCTGAACGCCTACCGGGCGAGCGAGGTGACCGCCGAGGCGAAACGAATCGCCCGCGAGCTGCCGAGCCGCCGCCAGAAGGAGGTCGGCGCCGCGGGCTTCGGGGCCCGGCGGCGCTTTCCCGAGGAGGCCGCCTTCGACCCCGCCGGACGCCGGGGATCGCCGCGGATCCGGGCCGCGCGCCGGGGGGCGCTGCTCTACGGCGAGGAGGAGGTGGATCTCGGGGCGGTGACTCAGCTCTTCGATGCGAGCCAGACGCGCGCCGCCGGCCACGCCGCCGCGCTCGCCTGCCGCGAGTTCCCCGGCCTCGCGCTCGGACCGAGGCTGGATGAGCTCGAGGCCCGGCTCGACGAAGACGGGCTCGACGCGTTGACCGCCGAGGGCCGGGCGGGACGCCATCCGGGCCGGATCGCCCGGCCGCGCCGCCACGAGATCGCGGCGATGATGAACCGGCTGCGCCGGGGCCGCTTCGCGAGCCGGACGGCAGCCCCGGAGGAAGGGCGTTAGCAGCCGGTCGGGAAAAGCGCCCCGCAGGGGAATCCGTCCTCGAAGCGATGGGGAACCCCGTCGTCCGGGCGGAGGCGGGGCGCTTCCCCCACCGGATGGCGGCCCGTATCGCTCGCGCGATCCGCTCCGCCCGCTTTCGCGGCGAGGGAAGACCCTCCCCGCACCCCTCCCCGGCGGCGCTTCGCGCCGCGTCGGCGCGCGAGGAACTTTCTCCGCAGCCTGTTAGCGTTCCCGTCCGCCATGATCCCGGCCAGGAGCCTGTTCCTCGCCCTCCCGATCGCCGCCCCCGCCTGCTCGACCCCCGAGAGCGCGCCCCGGCCCGGCGGCGACCGCCTCCTGATCGACGGGGGGACCGTGGTGGTCATGGACGAGGCGGGGACGGTGCTCGAGGGCGGCGCGGTGCTCGTCGAGGGCGACCGGATCGTGGGGCTCTTCGATCGCGCCGCGCCCCGCCCCCCGGACATCCCCCGGCTCGACGCCGAAGGCCAGCTCGTGATCCCCGGGCTCGTGAACACCCACGGACACGCGGCGATGTCGCTGCTGCGGGGTCTCGCCGACGACCTGCCGCTCATGGAGTGGCTCGAGCAGAACATCTTTCCCGCCGAAGCCGAGCTCGTCGCCCCGGACTTCGTGTACTGGGGGACGCTCCTCGCCTCGATCGAGATGCTGAAAAGCGGGACGACGACCTTCGCGGACATGTACTACTTCCGCGACGAGGTGGCCCGCGCCACGATCGAGGCCGGGATCCGGGCGGTGGTCGGGCCGCATGTGATCGGGTTCGCGACCCCGGACTTCGAAACCCCGGATGCTTCCCTCGCGGGAGCCGACGGGTTCTTCGAGACCTACCGGGACCATCCGCTGCTCGTCCCCGGAACGGCGGCCCACGCGCTCTACACGACCCCGCTCGAGGCGACGCGGGCGGCCTTCGAGCTCGCCGACCGGCACGGCGCCCCCTTCCAGATCCACGCGGTCGAGGCGCGCGACGAGGACGACCGGATCCGCGCGGACATCGGCATGGGGACGATCGAGGCGCTCGACTCGATCGGCGCGCTGCGCCCCGGAACCGTGCTCGCCCACGGGACCTGGCTGACCCCCGAGGACATCGCGCGGGTCGCGGCAAGCGGGGCCGGCGTCGCCCACAACCCCGAGAGCAACATGAAGCTCGGCTCGGACCGGGCGGCTCCGGTAACCGAGCTGCTCGCCGCCGGGGTCCCGGTCGGGCTCGGGACGGACGGCCCGGCGAGCAACAACGACCTCGACATGTTCGGCGAGATGGATACCGCCGCGAAGCTCCACAAGTTCGCCGCCGGCGACCCGACGCGCCTGCCCGCGGAGACCGTGTTCCGGATGGCGACGAGCGGCGGTGCGCGGGTGCTCGACCTCCAGGACCGCATCGGGTCGCTCGAGGTCGGGAAACGCGCCGACATCGTGCTCGTCGAGACCCGCCGCGCGGGGCTCACCCCGCTCTACCGGCCCTATTCGCTCCTCGTGTATGCGGTCCGCGGCAGCGATGTCCGCACCGTGCTGGTGAACGGGAGGATCGTGGTCGAGGACGGCGAGATCACGACCGTGGACGAGGACGAGGTGCGTCGGCGGGCGAACGGCTTCGCCGAGCGGATCCGCGAGGTCGTCGCGCGGGTGCAGCGCGGGGACGCGTCGGGCGCGACACCCGACTGAGCGCCGGGGGACGGCTCCGGCGGCGGCCCGGATCCCGGCGGGGATCGGCCGCAACCCGTCACCGGGCGGAACCGGAACGAAGCCGGGTCAGGTGGCGGCCCGGACCTCGTCGAGGATCGCCCGCACCTCGTCGGGGAACGGAGCCGGAACCCGCGAGCGCCTCGAAACGGGATCAGCCGGCGACCCGGATCTCGGCGAAATCCTGCGGCACATCGTCCCGGAACGAGCCGGAACCCCGAGCGCCTCGAAACGGGGCCCGCGACGATCTGGAACTCGGGGAACTCCCGCCGCACATCGTCCCGCAAAGGGCCGGAACTCCCGACCGCCTCGGGCCGAGTGCGACGGCGACCCGGATCTCGGCGAACTTCCGCCGCACACCGTCCCGGAACGAGCCGGAACGCCGGGAGCCGGGTCAGGCGGCGGCCCGGACCTCGTCGAGGATCGCCCGCACCTCGTCGTGCAGGAGCCCGTTCGAGCTGAGCGCGTGCGGGCCGTGGATCGTGCGGTTTCCGTCCCAGTCGGTGAAACGCCCGCCAGCCTCCTCGAGGATCGGCAGGAACGGCGACGAATCCCAGGCCTTCATCTCCGGATCGAGCGCGATCTCGGAGCGCCCGGTAGCGACCAGCACATGACCGAAGGCGTCTCCCCAGGTGCGGCGCACGGCGCCCCGCTCCCCGAGCGCCTCCCAGACCGGACCGATGGTCGCCGGATCCGTGGTGGTCGCGAGCGCGTCCCGAAGCCCCGAGACCCGGGACACCCGCGCCGGGCGACCGTTCCAGGTCGCCCCCTCGCCCCGGGCGCCCGCGACCAGCTCCCCGAGCCCCGAGAGGTTCGCGACCCCGACGACCGCCTCGCCGGCGATCTCGAGCCCGATCAGGACGCCGAAGAGCGGGACCCCGTGGACGAACGAGGTGGTGCCGTCTATCGGATCGAGGATCCAGCGGTGCGCCGGGTCGGATCCCGTCTCGCCCTCCTCCTCGCCGAGCACCCGGTGCCGCGGAAACCGCTCGCCGATCCGCTTCCGCAGCAGGCGTTCGGCAGCGAGATCGGCCTCGGTGACCGGGGTCCGGTCGGGTTTCGTCGAGACGCCGACCCCGACCTGGAACCGGCCGAGCACCTCCCGGCCGGCCTCCCAGCCGATCCCGATCGCGAAGTCGAGCAGCTCGCGAGTGCTCGCCACCGGCGCGGTCGTCATGTCGGAATCGGGGGTCGTTCCGCGAGTTCGCGAACCGGGATGCCCGGCCCGGCGGCGGGCGCCACCGTGGAGTAAATTTATCGGATGCGGTTCCTTCCTCTTTTCCTCTCTTCCGCATTCCTCGCGGGCTCCGCCGGGGCGGACGAGGAAGCAAACAGCGGGACCCGCGTCGGGCGCGCGAGCCCCGCCGTCGAGGCCCCGGCGATCGACGGACGGCTCGACGAGGATGTCTGGGCGGCCGCGGAGCCGCTGACCGACTTCGTACAGGCCGAGCCCTTCGAGGGCCAGCCGGCGACCGAGCGCACCGAGGTCCGCATCCTCTTCGACGGCGAAGCCGTCTATGTCGGCGCGATGCTCTACGACAGCGATCCCTCCGGGATCATCGCCACCGACGCCCGGCGCGACTCCGGACTCGACGAAACGGATTCCTTCCGCGTCATCTTCGACACCTACCACGATCTCCAGAACGGCTTCGTCTTCGGGACCACTCCGGCAGGCCTCGAGTACGACGGTCAGGTCAGCAACGCCGGCGGAGGCGGAGGTGGGGGCGGCGGGCCGCAGATCCGCGCGCGGACGGGATCCGGCGGCGGTTTCAATGTGAACTGGGACGGGAGCTGGACGGTGGCCACCCAGGTGAACGAGGACGGCTGGTCCGCCGAGTTCGCGATCCCGCTGCGGACGCTGCGCTACGGGACGAGCCCCCAGACCTGGGGAATCAACTTCCAGCGCAACATCCGCAGGAAGCGCGAAGAAGATTTCTGGTCTCCGGTCGCCCGCATCTACAACCTCTACCGGCTCTCGTCCGCCGGAGAGCTGCACGGACTCGAGCTGCAGAGCCCCCGCAATTTCAAGATCACTCCCTACGCGCTCGGCGCCGCCGGCCGCGACTACGCCGCCGAGGCGGAAGCGCAGACGAACACGGACTTCGGCGTGGACGCGAAGGTCGGGATCACCCCGAGCCTGAATGTGGACCTGACCTGGAACACGGACTTCGCCCAGGTGGAGGTGGACGACCAGCAGATCAACCTGACCCGGTTCCGCCTGTTCTTCCCCGAGAAACGCCCCTTCTTCCTCGAGAACGCGGGGAATTTCTCGATGGGCCGGGGCAGTTCCGTGGATCTCTTCTTCAGCCGGCGCATCGGTATCGGCCCCGGCGGGACTCCGGTTCCGATCCTCGGCGGCGCCCGCCTGTCGGGAAAGGCCGGGGACTACAACCTCGGCTTCCTGAACATGCAGACCCAGGAGGTCGAGGGAGTCGTCGCCGCGAACAACTTCGCGGTCGCCAGCGTGAGCCGCGAATTCGGGCAGCGCTCCTCGATCGGCGGCATGTTCGTGAACCGGATGGGGACCGGCGTGGCGGCCGCCGAGGACGACTGGAACCGGACCTGGGGCGTGGACGGCCAGCTCGGAATCGGAGAGCGCCTCACCTTCACCGGGTTCGCCGCGCGCACCGAGACGCCCGGCTACGAAGAACTCGACGGAGGCGAGTACGCCTTCAGCGGCCGGGGCGAGTACTTCTCGAACTCGCTCCGCCTCTGGTGGGGCGTCACCGAGGTGGCGTCGAACTTCAATC
The DNA here is from genome assembly GCA_964347715.1 of uncultured Acidobacteriota bacterium. Lineage (GTDB taxonomy): Bacteria > Acidobacteriota > Vicinamibacteria > Marinacidobacterales > Marinacidobacteraceae > CAYGAO01. Next base: position 11,775 of record CAYGAO010000009.1, read on the forward strand.
CCGAGGCCGGCTTCCTCCGCCGCACCGCCTACCGGAACTACGACTACGGCTACTTCAGCTACCACCGCCCGGAATGGCTGCCGATCTTCCGGGAGCTCCGCCCGCACATCACCTATTCGGGCTTCCAGACGCTCGACGGGTTCCTCGAGACCAGCCGCCTCCATGTGGACAGCCACTTCGACTTCGAGAACGGCTGGTTTCTCAGCCCGGCCATGAACCGGATCACCGAGGGGCTCGAGGAGCCGTTCGAGATCCGTGAAGGCATCGTCGTCCCGCCGGGGACCTACCAGCACTGGCAGCTCGGCTGGCGCTGGAACACGAACCAGTCCGATGCCGTGTCCTATTCCGGCGGACTCGACTACGGCGGCTTCCTCTCGGGCGAACAGCGCACCCTCGACACCCGGATCAACTACCGCTGGGGGACCCGGCTCATCACCTCGGCGTCGTGGCTCTACAACGACATCCAGCTCGCCGAGGGCGACTTCCAGGCGAACCTCGGCCAGTTGCGCGCGGCCTTCAACTTCACCCCGCTCATCTACCTGCAGGCGCTCCTCCAGTACAACGACGACGCCGATGTCTGGTCGTCGAACATCCGCTTCAGCTGGCTGAACACCGCCGGGACCGGCCTGTTCGTCGTGTACAACGATACCGAGGGCCTCGGGAACATCCTGATCGGCCCGCAGAACCGCAGCCTGACGGTCAAGTACACCCGCCAGTTCGACGTACTCCGTTGACAGGCGGTGGAGAAAGTCCCTCGCGCGCCGACGCGGCGCGAAGCGTCGCCGGGGAGGGTCCTCCCTCCCCGCGAAAGCGGGCGGAACGGATCGCGCAAGCGATTCCGGCCGCCATCCGGTGGGGAAGGCGCCCCGCACCCGCCCGGACAGTAGGCTCCCCATCTCTTCGAGGACGGATTCCCATGCGGGGCGCTCTATCCACCGGCTGTTGAGCCGGCGAGCGCGCGACGGCCGCGCCGGATGACACCCGCCGCCGGGTTCGCCGTCGCCGCGCTCTCGGGGCTCTACACCTCGCTGTGGGGCGCCTTCAAGGACTCGCCCTGGGAAGGCTTCGAGCGGCGCACCTTCCCGAGGAGCATCGTCTTCTCGGTGGCGATCTTCGCCGCGCTGCTGCTGGTCCCGCCGCTCGCCGAGCGGGTCTCCGGTCTCGGGTTCGTCGCGCTCTTCTTCCTCGTGATGGGGCTCGAGCGATTCCTCACCGAGCTCTACAAGGGCTGTTTCCGCGAGGAACGACAGGAGAAGTACTTCGTCCCGTCGGCGCTGACGCTCCTCGGGCGGCCGGTGCGGAGCCGCGCGCTCCGGGCGCTCGCCGGAGTCGTGCTGGTCGCACTCGTGCTCGGGGTGCTGATGATCGGGATCCCGGTGACCGGCTTTCCCGGCTACCTGATCACCGCCGGTGGCGCCGGACTCCTCGTCTCGGGGGGCGGGGCCTGGAAGGACGCCCCGTTCGAGGGCTTCCACCTGCTCAAGTTCTTTCGCTCCGGGCTCGCGCTCGCCGTCGTCTCGCCGCTCTTCTACTGGCTGCGGACGCCGGGCGAGCCGGTGGCGCTCGGGGTGCTCATCTACATGAACGGCGGACTCGAACGCTTTCTCGTCGAGTACTACAAGACCTACATCCAGCGAAACATGTCGGGGAAGTTCCGGCCCGATCTGCCCCGCGTCGAGACCACCCGACGCGAGGGGCTCCACCGGATCGCCTGGGTACTGATCCTCGGGGTCGTCGCCGCGGCGGTGGTCGAGATCGCCGGAGCCCGGTAGCGCCTCCGCGCCCGTGAGCGGCCCCGACGCCGTCGTCATCGGATCGGGGCTCGGCGGCGCGCTCGCGGCGCACCGGCTCGCCGGCGCCGGGGCGCGCGTCGCGGTCCTCGAGCGGGGGCGCTGGCCGCACCGGGACCGGACCGACTGGAACCCCCGGGCGATCCTCTCGGACTCCCGCTACCTCGGGAAAGCCGCGCCTTCGGTCCGGCAGCGCGGCGAGCGCCGCTTCCGCCGTCTGCCGCTGAACGAGGTCGTCGGGGGCATGTCCGTCTTCTACGGCGCCGCGGCGCTCCGCCTGCGGCCGAGCGACTTCGCGCGCTGGCCGATCGACTACGCCGACCTCGAACCCTGGTACGGCGAGGCCGAGCGCCTCCTCGGCGTTCACGGAGCGGCGGGCGCCGATCCGGGCGAGCCGCCGCGTTCGTCCCCCTATCCGTTTCCGCCGATCCCGCGGTCCGCTCCCGCCGAGCGCATCTGGCGCGCCGGCGAGGCGCTCGGATACCGCCCCTTTCCGATCCCGCTCGCGATCGACTTCGAGGGGGCCGACGGATCCCCCTGCATCCGCTGCAACACCTGCGACGGCTTCCCCTGCGCGGTCGAGGCGAAGAACGACGCGGCGCGGCTGCTGCGGCGCGCCGAGGCGATGGGCGTCTCGGTGCACCCGCGCGTCGCGGTGCGCCGGCTGCGGGTGCGCGGCAGCGAGGTCGTCGCCGCCGAAGGAGTGCTCCAGGAATCGGGCGATCCGGTCGCCTTCGCGGCGCCCCTCTTCGTCCTCGCCGCCGGCGCGCTCGGAAGCCCGGCGATCGTGCTCCGCTCCGGGCTCGGCAGGGGAGGCGATTCGCCGGTCGGCCGTTACCTGATGCGGCACTGCAACGCGGTCGTCGCCGCGTTCTTCCCCTTCGAGACGAACCCGGAGCAGGTCTTCCACAAGCAGGTCTGCTTCGGTGACTTCTACGAGGAACGCCGGGCGGTGGACGGCCTCGCGGTCGGAGTGATCCAGGACATCTACACCCCGGATGCCGGGGTGGTCGCGCGCGTGGCCGGCGGGATCGGCGGGCTCTTTCTCCGACCCTTCCTCGTGCGCCGCCTCCAGAACCTGCTCTGCGTCGCCGAGGACGAACCGGATCCGGAGAACCGGGTGGCGCTCGGCGAAGGGACCGATGCGCTCGGGTTCGAGGCGGTGCGGATCGAGCACCGCTACCGGAAGACCGACGAGGCGCGGCTCGGCGTCCTCGTCCGGCGGGCGCGACAGATCCTCCGCGCCGCCGGCGCGCTGGCGACCCACACCTGGCCGATCTCTTCGTTTTCGCACGCCGTGGGGACGCTTCGGATGGGGCGCCGGGCGGACGAGGCGCCGGTCGCACCGACCGGCCGGTTCCGGGGGCTCGACAATCTCTTCGTGACCGACGGAAGCGTGCTGCCGGCGTCGGGCGGGGTGAACCCGAGCCTGACCATCGCCGCCGGGGCGCTCCGGGTCGCCGACGGGATCGCCCGGGGGAGGTCCGGATGAACGCCGAGAGAACGAAGATCGCCATCGTCGGCTGCGGACGGATCGCCCGGGTCCACGCGAGGAACCTCGCCCCGGACGCCCGCCTCGTGTTCGCGAGCCGCCGCGTCGCTTCCGCCGAGGCCCTCGCCGAGCGGTTCTCCGGCGAGGCGCTCCCGAGCCTCGAGGCCGTGCTCGACCGCCGGGACATCCGCGCGGTCGCGGTCTGCTCGCCGCTCGAGCACCACGCCGCCCAGACGGTCGCCGCGCTCGGCGCGGGGAAGAGCGTGCTGGTGGAGAAGCCCATGGCGGCGTCGCCGGCGGAGGTAGAGGAGATCGGGCGGGCGCTCGCCGGGAAGCCGCCGGGCGCCCTCATGGTGGCCGAGAACTACCTCTACCGGCCCTCGCTCGGGCGCCTGCGCTCCTGGCTGCCCGAGATCGGCGCGATCCGCCGGGTGCGGCTCGAAAAGCGCACCCTACAGGAGCCTTCGGACTGGCGCTCCGGCCACGGAGCGCTGCTCGAGGGCGGGATCCACTTCGCCGCCCTCCTCGGGGCGCTCGTCGAGGAGACCCCGGAGGAGGTACGCGCGGAATTCCCGGGCGGGCGCGATCCCGAGCGGCGCGCCGAGGTCACCGCGCTCTACCCCTCGGGGATTCGCGGCGAGATCGGGTACGCGTGGGATGCGCGGTCGCTCCCCGGCGGCGTCCTCCAGCACTCGACGATCCGGGGCGACGACGGCCGGATCGTCTTCGAGAGCAACGGGCTCTACGCCTTCGCCCGCATCGGCCGGGAGTTCCGCTTCCGCGCCGGCCCCTGGTCGGACCTGATGGGCTTTGGGGCGATGACCCGGGACTTCCTGCGATCGGTCCGGGATCCCGAACGCCGTCCGCGCTCGCACTTCGGGCGCGCCCGGCGCGACCTCGGCCTCGTCTTCCGGGCATACCGGTGTGGCCGCCAGAACATTCCTCCCGGGAGCCCGCCACCGGAGACCGGATCCGCAGGCGCGCCGCATCCTTCCGGTCTCGCCGGTAGTTGATTCGACGCCCTTCGTGATAGGATTCTCCGCGCGTCGGAAAGTTCACCTCCTTTAACCGGCGTCCGGCTCTGCCGGGGGCTGTCGCGCGAAGACCCACCCATCCCCAAGCGGCAGCCCGAAGGGGGGCGCGCCGGAGTCCGGCGCGGGTCGCGGTGGTGACCGGGAAGGACCGGGCCCGCCTCAGAGGGCGCTGCGGTGCGCCAGGGCCTCGGCCATCGTAGTCTCGTCGGTGTGGACGAGTTCGCTGCCCATCGGGATTCCGATGCCGAGCCGGGTGACCCGGATTCCCTCGGCCTTGAGGATGTGGGCGAGCCAGGCGGCGGCGGCCTCGCCGTCGTGCGTCGGGTTCGTCGCGACGATGACCTCCTCGATCCGCCCGCTCCGGACCCGGTCCAGGAGCGCGTCGCGCTCGCGCCTTTCGCCGGGGCGCCCGTCGCGCACGAACCGGGAGCCGGGCAGCACGTGGTAGCGGCCCTCGAAGACCCGCGCCTTCTCGACCGCGGCGATGTCCGCCGGGTCCTCGACGATGCAGAGGACGGCGTCGCTCCGGCCCGGATTCCGACAGAAGACGCAGGTGCTGGCGTCGGCGAAGTTGCCGCACACCTCGCACCGGGTGACCGCTTCGTGGAGCTCGGCGACGGCAGACCCGAGCGCCTCGGTGCGCTCTGGGTCTCCCCGCAGCAGGTGAAAGGCGATCCGCTGCGCCGAGGTCTCGCCGATCCCGGGGAGACGCTTCAGCTCGCCGATCAGCTTCGTGAGCGGCTCCGGCAGCCCGCTCATCGGCGACCGGTGAGCTCGGAGAGAGCGCCGCCCATCGAGCCGAGCTGCTCGGACATCTGCTGCTCGATCTTTCGCGAAGCGTCGTTCATCGCCGCCTTCACCAGGTCCTCGAGGAGCTCGACATCGCCCGGGCGCAGGGCCTTCGGGTCGATCCGGACCTGCCGGACCTTGCGGGCGCCGTTCATGCGCACCCGGACCATGCCGCCGCCGGCGACACCCTCGCCCTCGATGGACTCGATCTGCCGTTTCAGTTTCCTGAGCTGCCCCATCTGTTTCGCAACCTGATGGACCTTCGAGAACATCGTCGTCTCCTTCGCTTCGAGAACGGCGCGCCGGGGCGACCGTCAGTCGGGACTTCCCCCGCCATCACGGGGCGGCGGCTGCCGGGACGCCCGCTCGAGCGGGACGACCTCGCCACCGAAGATCTTCTGGTATTTCTGCACCACCGGCGGCACGGGGTCCGGTTCCGCGGCCGACGACGCCGGACGGGACCCCGGAGGGGGGGCGTCCCGGCGGGAAGCCGGTTTCGCGGCGGCTGCCGCTCTTGGCGCCGGCGCGGCGGCGCCGGGTTTCTCCAGGGACTCGAGCAGTTCCTCGAAGCGCGCGAGGCGGGGCAGTTCGACGAGCTTGAGCAGCGACATCTCCAGGTGGAAGCGGGGTTCGGGAGACCAGCGCAGCCCTTCTTCGGCGCGGACGAGCACATCGAGGCTCTGCAGCAGGTCTTCCTCGCCGAACCGCTCGGCGAACCCGGCCAGGGTCTCCCGCTCTCCCGGCCATTCGAGCAGGTCGGGAGCGTCGGGGGCGGCGCGGACGACGGCGATGTCGCGCAGGTAGTGCATGAGCAACAGCACGAACTGCTTCGGGTCGCGCCCGCCGGCGATCAGCTCCTCGACGACCTCGAAGACGGCGCGGCGATCCGCCTCGAAGATCGCCCGGGCGGCGCGGCGGCAGATCGCCACATCGGGGATCCCGAGCACTTCGCTGACATCGGACGCGCGGACCGGGCCGTCCACCGCGGCCACCACCTGATCGAGCGCCGAGATGGAGTCGCGGAGGCTCCCCTGCCCGAAGCGCGCGATCTGCGAGAGCGCGTCGTCCCCGATCTCGAAACCCTGCTCCGTCGCGACCTGCTGCAGTCGGCCGAGGACCGCGCGGTGGGCGACGGCGCGGAACTCGAACTCCTGGCAGCGCGACAGGATCGTGTCCGGGATCTTGTGGATCTCGGTCGTCGCGAAGATGAACTTCACATGCGCGGGAGGCTCCTCGAGCGTCTTCAGCAGCGCGTTGAAGGCGCCCTGGCTGAGCATGTGGACCTCGTCCACGAGGAAGATCCGGAACCGGTCGCGGGCCGGCGTGTAGTGCGCGGTCTCGATGATCTCGCGCGCCTTCTCGACGCTGTTGTTGCTCGCGCCGTCGATCTCCGGCACATCCCGGGAGCAACCGGCCGCGATCTCGCAGCAGGACGGGCAGGAGCCGCAGGGATCCGGGTTCGGCCCCGCGACGGCCGAGCAGTTCAGCGCCTTGGCCAGGACGCGCGCCGTCGTCGTCTTCCCGACCCCGCGCGGACCCGCGAACAGGAACGCGTTCCCGATCCGCTCCTTGCGGATCGCGTTCTGGAGCGTGCGGGCGATCGCGTCCTGGCCGACCAGGTCGTCGAAGGTCTGGGGCCGGTAACGGAGGGCGAGAACCTCGTAACCGCCGCCCGGCTTCGGCGCCTCGCGCGAGGCCCCGTCCGAAGCCTCCGGCATAGCGACTGCGGGCGGCTCGGGGCGCGCGGTTTCCGGGGGGGGCGCGGTCCCGGTCGGGGAGGGCGCGACTCCGGGCGGGGACGACGCGACCCCGGGCGGGGGGGGCGCGGTCCCGGTCGGGGAGGGCGCGACTCCGGGCGGGGAGGGCACGACTCCGGGCGGGGAGGACACGACCCCGGGCGGGGAGGACGCGACCCCGGGCGGGGAGGACTCCGGCGCCGCCGCCGGCCTCGCTTCACGCTTCTTCTTCGGAGGCGGTTCCGGGCCAGCCGTCGCCCGGGCGGGCGGCGGTCCGAACATCGATGGGCCGGGCACGAGCGGGCGGAACCGGAAAGCGTAGCCGCCCGCCGGTTCGGTCGCTACGGGTCGCGCGCGCCGGGCGAGATCGCCGACCGCGGCGCCGAGGACCGGATGCGCGACCCGGGCGTCGCGGGCCAGCGGCGACTCCCGGACCACGGGCCGCGTGCTCTTCGGTCAGGTTCTCCAGTATCGCCCCGACGAGTCGCGGGCGGGCAGCAACTCCCGGACCCCGGGCCGCAACCGCTGCCGCCCCCGCCGCCGGGTCAGCGATCCTGAGCCATCCCGAGCGCGGGCCGGCGGCGACTCCCGGACGCCGCGCCGTCCTCGCCGCCGGGAGCCGCCATCCGGAAACATCCCGAACGCGGGCCGACCGCCAACTCCCGGCGCCCGCCCCGCCCCCGCCGCCGGGGCAGCGATCCTGAACCATCCCGGGCGCGAGCGGGCGGCGACTCCCGGCCGTCGGCCCCGGCGGCGGAGGGGGTGGGATTCGAACCCACGGTACCGTTGCCGGTACACCAGCTTTCCGGGCTGGCCAATTCAGCCGCTCTTGCACCCCTCCGGCGGACCGTAGCGGAGCCGGAAATCCTACCCCGCGCCGGGCGCGCGGGGTCGTCCCGGCGGAAACCGTCAGCTCAGGAGAGCGCCGGATCGGCGACGCCTCCCCGGGCGCCCCGCAGCTCGCGCCGCCGTTCCCGATGGTTCGCGACCGCCTCGGTGAGGCCGTCGAGGCTGTCGTAGGTCACCGGCACGATGATGAGCGTCAGGACCGTGGCGACGGTGAGCCCGAAGATCACCGCGACCCCCATCGAGGCCCAGAACTGCGAGCTCTCGCCGCCGGTCGAGACGGACAGGGCGAAGAAGTCCACATTCAGGCCGAGGGTGAGCGGGACGAGACCGAGCACGGTGGTGACCGCGGTGAGGAGCACCGGGCGCAGGCGGATGGACCCCGCCTCGACGACGGCGTCGCGCCGGCTGAGCCCCTTCGCCCGGAGCTGGCGCACGAAGTCGCAGAGCACGATCGCGTTGTTCACCACGATCCCCGCGAGCGAGATCACTCCGATCCCGGTCATGATGATCCCGAAGGCGGTCCCGGTGAGGATCAGGCCCCAGAGGACGCCGATCACCGAGAGCGCCACCGAGGTGATGATCGAGAGCGGCAGGACGAGCGAATCGAACTGGGTCACGAGCACCATCAGGATGAGGAGCAGCGCGATCACGAACGCGCGGGAGAGGAACCGGGTCGCCATCTGCTCCTCCTCGTTCGCCCCGGAGAACTCCCAGCGGTAGCCGGCGGGCCAGGCCATCGCCTCGAGCTCCGCCGCGACCTCCTCGCGGACGCTCGCCTCGGTGCGCCCGGACTCGCGGACCACATCCCCCTCGACCGTCGCCACCCGGTTCAGGTCCACGCGGCGGACCGCCGCCGGGCCGACTCCGTGCCGGAGCGCGGCGACCGACCGGATCGGGATCGGCACCCCGTCCTCGTCGGGAACGGTGAGCTCCCCGATGTCGTCGAGCGAGGCGCGGGCCTCGGGGGCGAGCCGCACGCGGATGTCGTACTCGTCTTCCCCGACGCGGTACTTCGACGCCTCGGCGCCGAGGATCCCGGTCTGGACGGTCGCCGCGATGACCTGGGTGTTCACCCCGGAGCGCATCGCCTCCTCGCGGTTCACCTCGACCCGGAGCTCCGGCTTTCCCTTCTCGAGGTCGTCGTCGAGATTCACGAGCCCCTCGATCCCGCGGATGCGGCCCTTGACCTCCTCCGCGAGCCGGATGATCTCGGCGAGGTCGTCGCCGAGGATGCGCACCGACACCGGCGCGCCGGTGGGCGGGCCGTCCTGGGGCGCGTCCACCTTGATCGTCGCCCCGACGATGTCGGCGAGCGCGGCCCGCACGCCCTCCATCGTCGAGAAGGTGTCGCGCACCTGGCGGTCGGCGCGCTCGTCCATGTAGAGCGACACCTGGCTCTGGTTCGGGCTGCCGCCACCGCCACCGCCGGGGTTGATGCTGAGCCCGGTCGAGCCGACATTGGCGATCTGGTGGCGCATGTCCACCGTGCCGGTGGTGAGCTCCTCGATCCGGGTCACCACCTCGTCCGAGGCCTCGAGACTCGACCCGGCGGGGGCGTCCACGGAAATGATGATCTGCCGCGGCTCGACCTCGGGAAAGAGCTCGACGCCCCTCCCGACGACGCCGTAGATCCCGACGGTGCCGACGAGGATCGCGCACATCACCCAGATCCAGCCCGAGCGGTGGTCGCTGAGGTAGGCGGGCCAGCCGAACGGGCGCCGGATCACGCTCCAGACGAGCCAGACGAACCCCTGCAGCACGAACGCGAGCACCCCCACCCCGGCGAGGCCGGCCGCCGCCGGCAGGAGCGCGCCGGTGCCGAAGAACATGCCCCCGAGGGCCAGCGCCACCCCGATCCCGAGGAACACCACGAAGACGAGCGGCAGCGCCCAGTTCCGGAGGAACCAGCTGCGGCTCCCGGCGCCCTCGCCGGGGTCGAGCGACCACTCGAGGAGCCGGCGGTAGCCGCGCCGGAAGGCGTGCTCCTCGTCCGCGCCCCGCCGCACACGGCGGGGCGCCTTCATCAGGTGGGCGCAGAGCGTGGGGTTGATGACGAGGGCCACCACGAGCGACGCCGAAAGCCCGATGATCAGGGTCACCGGCAGGTAGGACATGAAGTCGCCGATGATCCCCGGCCAGATGAGGAGCGGAGAGAAGGCGCAGAGGGTGGTGATCGTCGAGGCGATCACCGGACGCGCGACTTCGGTCGTCGCCACATAGGCGGCTTCGGGCCCGGCGTCGCCTTGCTCGCGGTGGCGGTAGATGTTCTCGACGATCACCACCGCGTTGTCCACCAGCATCCCCAGCATGAGGATCAGGCTGAAGAGCACCATCATGTTCAGGGTGAAGCCGAGCCAGCCGAGCACGAGGAACGAGGCCATCATCGAGAGCGGGATCGCGATCCCGACGAAGAACGAGTTGCGGAGCCCGACGAACGCCATCAGGCAGGCGACGACGAGCAGCAGCCCGGAGATCACGTTGTTCTCGAGCTCGTTCACCATCCGCCGGATCTCGACGGAGATGTCGCCCACGACCGCGGTGCTGATCCCGACCGGGAGCTGCTCGTCCCAGCGGTCGAGCTCGGCGTTCACGAGGTCCGCGACCTCCACCAGGTTCGCCCCGGTGCGCTTCTCGACGCTGAGGGTCACGGACGGCTCGCGGTCCACCCGGGAGCGGCTCGCCTCGTCCTCGAACCCGAAGACGACCTCGGCCACATCGCGGACGAAGACCGGCTCGCCGTCGCGGACCTTGATGACGAAGTCCTCGATCTCGGAGGGCTGACGGACCTCGGCGGGCAGCCGGACGAGGTACTCGAGTCCGCCGACGGCGATCTCGCCTCCGGGGACATTCCGGTTCTCGCGCGCCACCGCGACGACGAGGTCCGAGAGGCCGAGCTCGAAGAACGAGAGCCGCTTCGGATCCACCTGGACATGGACCTCGCGCTCGCGTCCGCCGACGATGTTCACCCGGTTCACTCCCGAGAGCGCCTCGAGGTCGTCCTGCATCTCCTCGGCGACCTCGGTGAGCCGCTGGAGTCCGACCGGGCCCGAAAGCGTGACGAGCATGATCGGAACCTGCGAGAAGTCCACATCCTGGACGCGCGGGTCCTCGGCTTCCGCCGGCAGGTCGGGTTTCGCGAGGTCCACCTTCTCCCGCACGTTCGCGAGCGCGGTCTCGAGGTCCTGCTCGGGGTTGAACTCCACCTCGATGCTCGAGAGCCCTTCGCTCGTCGTCGAGCGGATCTCCTTGATCCCGGAGACCGCCTTCAGCTCGGTCTCGATCGGCCGGGTGATCAGCGTCTCCATGTCGGTGGGGCTGACTCCCGGATAGATCGTGTAAACGATGATGAACGGGATCTCGACTTCGGGGAACGACTCCCGCGGCATCGAGACATAGACGCCGACGCCGCCGAGGCAGAGGATCAGGATCAGGAAATAGACCGACAGCCGGTGCCGGATCGCGTACTTCGTGACTCGCATCGCCGCTACCTCCGGCTCACCGACCGCCGGTCGCCGCCGCGACCCGGACTTCCTGCCCGTCGAGCAGGTTCCGGTGTCCGCGGGTGATCAGGGTGTCGCCGAGTTCGAGGCCGGTGTGGACGACGACCCGGTCGGCTTCGTCCGGGCCGAGCTCGACCGCCCGCATCGAGGCGCGGCCGTTCTCGAGGACGAACGCGAAGAGCACCCCGTCCCGCTCGACGAGAGCGTCGCGATCCACCACGACCGCGTCCTCGTAGACGCGTCGCTCGAGTCGGGTCCGGACGATGAGCCCGGAACGGAGGGCGCCACCCTCGTTGGCGATCTCGACCTCGGCCTGGAAGTTCCGGCCCGGCCGGGTCGCATTCGGCGCGATGTAGGAGATCCGCCCGGCGAAGCTCCGGTCGGGATAGGCGTCGAGGGCGACCTCCGCCGGGCTTCCGACGCGGAAGACCGCGATGTCGGTCTCGGGGATCCCGATCGTCGCCCGGAGCGACGAGGTGTCGTGGAGCACCGCGACCGCGCTGCCCGGGGCGACGACCTCGCCGGGTTCGATGTCGCGGCTCGTGATCACCCCCGCGGTGGGCGCCGTGATCTCGGCCCGCGCCAGGCGGAGGGCGGCCGATTCGGCGCGCGCGGCGGCGCGCTTCCGGTTCGCCTCGGCGGCGGTCAGCTCCTGCGCCGGACTCGCTTCCCGTTCGACGAGTCGCTCGGCCCGCTCGTGTTCGACGCGGGCGGCTTCGAGATCCGCTTCGGCTTCGGCGAAGGCGGCGCGGAGCAGGTCCGACCCCACCCGCGCGAGGAGCTGTCCCGCTTCCACGCGGTCTCCCTTGTCGAAGCGCACCTCCTCGACGAGGCCGCCGAGTTCCGCCGCGAGGAGCACCTCGCGCCGGGGCTCGAGCCGTCCCGAGATCTCGAGCACATCGGTGAGCGAGGAGGGAGCCACCGGGACGGCGGACACGACGACCCGCGCGTCGGGCGCCTCGGGAGCCGGTTCCTCGGGGGCGAACCCGTTCTCCTCGCTGCAGCCGGCGGCGCCGAGCGCGAGCAGGGCGAGCGCGAAGCGGGCGCGGGTGGGCGGTCGTCGTGGGGCGGCTTCGATCACCGTCTCTCCTCCTGATCCGACTCGGGGCTCGGGGCGGCGGCGAGCGGCGTCGTGTCGGCGATCACGGAATGCGGGGCGTTCGCCGGGTGCCCGACGAGAAATTTCAGCTCGGCGAGCGCGGCCAGGGCGTCCCGCGTGTGGGTGGTCCGTTCGAGCGCCACTTCCCGGCGCGCCTGCTCGGTATCGAGCACGAGGAACGGCGTGGCGACGCCGGCGGCGAGCTCTTCCCTCGCCACCCGCTCCGCCTCGGCGGCTTCCTCGATCGCGAGGGTCGCTTCCTCGATCGCGTTGAGCGCGGCCTGCCAGTCTCGGGTGGCGTCGCGCAGCAGGACCTCGAGCGTGGACTCGTACTCGTTCTGCTCCCATTCGTTCTGGGTCTGACGCGAACGCAGGCTCGCGATGCGCGAACGCGAGCCGAGGCCGTCGAACAGCGTCCAGTCGAGCGAGACGCCGGCGTTCCAGTTGTGGAGCTCGAGGTCGTAGGTGTTCTCGAAGGTGAAGGTGTTGATCCCCCAGGAGGCGTTCGCCCGGACCTCCGGGCGCGAATCCGCCGCGGCGAGGCTCATCTCGGCCGCGAGCACCTCGCGGTCGAGCCCGAACCGGCGGAGCGCCGGCCGCTCCTGCCCCGCGAGCTCCATGAGGGCCGCCGCCGGAAACACCCGCGGGAGCGGCTCGGGAAGCACGAGTTCGTCGAGGACCTCGATCTCCTTGTTCTGGTCGCGTCCGACGAGGGCGTTGATCCCGGCGCGCTCCAGCGCGAGCGCGTCCTCGGCGTCGGCGAGCTGCCGCCGGAGGCGCGAGAGATCGACCCGGGCCCGGAGGACGGCGAGCCGCGAGTCGGCGCCGAGGTCGAGGCGATCGCGGGCGAGGGACAGTCCCCGCTCCCTGGTCTCGACCGCTCGCGCGAGCACCTCGCGCGTCCGCAGCCCGAGCAGGTAGGCGTAGAGCCGGGTCGCGGTGTCGCGCGCGATCCGGTTCTGCGCCTCCTCGATGTCGGCCTGGATCAGCGCTTCCTGGAGAGCGACGCCCCGTCGGGCGGGCGGCAGCCGGAAACTCCAAAGCGTCTGCGACAGGCTCAGGTTCCACATGTAGGTCCCGAAGGTGAACGCGCCCCCGAACTCCGACGGATCGCCGCCGCCGAATCCGGCGGCGGCGTCGGGGTCTTCGATGAGCCGCGAGAAGAAGGGGCTGTTCCGGAAACCGGGGTCACGCGTCTGGGCCGCCTGCAGGTCGAGATCCAGTTGCGGCAGGTACGGGGCCATCGCGGCGCGCCGGAGGACCGGCGTCTCGGCGAGCTGTTCGTTCAGCCGTCGCACCTCGGGATGGAGCAGCGTCGCCACCTCGACCGCCTGCGCGATCGTGAACGCGAGCGTCTCCTGCTCGATCAGGTCGCGGTAGCGGTCGAGCACCTGGTCGGCGGGGACCCCGACCGTGGGGACGGCGGGGGGCTGGGCGCTGGCGGCGAGGGGGACGACGAGCAGCGCGCCGAGGCTCCCGAGCGCCAGGGACCGGCGGCAGGGTCTCTTCGAATCCATCGGGATCTCCTCCGTGCGGAACATCCGCCCCTCGACCGGGGCGCGCCCGGCTCTGGCCCCGAAGGGGCTACCGCTACCAGCTTCCTTTTTGAATCTGGCCTTCCTCAGCTGGCCGTCCAGTTCTGCGGAGAACGAACGAATCGAATGAGCCGTGGGTTCCCCGGAAGTCTAGCCGCTCGCCCCCCGCGCCCCGGACCGGCGCGGCGGCGAAATCCACGATCTTTTCCCGAGAGTTTTCCCCATTTTCCCCATCGTGGGGAAAACCCGGAAACAGAAGGGTCGGTCCGCGCGAAAGGCAGGCGGACCCGGCGACCCGGATCCGGACCGGGCGGTCGGGCCGCCCGTCGGGAGAGAAGGGTCAGTGTCCCCGGAAGGCCGCCTCGACGCCGGCGACGCTGATCTTCACCATCCCCAGCATCGCCTCGAAGACCCGCCGGGCGCCCGCCGCATCCTCGGACATCAGGCGATCGATGAGCGCCCGGGGCACGATCTGCCACGCCATCCCGAACCGGTCGGTCAGCCACGAGCAGACCATCTCCTTCCCCCCGTCGGCAAGGAGGGCCTCCCAGAGCCGGTCGGTCTCCTCCTGGTCCTCGGTGACCACCGAGATCGACGCCGCCGGGGTGTGCGAGTGCGCCGGCCCCCCGTTCAGCGCCTGGTACGG
>CAYGAO010000010.1:0-7916 GCA_964347715.1 uncultured Acidobacteriota bacterium
CGCCCGCGAGCTGGTCGAGACGGTACGGGGCAACGTGACCATCGACTGGACGCTGCGGGAGAACGTTCGGGCGCACATCCGCCGCCTCGTGAAGCGCATCCTGCGGAAGCACGGCTACCCGCCCGACCGGCAGGAGTCGGCGACCCGGACGGTGCTGGAGCAGGCCGAGGCGCTTTCGGCGGGCTGGGCCACCAGATCCCGGTGATGGCGGGCGCCGGACGACGGCGGACTGCGTTCGCGCCAGACCGACGCACCGAATCATGTGAAAATGGCCGGATGAAGAGCGTCAGTGTCAGCGAAGCCCGAAACGGGTTCGGCGAGTTGCTGCGGCGAGCCCGACAGGGGGGAGGCGACCCTGATCACGGATCGCGGGAAGCCGGTGGCGACGCTGGAGCCGTGGCGATCCGACGCCGCAGCCGACGGCGCCGCCATGCTGCTGGTGCAGCGGGGCATCGCCGCGCCCCGCGCGCGTCTCGATCTGGAGGCTTTCCTGGCCGCGCCGCGGCCGCGCCTCCGTGCCGGTGTTCGCGCGAGCGACGCGGTGACGCGCGAGCGGGACGAGAGCCGTTGAACCACGGGGATTCCTCGGCGCTCGTTTCGCTCTTCGTCGACGAGGATCGGACGGCGGACCGGCTCGATCTCCTGCGACGCGAGCCGGAGGTGGTTACCTGGCGGGGCAGTTCGGTGGAGTGCGTCTCGGCGTTCCACCGGCTCGGCCGCACTCGGGAGTTGGACGACCCTCAGCTCTTCCAGGCTCTGGCGCGCCTGGCGGAGCAGTCCGCGACCTGGATCCGGATCGAGCCGTCGGAACGGCTCCGGCTACGAGCCGGCCGGCTGCTCGGCGTCCACCCGCCGAGCGCTGCCGACGCCTTCCAGCTGGCCGCCGCTACCGCCGAACAGCCGCGCTCGCTCGACATCGTTTCGAGTGACCTCCGGCTGTCGGCCGCCGCGGTCAGGGAGGGCTTGCGGGTGCGCCGACCCCGTCCGTCGTCCTTCGGGTCCGCACACCGGATTCGATTCGTCGGGCGAGCGGTGGATCGAACGGGGATGGGTCTCCCGTTTCGGCGCGCGCACCGGCGAGGTGCGCTCGTCGGTCGGCGTCTCGCCTTCAGCAGCCTGTGGACGAGACGCCCCGCATGGGAATCCGTCCTCGAAGAGATGGGAAACCCCATCGTCCGGGCGGATGCGGGGCGCTTTCCCCACCCGATGGGGGCCGGTATCGCTTGCCGCTTTCGCGGGGAGGGAGAACTCTCCCCGGCGGCGCTTCGCGCCGCGTCGGCGCGCGAGGGACTTTCTCCACAGCCTGCCAGGGTGGCTCCAGATGGAACTTCGTAGTCTCAGCCTCGAACGGTACAAGGGCTACGCCGAGCGCGCCGAGCTGGAATTGGCTCCCTTGACGATCCTGGTCGGCCCCAACAACTCCGGCAAGAGCGCCCTGGCCCAGGCGATCCAGTTGCTCGCCGGAGGACTCGCACCGCCGGAGGAGACAGTGGGCGAGCCACTCCCGCTCAGGTCGTCGGGAGTCCGGCATGGAAACAGCTTCGAGGACCTGATTGCTGGCCGGGTTCCGCACGGTTGGATCCGCCTGGGGATCGAGTTGTCCGGAAACGGGAGCGACCTGTCCCTCCTGGCCAGGATTCAGAATGTGGTTGCCCCCGACCAGACTTCCGAACGCCAGATCAGGGAATGGCGGCTGAAGAATGGAACGGAGGAAACCCGAGCCGAGCGGCTATCGCTCGAAAAGACATCCGGTTACCGGGTGTCGCGGCCGGGCCAGGCGGCCGAGATCCAGCCGATCGTCTGGCGCGGTCTGCTTCCCGCCGAGCGGCACTCTCTCTCGTCGTCGGTGGGCGCCGCTTCGGAGCGGCTCCGCAAGTGGGCTGGCGGGGTGCGCTACCTGCGGTGTCCGAGGGCGCTCCTGCGGTCGCCCTTCCACGCCGACGGATACACCCCCTCGGGCCTCGGCCCGGACGGTCGGAACGCTCCGTTGGCCCTCGCATCGGACGGCGAGCTGAAGGACGCCGTCCGGAAGTGGTACCGGGATGCGTTCGGCGTGAGTCTGGAGGTGCGGATGCAGGGACCGTACGCGGAACTGGTGATCCGGGAGCTCGCCCGCGGTCCCGATGTGCAGCTCGCCCAATCCGGCGCCGGTCTCTCGCAGGCGCTTCCGGTGGTGGTGACCGCGCTGACGGCTGAAGCGCAGGGCCCCGGAGTCGATGTCATCGAGCACCCCGAAGCCGAGCTCCATCCGGGCGCCCACGCGCGAATCGCCGAGTTGCTGCTGACTCGCCTTACCGGGCCGGAGCGGCCGGTGATCGTGGAGACCCACTCCGAGATGATGCTTCTCCGGGCGAGGCGCCGGATCGCGGAAGGCCGACTCGCGCCGGACCGCGTGCTCGTCTACTGGATCACCCGCGAACCGTCCCGAGGCTCCACCCTCCGGAAGATCCGCATCACCGAGGCGGGCGACATGCAAAGCTGGCCGGACGATGTCTTCATCGAGGACTACGAAGAGATTCTCGCCATCCGGCGCGCCGCACGGACGAGGGCGTAGAGCCGAATGCGCATCACGATCACCGCGGAAGCCGCCAACGATCCCGCCGCGCACGACTGGCTGGACCGCATCGTCGCCAGGATCGAGGATGGCTGGCATGTCTGGGATACCGCGGAGCCGCCCGCTCCGGAAGCGATGGAAGGTACTTCGTGGTTTCTGGATCCTGGCCGTCAGGGTCGGCGGCTGCGCGAGCTGTGGCGTCGGTCCATCCAGAAAGGGGCGTGGTCCTTGGAGCCGCACGAGAGAAGGTTGCGCGTCACGACGCGCCCGGTCGCGACCGACGAGTCGAAGCCGGAGGACGCCTTTCGGCTGGCCGACGAACCCCTGGTTCTCCTGGTGGAGAACCGGGAGAGCGACGGCGCGTTCCTGAAGCGGATCGTCGGAGAGCTCGACCGACGGCTCCATTCGTTGTGGAACCGAGCGGGCCATCCGATCTGCGTGGACAGCGTCGGCGGTGGGGGCCAGATGCCGCTCGAGATCGAGCGCCGAAGTCTCCGACTGTCCTGGCGACCCCGACTGGTCGCGATCATCGACAGCGACCGGAAGGGCCCCTCCGACGGTCCGGGTCCCACCGCCCGCGCGCTGGGGCGTGAGTGCGAGAGCCGGGGAGTCGCCTGCTGGATTCTCGCCAAACGGGAGGCCGAGAACTATCTTCCGCGGGCTCTCCTCGATGCGCGCCCCGATGCCGGTCCGGACCACGCCCGTCAGGTCGAGGCATGGGATCGGCTCGGCGACGATCAGAAGGACTTCTTCGACATGAAGGGCGGATGGTCCAGCCAGCCGTCACCGGCCGAAGAGTCGCTCTTCCACGATGTTCCGCGGGACGACCGCGAGACCCTCCGGAACGGGTTCGGGAGCCGTCTGTACTCCTGTTGGTCCTGTGGGGGCGTCGAGGTCCGAAGCGAACTCGTGGACCGAAGCCGCGGCGATCTCGAAGAAGGCATGAAGCTCATCCGGAGTCAGGTGTAGCGCCGTGGCGACGCACTCCTCGAAGCGGACCGAGGTCGTCTCGGAAGTCGTGTTCCTGGGAAAGCTGGTCGAGCGGATCGTTTCCGGCAAGATCCGCGTCCCGAAGTTCCAGCGCTCCTTCGTCTGGAGACAGAGTGACATCCACGGCCTGCTCGACAGCGTCTTTCGCGGATTCCCGATCGGGTCCATTCTCGTGTGGGACACCGACGAGATCATCGAATCCACAGACCGGATCGGTCCGGTCCCCACGGTCCGGCGTCCCGAGGGAACGGTCGGGTATCTGCTGGACGGTCAGCAGCGGGTTTCCACCCTCGTGGGTACCTTGCGGCTCGAGGGCAAGGAGTCGATCGTGGATGAACTCGATTGGCGGATCTACTGCGATCTCGAAAGCGGCGAATTCGTCCGGGCGCCGAGATCCGGGCTGGAACCGCGGTTGTTCCCGGTCCGGAGCCTGCTCAACACAGCCGGGTTCTTCACTGCGTGCCGTCGCATCGAGAGGGAAGAACAGGATCGGCGGAAGGCGCAGCAGTGGCTCGACGAGGCAGATCGCCTCGCCAGCGCGTTCCGGGACTACCAGCTTCCGCTGATCCACATCCGGGAAGCTGCGCTCGACAGCGCCGTCGCGGTGTTCGCAAGGTTGAACCGTACGGGGCGGAAGATGACCGCGGACGAGATGGTTTCGGCGCTGACCTACCAGGAAGGCGGTTTCCATCTGGCTGCCGCCCTTTCCGAGTTCAAGGCCGAACTCAACAAGCTGGGGTTCGGGAATCTCGACCGCGTGCTTCTGCTCCGGGCGGTACTCGCGGCCCTCGATCTCGACATCTACGCGCAGGACTGGGCGAACCTGATCGTGAAACAGGAGGTGCGCCCCCGGCTCGGCGAAGCCTTCGAGGAGGCGGCGAACGGACTCAGACGGGCGCTGGCCTTCCTGCGTGGGGTCGGCGTGACTTCGGACCGGCTGTTGCCGTATGGCCTGCAGCTCGTTCTTCTTTCCGAGTTCTTCCGGGTGTGCGCTGACCCTTCAGAGCCGATGAGGCTGGTGCTGCGCCGCTGGTTCTGGGCGACCTCGTTCAGCGGTTGGTTCGGCGGCGTCGGCGGCGCCCGGGTGAGACTCGCCCTTCGGGAGATGCGCGACCTCGCGAAAGGTGCGCGAGAAGAAGTCCGGGTCGTGGACCTCGACGCTCCGGCGGCGCCGTTTCCGGACCGGTTCGACGGGCGGAGCGCGCGCGTCCGGGCCTTCCTGCTCTATCTCGCTTCGCTCGGGCCGCGCTCCCTGGGAGGCGCGGATACCCTGGATCCAGGGGATTTGCTCGCTTCGAGGGGCACCGATGCAGTGGGGTACGTGGTTGCGAACCCCGGGCAGGGCGACCATCTGTTTTCGAGTCCGGCGAACCGGATGTTCGTGGACGCGAACCACATAGGCCAGGCGCTCGGAAGGCTGCGGGAGCTGAACGACGAAGATCTGGCCGATCTGTTTCCGACGCACGGTTTCGGGAAGGGCGCCATCGGGTTGCTGCGGAGCAACGACCGGAAGGGCCTGATCGAAGCGCGGCTGACGACCCTCATCGAGGGCGAGCGTGAGTTCATGGACTGCAAGGGAGTCCGGCGGCCGACGGAACGGACTGCCGCGGCGGTCGCGGACAGCGAAGCCTCGGAGGGCGAGTAGGTCGGTGAAATGGACGGGTTACGGGATGCGCCGAGGCCCGTATCCGTCCCGGCGAATCATGCAGAGTTGCGGATCCTGGATCCCGGCTTCTCCGAGAGTCGACTGGGTTCGAACCATCGCGAAGCCACGGACGCTCGCGTCGGGAAACGCTTCGCGTAACCGAGCCGCAGCGCCGAGCATCGTCGCGCCGCGCGTCACTACATCGTCAACGATCGTGATGTTCTGCGGCGAGTGGAGGTTGCGAGTCGCCAGAAGCGACTGGTAGTGATCCAGAGGTCCGGGGCGCTGGCCGCGCGGAGCGGTCGCAGACTTTCGGACGCGCTGCGTCCGTTCGAGGAGCACTTCCACCTCCTGGCCGAGCGCCCGCTCGGCGAGCGCGTTGGCGATCAGCAGACTCACCCAGAGACCGTCTCCACCTCGAAGCGCATGCCCCGGCATGGGGACGAGCGTCGCATCCGCTCCCAGGACGCGCCGGATCGCGTCGCGTTCCGCAAGCGACCGCACTCGGTCGGCCGCGACATCGATTGCCGTGCTCTCACCGCGCTTCAGCGCGTAGCAGAGCAACCTCGACCGTTGCGACGCTCCATCTTCTCCGCGCGGCGAACAGGCGAAGCAGGCGCCGCAACGGACCTCAGAGAACGAAGCCATCGAAAGGGATTCGTTCGGGTACCGCGTCGAGCCACAGCCCGAAATCGGTCAGGGGCAGCGGCTCGGCTCCGTACCGGATCTGCTCCCGAACCCACTCGAAGCCGTTCTCCGCGAGCGGCTCCAGAATCGCCAGGAACCGGCCCAGCCGGATTGCTTCCCAGCCCTGGTGCCGCGTTCCGCTCCGGGAGCCTGCGGCCACGATGACGGTCGCGTCCGTGAGCAGCGCCATGGTGCGGTTGCGCATCACGAAATTCCGCCGCGCGACCGGGCCCCCCTCGGCGAACTGGGAAACTGCGAGGTGCCGCTCCACGATCTGGCGCTGAAGCGCCTCGTTGGACTTCGGATATGCCTCGGAGAGCGGCGTCCCCAGAACGGCCACCGTGCGCCCGCCGCGCTGGATCGCCGTCTCGTGCGCCACGGTGTCGATCCCGTCCGCGAGGCCGCTGACCACGGTGATTCCGCGCCCCACGAGCGCCCGCGTCACGAGGCGGGCGCGCTCCCGATCGTCCTCGCCAGCGCGGCGGGATCCGACGACGGCGACGCGCCGGCCCTTCTCCAGCAGCGAGCGGTCCCCTTCCAGGTAGAGCGCGCGGGGTGCGTTCTTGCGCTCCACTTCGTTGAGCGGGCCCAGGAGATCGGCTGGGGGTACTCCGGCGTCGGGCGCGTCTCCACCGAAGAGGGACGGCTGTCCCGCGGCCTCGCTTCCGGTCTCCTTCACCCTGGATCCCTGCCCGCCGGGAACCGCGATCTGCTCGAGGTGCGTCGGTCCCATTACGACTCGATTGTAAGCCGCGCCTGACAGTGCGGGCCGTGCTGGTGGAGCGCTGCGGCCCTGTGCGCGCGTCTCGATCCGGAGGCTTTCCTGGCCGCGCCGCGCGGCCACGCCTCCGGGCCGGTGTCCGCGCGAGGGGGACGAGAGCCGCTGAACCGGCCGAACGGCTCCGGCTGATCGGCGTCCACCCGCTGAGCGCTGCCGGAGCCTTCCGCTCGCCCCCGCGCGCGCGGTGCGGCCGTCGGTCGGCGTCTCGCCTTCAGGGAGGGGGCGTGGCGGGGCCGGTGAAGGTGACGCGGTGGAGGAGGCGGGGTTCGGCTTCGTCGAACGGCGAGCCGGCGTGCATCGCGGAGCGGTTGTCCCAGACGGCGAGGTCTCCGGGGCGCCATTGCCAGACGAGGGCGAAGTCCGGCCCGGTCGCGTGGGCGACGAGCTCCCGGAGGAGCGCCCGCGCCTCCGGCTCGGCGAGCCCGCTGACCGCTTCGATGTGGCAGGCGGGGATCATGAGCGCCTCCCGCCCCGTCTCCGGATGGCGGCTCACCAGCGGGCGGACCACCGGCGGGTGCGCCCGCCGCACCGCGTCGGGGAGCGGGCGGCGGTGCGGGTTGCGCTCGCGGAGGCAGCGGTCCAGGAAGGCGTAGGAGTGGACCGCGAACCGCCCGCGGGTCCGCCGGCGGAGCGCCTCGGGAAGGGCCTCCCAGGCGTGCGCCATTCCCGCGTAGCGGGTGCCGCCGCCGCGCTCGGGGTGCGTCTGGCAGTGGAAGATCGAACCGGCGGGCTGGGGCCAGCGGAAGCTGTCGTCGGTGTGCCAGAGG
The DNA here is from genome assembly GCA_964347715.1 of uncultured Acidobacteriota bacterium. Lineage (GTDB taxonomy): Bacteria > Acidobacteriota > Vicinamibacteria > Marinacidobacterales > Marinacidobacteraceae > CAYGAO01. Next base: position 7,425 of record CAYGAO010000010.1, read on the forward strand.
ATCTCGCCCGGCTCGGCGCGGACGAAGAGCGAGCGGTACTTCCCGTCCTCGCGCAGGTTCCCGAGGCGGAGGATCTCGGGGTGTCCGGGCAGGAGGAAACCGGGGTCGTACTTCTCGTTCCGTTCGAGCGGCCCGAACGCGCGGCAGAACCGCAGGAAGCCCTCCGGGTCGAGCGCGCCGCCGCCCCGGAGGATCAGCAGCCCGCCCGAGTCGAGCCAGAGGCGGCGGAGCGCGGCGAGCCCTTCCGGATCGGCCTTGCCGACCGGGAACCCGCGGACGAGGCGCCCGAACCCCGAGGGGGTGAGCGTCTTCGCCGCCGGGAGCCCCGCGCTCACGGGGCGACTCCGCCGCAGGTGAGCGGCTCCGCCGCCGTGCTCACGGGGCGATTCCGGGGTGGGTGAGCACCTGCGGTGGTCGGTTTCCCCGCGCTCACGGGACGACTCCGCCGCAGGTGAGCGGCTCCGCCGCCGTGCTCACGGGGCGATTCCGGGG
>CAYGAO010000010.1:8016-26238 GCA_964347715.1 uncultured Acidobacteriota bacterium
GGCGATTCCGGGGTGGGTGAGCACCTGCGGTGGTCGGTTTCCCCGCGCTCACGGGGCGACTCCGGCGTGCTGCGTCGTCGGGCTTCGCCCGTTCGAGGCCCGACGCGATCCGCTCAGCCGGTGGCCGCGATGCGGAGGGAGAGATGCTCGATCCGATCGCGGCCGTCCCGGTCGGTGAGCGCGGCCCCGAGGGTCACGAGGCGAGGAACGGGTAGCGGTAGTCCTTCGGCGGGTCGAAGTTCTCCTTGATGGTCCGGATGTTCGTCCAGCGGAGGAGGTGCGACCCGGCCCCGGTCTTGTCGTTCGTCCCCGAGGCGCGGCCGCCCCCGAACGCCTGCTGGCCGATCACCGCGCCCGTCGGCTTGTCGTTCATGTAGAAGTTCCCGGCGGCGTGACGCAGGGCGTCGTAGGCCTGCTCGGCGGCGAGCCGGTCGTTGGCGAAGACCGCCCCGGTGAGCCCGTAGGGCGAGGTGTTCGCGCAGACATCCAGGATCTCGCCGTAGTCGCCGTCCGGGTAGAAGAAGACCGTGAGCACCGGTCCGAAGATCTCCTCGGCCATCAGGCGGTGGCGCGGGTCGGTGGTCACCACCAGCGTCGGCTCGACGAACCAGCCGCGCTCGCCCCGGGCGCCGCCGCCGAGGACGACCTCGCAGTCCGGGTCGTTCGCGGCGAGGTCGAGGTAGCCGCGGATCTTGTCGAAGGCGCGTTCGTCGATGACCGCCCCCAGGAAGTTCCCGAAGTCGGCCGGGTCGCCCATCGTCACGGTGTCGGCCTCGGCGCGGAAGCGCTCGAGGAAGCGGGCCCGGAGGCTCTCCGGGAGGTAGGCGCGCGAGGCCGCCGAGCACTTCTGCCCCTGGTACTCGAAGGCGCCCCGGATCAGCCCGGCGACGAGCGCTTCCAGATCGGCGGAGGCGTGGGCGACCACGAAGTTCTTGCCGCCGGTCTCGCCGACGATCCGCGGATAGCCGCGGTAGCGGGCGATGTTCGCGCCGACCGTCCGCCAGATGTGCTGGAAGGTCCGGGTCGAGCCGGTGAAGTGGACCCCGGCGAGCGTCTCCTGCGCGAGCGCCGCGCCGCCGATCGCCGGCCCGTCGCCGGGGAGCATGTTCACCACCCCCGGAGGGAGGCCGGCCTCCCGGTAGAGCTGCATCAGGTAGTGGGCCGAGAGCATCTGGGTCTCGGCGGGCTTCCAGATGGCGGTGTTCCCCATGATCCCGGGAGCGGTCGGCAGGTTGCCGCCGATCGCGGTGAAGTTGAACGGGCTGATCGCCAGCACGAACCCCTCGAGCGCGCGGTACTCGAAGTAGTTCCAGATGCCGGGCTCGTTCTCGGCCTCGGGCTGGCTCCGCATCAGCCGGTCCAGGAACCAGGCGTTGAAGCGGAGCATGTCGGCGAACTCGCACGCGGCGTCGATCTCGGCCTGGTGGCAGGTCTTCGACTGGCCGAGCATCGTGGCCGCGTTCAGCCGGTAGCGGTGCGGGCCGGCGAGCAGCTCGGCGATCCGCAGATAGACGGCGGCCCGGGCGCGGTAGTCGAGCCCGGACCAGGTGTTCCACGCCTCCGCGGCGGCGGCGACCGCCTGCCCGACCAGTTCCGGCGTCGCCTCGTGGTAGCGGGCGAGGACTCGCTGGTGGTCGTGCGGGCAGCGGACCTCGGCGAGCTTTCCGGTGCGGATCTCCTTCCCGCCGACGACGGCCGGGATCTCGACCACCTCGCCCGACTGGCGGGCGAGTTCGGCCTCGAGCGCGGCCCGTTCCGGGCTGCCGGGCTCGTAACCGCGGACCGGTTCGTTCGCTGGGCGGGGGACCGCCTGGATGCCCTGGTTCATTAGACTTTGGCTCCTTTGGTGGGGATCGAGCGAGCCGGGGATGCTACCCGACCGGCGGGCGATTCCGGCGGCCTCCCGGACCGGATCCGGGCGGCGGCGCGGCGGCTCGCGCCCTTCGTCCGCGAGACGCCGTTCGAGCCGGTCCCCGGCCTGCCCTCCGTCCGCTGGAAGCTCGAGTGCTTCCAGGCGACCGGTTCCTTCAAGATCCGGGGCGCGCTGAACAAGCTGCTCGCGCTCCGGGACGAGGGTGCCCTCGCCGAGGGGGTCGTGACCGCCTCCTCGGGGAACCACGGTCGCGCGACCGCGCACGGGCTCGCGCTCCTCGGCGGGCGCGGAGTCGTGTACCTCCCGGAAACGGTGGCCGAGGCGAAGCGCGAGGCGCTCGAGCGCTACCGCGAGGTGGTCGAGCTGCGGCTCGTCGGCGAGGACGCGATCGAGGCGGAGCTCGCCGCGCGCGCCGAGTCGGAGCGGAGCGGCCGCCCGTTCGTCTCGCCCTACAACGACCTCGAGGTCATCGCGGGGCAGGGGACGATCGGCCTCGAGATGGACCGCGCGCTCGGGGAGGAGTCGCTCGCGGCGGTGCTCGTCCCGGTAGGCGGGGGCGGCCTGATCGCCGGGATCGCCGCGTGGCTGAAGCGCCGGCGGCCGGGGATCCGGGTCGTCGGCTGCCAGCCGCGGGCTTCGGCGGTGCTGGCGGCGTCGGTCCGGGCCGGACGGATCCTCGAGTCGGGGCGCGAAGTCCCGTTCGGGCCGACGCTCGCCGACGGGGTGGCGGGGGGCGTCGAGCCGGAAGCGATCACCCTCGGGCTCGCCGCCGCGCTCGTGGACGAGTGGGTCCTCCTCGAGGAGGACGAGATCGCCGCCGCGATGCGGTTCGTGCTGCGCGAGCGGTTCGCGCTCGTCGAGGGTTCGGGCGCGCTCCCGGTGGCGGCGCTCGGGAAGCTCGATCCGGTCCCGGGGACCGTGGCGCTCGTGCTGAGCGGCGCCGGGATCAGCCGCTCCGGGCTTCGTCTGCTGGCGGACTCACCGGCTTCGCCGGGGCGGCGTGCGGCGCGTTCGTCGTGATGAGCAGCGTCGAGACGAGCATCCCGGCGATCCCGACCCAGAGGAGCGGCCCGCCCCGGAGCCGCCCCTCGGAGAGGACGAGCGTCGTCAGCGCCGTGATCGTGACCGCCCCGCCGAACACCAGCGGCATGACCGCGTGCGGGATGCGCGCCCCGCCGCTGAACATGGAGAGCGTGAGCCCGAGGGCGCCGACCGCGCCGAGGAGCCCGGCGAGGAAACCCCACTGGAACCCGCCGCCCGCGAGCGAGAAGCTGTCGCCCCGGAGCCACATGCCGACGGCGCCGCCGGCGATGGCGACGACCAGGTAGGCGATCCCGATCCCGAGATAGGGCTTGAACGGGCTCGCGGCGGCGTCGGCGAGCCGCGCCTGGCCGAGCGTCGGCCCGTAGAGACCCCACGCGAGCGCGGTGATCAGGGCGAAGAGGAAGGGAAGGGCGGTGCGCACGGGAACCTCCGGGAGGGGCCGATGATACGGAGCCGGGTCAGGCGCGGGTGGTCCGCCCGGTCCGCAGCCGCAGCGTGACCGCGACGGCCCGTCCGCCCTCGTCGTTCGCGATCTCCGGCTCGGGGCCGCCCCATTCCAGCATCGCGCGCCGCATGATCGGCCAGCCCCGGCCCCGGCGCTCCATCAGCCGGGCGACGACCATCGAGTGCGCCATCGCCTCGTTCCGGGAGCTGGGCCGGCTCCCCGCCCGCACGCTCGCCGGGGTCATGTGGTTCGGCAGCGTCCCGGGGCTCGTGACCACCACCCGGTCGGCGAACGACTCCAGCAGCACCGGGGCGCCCGGGATGGCGTAGTCCCGGTGGACCACCGCGTTCACCAGCGCCTCCCGCAAGGCCCGGGGCGGGACCCGCGGCCCGTCCCGGCGCCAGATCCCGTCCTCGAAGGATTCCGTGTGGCCGAGGCTTCGGAACCAGCCGATGGCGCGCCGCACCTGTTCGTCGAGCCGGCCCCCGGCCTCCCCGGCGAGGATCACCTCGGCGGCAGGGTCGTCCCCGGCGTAGGCGGCGCAGCGGATCAGGAAGCTGCGCGTCTGCCGGTGTCCCTGCGGATCCCTCCCGAACGCCAGGATGCCGTAGAGCGTGGGGTGGAGGCGCCCGCCGGCCTCGCCGAGGACCCCGTGGTTCCGCAGGTCGTCCTCCGCAGCGGGCTGCGGGGCCTCCTCGGTGTCGAGGTCCTGGGCGTGGAGGAAGCCGCGGAACGCCTCGAGGTCGAGGTCCCGCACTCCCGCCCCGCGCAGGACCTGCTCTTCGGTGAGGACGAAGCCGAAGGCGTTGAAGAGCTCCTGCAGTTCACGGGGGGAAGGCTCGACGGTGGTCCGGCCCCGCCGGATCCAGAACCGCCCCCGGAAGCCGAGCGGCTCGGGCCCGCGCTGGCGCGGAACCTCGATCCAGTGCACCCAGCCCGCGGGAGTCCGGCGCCGGCCCGGGGACGCCGAGACCGGGGCGCTGCAACCGGTCTGGAGGAACGAGGCCAGGCGCTCCTGCAGCCGATCCGGGTCTCCCGGAACCCCGACGAACCGGCCGGCGTCGTCCGCGCCGAACACGAGAAGCCCGCCGACGCCGTTCGCGAACGCGCACACCGCCCGACCCGCCGCGGCCAGGTCCCCTGGCCCCCGTTTGAATTCGGTGCGGTCACTCTCGCCCGCCGCGACCTGCTCCTGAACTTCCGACCAGTCCATGTGCGCGGGGCCCCGTGGAGTGGACTCTACCCACGTTGGCGGCGGCCAGCACCGGGTCCGGCAGGTGGGCGACCACTCGGCGCGGAGACGCCGCTGGCGCCGGCCGGCGGAGTCGTGGGACCACCCGTGCGAGTCCCCCGTCGCCACCCCGCCGTTCGCCCCGCAGGACGCCGGATCCATGGATGCCTCGATTCCGGGAGCAGCTCGATTCGGAGTACGAGCCATCCGGGTAGAATTCTCTGGTCCCGGTTCCCGTTGGAATCTCCGTCGCCGGCGCCCGGCGGCGGCCACATTGAAGCGCTTTCCGCGCCGAGCGCAGCAGAGCGTGTCGGTACGGCCGACCCCCGGGCTCCGCCCCGGCTTCAGGAACTCCCGAGTTGTGTGCCGAGTCCTCGTTCTTTGGCTTTACGAGCAGTGCGAAGTAGAACCAGGGAGATCGTGCTATAGTTCCCCGGCTCCACTCAAAAACGAACCACGTCCGAACGAGGAGGAACTCTCTGATGGACACGAAGCAACTCATCCACCACACCCGCCACGCTGCGGCTCTGCGGCGAATCCAGCGCCTCCAGCCGGCGGGTGGCCCCGGCGACACCGTGTTCCCCCCGACCTATCCCGGGAACTCGAGGACCGATCCGCCCCGGCATGTGTACGGCGCACGGTCCCGGACCGGTGGTTCGTCGTATGCAACGAACGGCTCGGACGCGAATTTCGTCACCACCGTGCTCGTGGACAGCGTCCAGAGCCAGGCCAATCGGCTCGAGGAGGCACTGCAGGCGGCTGCCGATGAAGGCCTGCCACTCCCGTTCGTCACGGTGGACTTCGGCGACTGCGACCTGGAGCCGCTCACTCGCATCACTTCGCTCCAGGCACCACATCGAGTGTACGACGCGATCCTCCGCGACAGCCTGCTCAACGGGAAACCCTTCATGGAGAGCGACGCGGGACGCGACCTCGCCAAGTCCCAGATCAGCGACGCGACCGCGCTCCTCGAGATGTCCCCGAATGCCCTTCTCTTCGGGGCCTGGCATTCGCAGGGGCAGGGCGGTGGCCTCGGCGCGAAGTTCGCGCGCGCCATCGTGTCCGAGATCGTCGGGGTGAATGTTCCGGTCGAGGAGGCCACTCATCGAAATTCTGGCGAAGCCGAGCCGCGGACGAAGGGCCGCCGGACCGGGAGTCGCGTGGACCCCCTCGGCATCCGCAAGGGTGTCGAGGTGTTCATGACTCCGAAGACCAAGGAGTGGGGGATGACCCGCGCGGAAGCCGGGAAGGGCGCGATGAAGAAGAAGCCTTCCGAGATCAATCACGGGAACATCGCGCCCACGATTCAGTCGCTCGGCGTCACCTTCGACTACGCCGAACATCGGACCGTGATCACCTTCGCCGGACTTCGCCGACTCCGCTTCGGCAGCCCGGAGCGGAACGACGCCGGGCGGGCACTGCTGGCGGCGCTCGGCCTAGTGGCTGCGCTGGAGCAGGACCGTCGGGGCTACGCGCTCCGATCGCGGTGCGACCTCGTCTGCGAAGGTCGCTCGGACTTCGAAGTCGTCCACGCCGACGGCGCCACGGAACCCGTGACGCTCGACCTCGCTGGGGCCCATGATCTCTATCGGGAAGCTTTCGCCGGCGGCGAGGCAGCAGGGTTCTCGTTTCGGAGTCTCACCCTGACGCCGCAGGAAAAGCTGGTGGCAATCGTTCGGCAGAGCCGGGCCCTCGCTCTCGCTGGTCGGGGCTCCGACGGAGGCGAGAATTGAGCGGCCTGGCCCTCGAGGTCGAGTTGCTCACGGGCGTCTATCGGGGCGCCCGGTCGTCGGCGGATGACGCGGCCGATTGGCCGCCGCAGCCGGATCGCGTGTTCTCGGCGCTTGTCGCCTCGTGGGGTGCGAGGGGAGAGGATCCGGCGGAGCGGCGGTCGCTGGAATGGCTGGAACGACAGGAACCACCACGGATCGAGGCGTCGCCGTGCTCCATGCGCACCACACCTCACGTCTACGTGCCTCCCAACGACGCGCCGAAGGAGAAGAAAGACTACGGACAGATAATCCCGGCGAAACGCAAGGGGAAGCCGCGCCAGTTCCAGGTTGCCTGTCCGGACGACCCGACGCTCACCTATGTGTGGGCGAGCGCTCCAGCGGACGAGCCTCTGCGGAGGCTCGCCGACATAGCACGGGACGTCTCGTACCTCGGCCATTCCGCGAGCCTCGTACGCTGCCGTTTCGTCAAGGTGGAGAACGGGTCGGCCGGTTCTCTGCGACCCGTGCGCCAGCGGGTGTACCCGGGGAGACTGGCCGAACTCGAACGGGCGTTCCGCGCGAACCCGGTCCGGCCCTCCATCCGGCCGGGAGCAACCGTGAAGCCGCAGGCACCCCTGGCGGCCCCCAAGGACTCCGACTGGCTCGTCTTGGAGATCGTCTCTGCACGGCGGCCTGATCTGCGCGCCTCCGCGATCCTCTGCAGGCTGGTACGGCAGGCGCTGATGAGTGGCTACGGCCGGCAGCGCGCAGCGGAGGTGCCGGAAGCCCTCTCGGGACACACATCGGACGGACGCCCCACTGCCGCGCCCCACATCGCCGTCGTGCCGATGCCGTTCGTCGGGACCGACCATGCGACAGGAACCGTCTTCGGATTCGCGGTCATTCCGCCCTCCGGTCGGCGGTTGCGGGACATCCCCGGCCTCTTCGAGGCGTTCAAGGAGGTGGCGCCGTACGCCGCCGACCGGGAACGCCGGGTCCTTCCCCTCGGGGCCCCTGGCATGGACGACTGCTTCGAGCTGAGCCCCGTTGTGGACGAACGCCTGCGCTCGCTCTCCCCCGGCCCTTACCGAACTCGGTCGCGCCGCTGGGCGAGCGTCACTCCCGTCGTCCTCGACCGCCATCTGAAGAAGAGAACGGACGCCGAGGCTCGGGACCTGATCGCCCGCGCCTGTCGCAACGTCGGGCTGCCGCATCCAGACCCGGAGCGAATCCAGACGGGGCGTCATTCTGCCGTTCGGGGTGCGCCTTCTTCCCGCCCGCACCGGGGCGCCCCACCCTGGGAGCGCTGGCAGGTGCCCGAAGCGTTCCGTTCGAGGCCGCTCGTCCACGCCGTCGTCGAGTTCCCCGAACCTGTTCCGGGTCCCGTTCTCCTGGGAGCCGGCCGGTTCGTCGGTCTGGGACTGATGAGGGCCCTGGCGCCATGACGAAGCCGCTCACCCACGAGGACTTCCCGGCTTTCTTTCAGGCCGTCCACGGCTACGAGCCGTTTCCCTGGCAGCGTCGTCTGGTGAAGCGGCTCGCGGAGGGCCGCGGCTGGCCCCGGGTTCTGGACCTGCCGACCGCGTCCGGAAAGACGGCTGCGCTCGATGCCGCCCTGTTCCATCTGGCGCTTTGTTGGAACGACCCCGAGCAAGCGGCGGTGCGCATCGTGTTCGTCGTGGACCGTCGTCTGGTGGTGGACGAGGCGTTCCGTCGCGCCCGGCGCCTCGAAGCCACGCTCCGGGACGCCGACCCGCGCACGGATCCCGTCGTGGCGGAGGTAGCGACCCGTTTGGCGCGGCTCTCCGGCGACGAAGAACTTCCCCTGGTGGCGAGTCGTCTGCGCGGGGGAGCGCCACTGGAGCACATCTGGGCCCGGTCTCCGACCCAGCCCGCCGTTCTCTGTTCGACAGTGGACCAGGTCGGGTCGCGACTGTTGTTTCGTGGCTATGGGGTGTCGGACCGAATGCGGCCGATCCATGCCGGGCTCCTCGGCGAGGGATCGCTTTTTCTGCTCGACGAGGCGCACCTGTCAGAACCGTTTCGCCAGACACTCGAGGCCGTGGGCGGGATCGGCCGCGCCGGCATCCGCCAGGTCTTGCTGTCGGCGACTCCCGGGATGGCGGATGCGGACGCAGTCCGGCTCGCTTCCGAAGATCTCGAGACACCGGTGCTGCGGGCGCGCGTGGAGACGGGGAAGCCGGCGATGCTCCGGGTCGTGCGGAGTTCCCGGCCGGAAGGCGAGTTCGCGGATTCTGCCCTGGGAATCCTGCGCGAAATCCAGGTTGCCACCGGCAGGGAGCGAGGCATCGCCATCGGTGTGGTCGTGAACAGGGTGGCACTGGCCAGGAAGATTCACCGGATCCTGTGTGAGAGGGTTCCTGACGGCGGGGCAGAGTCGGTACGTCTGATGATCGGCAGGTCACGCCCGGTGGACCGCGACTCGCTCGCTGGCGACCTGAAGCCGTTCTTCACCGCATGCGATGACCGCTCCTCTGCCCGATCGCTCATCGTGGTGGCGACCCAGTGCCTCGAGGTGGGTGTTGATATCGACCTGGACGGCCTGGTGACCCAGGCGGCGCCCCTGGACGCGCTGCGGCAGAGGTTCGGCCGGCTCGACCGCGCCGGCCGCGGGCACGAGAAAACGAACGGCGTTCCGCGAGCGGCGGTCCTCGCGCTCGCCGGGGAGGTTCGGAAGCGTGCCGACGATCCGATCTACGGAGACCGCGTCAGGCTTACATGGGAGTGGATGCAGTCGGCTTCTCCGGACGGTGTCATCGATTTCGGTGTTCGGGCGATGGACGCCGCGCTTTCGAGTGGCGGTGTCCGCCAGGCAGAAACGGTTGCCGTTCGTTCGGACGCGCCGGTCGTGATGCCGGCGTATCTCGATGCCTGGGCACGGACGGCTCCTGTTCCGGCAGCGGATCCCGAGGTGGATCTGTTCCTCCACGGGGCGGACCGAGCGCCGGCGGATGTGATGGTGGTCTGGCGCGACGACATGGAGCAGGGTGACCTTCGCGCCGCGAATGCGAAGCGGTTGATGGAGCTGCTGTCGCTGGTGCCGCCCCGTGCCGGCGAGATGCTCCCGGTTCCGATGGCCGCCGCCCGAAGATGGCTGTCCCGCGGGCATGGGACCGACGATCCTCCGGACTCGACCAGCGACGTGTCCGAACGTCGAGAGGACTCCCCCCGACTCCGCGGTCCGACCCGAAGGGTGTTCCGGTGGGCCGGCCTGGAGTCGCCCCGCACCGAAGTGGTGCGCGGTGACGAGATCCTCCCAGGTGACCTGTTGGTCGTTCCGGCCGCTTACGGCGGCTGCGACGACCACGGCTGGGACCCGTCGAGATCGGAGCCGGTGCGCGACATCGCGGACGAGGCCTCGCGGGATTACGCGGCACGCCACTGGGCGGTTCGCATCTGCCCGTCGCGAACCGGCAAGGAACGGTGGTCGGTGGCCGCCGCGGTTCTCGCCGATCGCGAGGGACACTCGGCGAAAGACCTCGCTTCTCGGCTCGCGGAGGCCCTCGCGCCGACCGGTCTCGAACTGCCTGATGCCGAGGGAGAGAAGCAAACGACCCTCCACGAGACCCTGGAACGGCTCCGATGGCTCCGGCAGGCGAAAGGGAACAGGATCGCTCTTCGTTTCCCGTACGCGAATTCGGGCGGCGAGGGGTGCGGTGGCGTCGTGCTGCTGGCTCCCCGGGGTCTGCAGATTCCCGGCGATCCGGTGCGGGCGCCGTCAGCTCCGACTACGGAGAGCGATGTCTTCGGGTACAGCTTTCCCGGTCTCGTGAGCCTGGATGACCACGGCGCACATGTGGAAGGTGTCGCCCGAAAGTACGCTCGGCGTCTGCGGAAACGCCCGGAGGTCGAGAACGATCTGGCGCTGGCCGCCTTTCTTCACGATGCGGGCAAGGCCGATCCCAGGTTCCAGGTGATGCTGTCCGGGGCGGGCGTGTGGAATGCTCCCGAAGGCGTCGTGCTGGCCAAGAGTAGCCGGGAGCGGGTCCCTGGTGCCTGGCGAGCCGCGGGCCTGCCCGACGACTGGCGACACGAGGCGCTCTCGGTGCGGCTGGCCCAGGCCCATCCCAGATTCGCCGAGGCTCACGATCCGGAGCTCGTCCTCTGGCTCGTCGGGACGCATCATGGACTCGGACGGCCGTTCTTCGGGTTTCGCGAGGATTCGACGCCAGAACCACGGGCCGCGCTCGGTGTGGATGAATGGGCGTTCGAGGCGGACGGAGCCGGACCCGAATCTCCGAGGTTCGAGTTCCGCGGAGCCGACTGGCCGGAGATGTTCCGTCGGTTACGGCGTCGTTACGGAGTATGGGGGCTTGCTGAACTCGAGGCGATCCTGCGCCTCGCCGACCACCGGGCATCGGAACGAGAGGAAACAGAAACGGCGTGATCAAGACGACGCGACACCGACTCGACGGCATCGAGCCTGACATCGTCCTGGCGCTCCTCGCCCTGTTCGGGCTGCTGCGCGCCCTGGAGCGGTCCCGCCCGGAATGGCGCCCCCGAGCCGCGTGGACCGTGGACGAACTCCCGGTGCGCGGAACTCTCCACTTGCGGACCGCGGTTTCGAGCGATGAGGTGTCCCGGGCGTCGGTGGCGGGCGTGGCGGAGCTTGCGCAACATCACCGCTTTCCGTTCCGGAATCTCAAGGATCTGCACGAAGATCAGGCTCGCGCGGAGCTGCGTGAGGCCGCTATCGCGGACCCGTACCGCGCCGACCTGTGGGCGGCGCTCGTCAGCGACAAGGCGCACAAGAGCCGCGAAGCCAACGTGGAACCCACCCCGATGTGCTTGCAGTTCGGGCAGGGCCACCAGCATTTCTTGAGCCGACTCCGTGACCTTCCCGATCTGGCCCGTTCGGACCGCGAGCGTGCTCGGGATGCCGTACATGAAGCGCTCTTCGCCCCGTGGGATCGGGCAGACCGGACCGATGGATTTCGGTGGGATCCGGCCGAGGATGTCCGGCACGCCTACCGGTTCGACGACCCGACCAAGAGCGCCACGAAACAGGGAACGCAGCACGGAGCGAACATCCTGGCCGCGGTCGGGCTCGCGACCCTGATGGTCGCACCGCACCGGCGGGGACCGGACATCCGGCTGGATGTGCGCGGTGGGCGGAGGGAACGACGGTTCTCCCTGCAGTGGCCGATCTGGGCGTATCCGGCCAGTCTCGAGCGCATTTGCGGCATGCTGGATCACCCTGAGTTGCACAGGATGGAGACGAGAGCAATGCTCGGGATAACCGAAGTCTTCCGTTCCCGGCAGATTTCCGTCGGCAAGTTGCTGAACATGACTCGGGCCAAGCCGGTGGCGCCACGGGATCGTCCGAGGCAGCAGCCGACGGACAGAGGGTCGGAGCGGCGCATAGGATTCCGCCCGGAACCCGTTCGTTATCGAGCGGGCCGGATCACATCTTGAGAGCAGGAGCACAGAAGACGGTGAGGCGCCGCCACGATGTGCATCGGCTCTTCCTGCCGTTGGGTTCACGGAGCCAAAGTGACCAGAAACGCGGCGTTTCTAACGTTCGAGACCGAGAGGTCGGCGAGCCACCAGCAAATCCAGGAGGATTGCGAATGAAATCAGGACGAATCGAGAGATCCATACGGATCGCCTCCCATTACCCCTACAGACCGTTCCGGACGCTCGAATGGCCGATCGAGCCAGAGGAAGTCGTCGAACTCCTCGTGGCTAGACGTAGGCGGCGAGGAGCACGCCTGCTCCTCGATCAGGTCATGGGGATTCCATGCACTGCCGATCAGTATGCCGTGGGCGTCCGTGACCCCCACCAGGAGAAGAGACGGGTCGCCGCAGTACGCGCGTGGATCGCCGAATTCCGCGGGGAAGTGTCCGGCAAGGCAGTTCTCGAAGATGCCAACCGGCTGCTCGGTCGTGTGCTGTATCGGGAAACCCGTTCGCAACCGACGACGGCCATTCTGGAAACGGTGTGCGAAGTGTTGGAAGACGATGGGACGGGCGCTGTCGGCGAGGGATTTCGCGAGGCCGCCGTGACGGACCCGAACTTCGTATGGGGCGATATCGGCCGCGTCCGCCTGGCCCGGGGACAGGTCTTCATGGCTTGGGGTCGGCACGTAGTCCGCTCCTACGCCCGTGCTGCCCGGGTCTTCGTCGATGTTGCCGAAGGGCGGCTGAAGTCCCCCAACCCCTGAACGGGGGGCAGGAGGATATTGCGGCAGGGACGCGCAGAGTCGGAGCGGGAGGGCGACGGCGAGAGAGTGGTGGAACCAGGGATTCGCGGTGGGGACGGCGCCTGACTACTGGGCGGGCGGCGGCGCCGGGCGCCCCGGGGAGCGGTCCTCGCGGGGGACGAGGCGCACGGCCCAGAGGCCGCTGTGGAAGTCCGAGAAGAAGATCGTCCCCTGGTGGGGCTGCGGCCCCCAGACGAACGGCGAGTTCGGGACGAACCCCTGCGGATCGTCCGAATAGAACTTCGCCACCTCGCGTCCCTGCCGGTAGAGGTCGCCGACGAGCTCTCCCGAGACATCCACCACGCGCAGCCCGCCGTTGAAGTAGGCGACATACATCAGGTCGCGTTCGGTATCGATCCAGAGGTTGTGCGGCCCCGCGTCCGGGACCCGGTAGCGGGCGATCTCGACCGGGTGCTCCGGGTCGTCGAACTCGTTGATGTGGATGAACCCCATCGCGCGCGACGGCATCCGCTCTTCCCAGGAGATGATCGGCCCCGGGATCCGCGGGTTCACCGGGTGCGATTCGTCGCCGGTGACGACATAGAACCGCCCCGCAGAGCGGCTGCGGAACGGCCAGACGGCGTGGTTCCAGCCGGTGAGCTGGTAGAGCCGGCCCATCTCGACCGGGTTCCGGGGCGACCCGCCCATCCCGCCGCCGCCCACATCCACGACCACCAGCCCGTCGGTGTTGCCGGCCTGGAAGGCGATCCCGTCCTCGATCCAGACATCGTGGACGCTCCGACCGGGCCGCGGGTCCTCGAACCGCGCCACCCGGAACGGGTTCTTCGGGTCCTCGGCGTTCACCACATCCCATCGCCGCCCGTTGTTGATCGCGTAGATGTGGCCCTCGTGGAGGAACACGTTGTGGACGCCGCCGGTGAGCTCGTCGTCGAAGCGCGAGAGCACCTCGGGGTTCCGCGGATCGCTCACATCGAGGATCACGAACCCGTTGCGCCGGTTCGAGGCCCCCTCGCGGGTGATGACCAGCGTCCGCCCGTCGGCGGACACCTTCACATCGTTCACCGTGCGGGCGTCCACCTGCACCTCGGCGATCCGCCGCATGTCGGCGGGGTCGGTGACATCGAAGAACAGCGCGTGCCCGTCGGCGTTCCAGGTGCCGAGCACCGCGTAGTCGCGCCCGTCGAGCCCCTCCCAGACCCACAGGTCCGAGGTCGCCCGGTCGCGCACCGGGGCGTGGCCGACGAACTCGATCGCCATGCCCACCTCGCGGGGGACGACCCGGACGGCGGCCTCGGCGCGCGCGGCGCCGGAAGACGCCGAGACCAGGTAGAGCCCCGGCTGCTCGGCGACGAAGCGTCCGTCCGGGAGGAGCTGCGCCGGCGCCCCCGCGCCGACGGTGTCGTATCGGCTCGGGTCGGGATGCGATTCGAGGGCGAACCGCACCGGAGCGTCCGCCACGGGAGCGCCGGACTCGTCGAGCGCCCTGGCGGTGAACCGGACCACATCCCCGGTCCGCACCGCCGCCGAAGCGCCTTCGAGCCGGATCGAGCGCGCCGGATTCGGGAGCACCTCGATCCGGTGCTCGGCGCCGAGCTCGCCGAGCCGCGCGGTCAGGGTCGCGGTCCCGGGAGCGAGCGCCCGGAGCACCCCGGCGGCGTCGGCGAGGTAGGTCGGCGGCCGGGGCCGGTCGTAGAACGGATGCGCGTGGTAGGTCCCCTCGAAGAGCGGCCCGAAGGCCTCCACCGCCGCGATCCCCGCGGGTTCGACGGCGAGCTCGGGCCGGACATCGCGCGCCTCGGCTCCCTCGTCCTCGGCGAGGAGGCGCACCCGGACGCTGGCGCCGGCGAGGACCCGGTCCGGTAGCCCGACGAAGCGGAGCGTCGCCAGCTCGGACGGCAGCACCCGCACCGGGATCTCCACCCGGATCCCCGGATCGTCGGGCCGGGTGAACCCCGGGGTCGTCCCCGCCGCCGGGGCGAGGGCGACCAGCGTGTGCTCGCCGGCCCGGTGCGCGCTCACGATCCCGGTGTGCGAGACGCTCACATCGGCGGGGTCGAGCGAGAAGAAGAGCACCCGCGCCCCGGGGTCGGGGTTCCCGTCCGCCCCCCGGACGGTCGCTTCGAGGGTCGCGGTCTGCCCGACGCGCAGCTCGATCTCCGCCGGAGCCACCGAGAGCCCGGGTTCCTGGGCGGCGAGCGGCGCTGCTACGAGCAGCGCGGCGAGGGTCCGCGTCACGACTGCGGCTTCAGGCGCACCGCCCAGAGCCCGCTGTTGAAGTCGGCGAGGAAGATCGTCCCCTTGTGCGGCTGCGGCCCCCAGGTGAACGCGGCGTTCGCCAGGAACCCCTCGTCGTCCTCGGGGAAGAAGCGGGCGATCTCGCGCCCCTGCCGGTAGAGGTCGCCGAGCAGCTCGCCCGAGATGTCCACCACCCGGAGGCCGGCGTCGTAGTAGCCGACATACATGATCTCCTCCTCCCAGTCGATCCAGAGGTTGTGCGGCCCCGAGTCGGCGAGCTGGAAGCGGGCGACCTCTTCCGGGTTCTCCGGATCGGTGAAGTCCACGAAGTGGAGCCAGCCCTTCGCCCGGGAGGGGATCCCCTCCTCCCAGAGGATGCCGCCGGCGTCCGGGCGGCGCGGGTTCAGGTGGAACGCCTCGTCGCCGCCGACCACATAGAGCTTCCCGGTCGAGGGGCTGCGGAACGGCCAGACCGCGTGGTTCCAGCCGGTGATCTGCGGGAAGCGCCCCATCTCCACCGGCGCGTTCGGGCTCCCGCCGAGCCCGCCCCCGCCGACATCCACGAGGACGAGGCCGTCGGTCCGCCCGGCCTGGTAGGCGATCCCGTCGCGCACCCAGACATCGTGGACCGAGCGTCCGGGGGTGTCCGTCTCGAAGCGCGAGGCGCGGAAAGGATTTCGCGGGTCCTCGACGTTCACCACATCGAAGCGGCGCCCGTTGTTCACCGCATAGACGTGGTTCTCGTCGAGGAACACGTTGTGGACGCCGCCGGTGAGCCCCTGGTCGAACGAGCTCAGGATCTCGACCTCGCGCGGGTTCGTCACATCGAGCAGCACGAACCCGTTCCGCCGGTTCGAGGCGCCCTCGCGGCTGATCACGCAGAGCGTCCCGTCGGCGGACACCTTCACATCGTTCACCGTGCGGGCGTCCACCTGCACCGTGTCGATCAGGACCATGTTCCGGGGGTCGGTCACATCGTAGAAATAGGCGTGGCCCTCGGCGTTCCAGGTGCCGTGGACGGCGTAGTCCCGGCCGTCCACGCCCTCCCAGACCCAGAGGTCGGCGGTGACGCGGTCGGACACCCGCGCGTGGCCGAGGAACTCGATCTCGCGCCCGACATTCCGGGGGACCGCGCGGACCGTCCGGCGCGCGATCCGCTCCCCGCTCATCGCCACCACCGTGTAGAGCCCCGGCTGCTCGGCGACGAAGCGCCCCCGGGCGGTGATCTGCGCCGGCGCCCCGGCCCCGAGCGACTCGGGCCGGAAGGGATCGGGCCGCGATTCGAGCGCGAAGCGGATCGGGATCTCCGGGAGCGCGGACCCGCCGGCATCGCGCGCCTCGGCGGTGAACGCGATCACATCGCCGACGCGCACCTCGCTCGCCCCCGGATCGGAGAGCAGGATCCGCGCGGTCGGGTTCTCCCGCACCCGGACCTCGCGCTCGGCGACGAGTCCGCCGCTCTCGGCGGCGATCCGCACCGTCCCCGGCGCGAGGAACGAGACCATCCCGAAGTCGTCGGCAGTGGCGACGGTCTCGTCGCTCACGCGGAACGAGGCCTCGATCCCGGGCCGGGCGTCGCCGGCCCGGTCCAGCCCGGACACGGTGAAGCGCACCGCGGTCCCGACATGGGCCGCCTCGGGCGGGTCGTCGAACCGCAGTTCGGCGACCTCGGGAACCGGGACGCTCACGGTGATCTCGGCGCGGACTCCGGGGTCGCTCCGGCTGTAGTAGTCCCAGGTACCGTCGAAGGCCTGGTCCGGCAGGAGTGCGGTGACCTGGTGCTCGCCGGGGCGGTTCGCCGAGACGAAGCCGCCCGGGGTCACCGTGAGCGCGAGGCGGTTCCCGGAGAAGAAGACCACCCGCGCGTCGGGGAGCGGGTTTCCGCCCGGGTCGCGGACGGTCGCGGTGAGCTGGCGCGTCTCGCCGACCTCGAGGGTCAGCGCGCCCGGTTCGATGGAGATCGTGGGGCGCGCCTGGGTCCCGGGGGCGAGGAGCGCGGCGGCCAGCAGGACGGGCGGTAGGGGCATGGCGGAACTCCTTCGGGGGGCGAGCGAAATTAGCAGGTCGGCCCCGCCGGGTTCGCCCGTTGTCCCGCCGGCGGCTTACCATCCCCGCGCCGGGCGCTCCGGCGCCCCCTGCCGCCGATGACCCTCGAAGCCCTCTGGCCGCTCCTGCTCGCGCCGCTCCTCGTGGCGGTGGTGCTCGCGGCGCGGGGGTCGCGCCTGCGCTGGCCGAAGTTCCGGCTGCGGGCGTCGCTCGCCCTCCGCCTCCTCGCCGCGGGCCTGCTGCTCCTCGCGCTCTGCCGCCCGGTGATCCGCGCCCGCTCCGGCGAGGTCTCGGTCGCCTTCGTCGTGGATGTCTCGCGGAGCGTCGCGGCCGGCGCCATGCAGGATGCCGTCGCCTGGTCGCGCGAGGCGAGCCGGGGACTCGGCCCCGGAAACGCCCACTTCGTCGCCTTCGCCGACCGCCCGGTCTCGGTCCCGACCGCCGACGAGCTGATGGGCGTCCAGGTGTTCGACAGCGGCGGGCGGGGCAATCCGAACCCCGAGGCGCTCGACCAGGCGCGGACGAACATCGAGGCCGCGCTCCGCCACGCCGCCGCGCTCTTCCCGCCCGACCGGATGAAGCGGATCGTGCTCTTCACCGACGGCCGCGAGACCGAGGGGGACACCTCGGCGGCGCTGATGCTCCTCAAGGACGCCGGAGTCCGGGTGTTCCCGGCGCCCGCGGCGGCGCGGAGCGACGGCGGCGGGTTCGTGAACGCGGTCGAGCTGCCGCCTTCGGTGCGGGCCGGCGAGATGGTCGGGGTCGAGGTCGAGGTCTTCTCCGCCTCCGGCGGCCCCGCCGCGATCCAGGTCCTGGCCGGGGGCGAGACCCTGGCCGCGGTCGAGGTGGAGCTGCCGCCCGGCCCGTCGCGGGTCCCGATCCCGGTCCGGATCGAGGATCCGGGGATGACCCTGGTCGAGGCCGAGATCCGGGTCCCCGGCGACGGGCTCGGCGTGAACGACCGGCGCGGGGTCGAGGTGCCGGTCGGTCGGGCGGCGCGCGTCCTCTATGTCGAGGGCCAGCCGGCGAGCGCCCGCTACCTGCGCACCGCGCTCGAATCCGAGGGCGTCGCCGTGGATCCGGCTCCGGTCGCCGCGCTCGCCGATCTCGATCTCGACGAGTGGGACGCGGTCGTGCTGAGCGACATCCCTCCCGAACGCCTCTCGGAGACCACGATGGACCGGATCGCGCGCTATGTCCGCGATGCGGGCGGCGGGCTGGTCTTCGCCGCCGGCGAGTCCAGCTACGGCGAGGACGGGTACTCGGAGTCCATCCTCGAAGAGGCGCTCCCGGTGGACTTCCAGATCGAGGAGAAGTGGAAGGACCTCTCGCTGGTGATCGTCCTCGACAAGTCCTACAGCATGTACGGGCGGAAGATCGCGCTGGCGAAGGAGGCGACGAAGGCGGCGCTCGACCTCCTCGAGGACACGCACCGCTTCGGGGTCGTCACC